>VFJT01000199.1 GCA_009885935.1 Gammaproteobacteria bacterium
AAACGCTCACCTTTAAAGCATTGGTATACGGGAAGCTCTGCTTCTAGACGCGGCTTTTCTTCAGAAACGACGAAGTTATGAATGCCTGCAACCGCATTAATAATAGAAAAAGCTTGGTGTGGGCTTAGATGCGCCACCTCAGCCAAACCCTCAATGTTAGAATCTATCCAAAGACCACCATCTGGGTTTAACATGATTTCGTGTACGTCAGGGCGTGCTAAGTAGGACAACACCACACCAAAATCATGATGCAATTTATCGTACAGCCGCCCTTGGCTTACCGTTAAGGCGATAGACTCTTTTTTAAGTGGCGAAACAACTTCCATATACTGTCCTAATCAGACAAAACACAACGTAAAGGTTTTGTAAAACAAAACCCAATCCTTTACCTACTCGCCGCTAATCGTCTTCTTCTTATGCTAAACGCTCATAGGGTACTGCCCTATCGTCTTTATTCTCCTTGCCACTTTCTTCCGTAGAATGAAAGGCAGGGCCTCGAGAAACGGGAGGCCCTACCAGTCAAGCACCATCGTCCAGGGCAGGATTTGGTTCTTTCATGTTCAGTTCAGTTCAGTTCAGTTCGCTCTATTAAAATGCCAGGTAGAGCTTTCATGCCCTACCCGTCAAGTTCCTTCTTTTTGAGTCGGGGGAAGGAGTCCCTCTCGATTGCAAACATTTTCCGCCATTCAATCTGTTAAAGTTTTCTTTGGTTTCCTAAAAACCAATATTTTGTTAATTAAAAGAAATTAAAGTTTTTTGTTTGAAACTTATTGTCTTCTATTTTACACATATTTTTTGGCTTGTCAACCCATTATCATGCAATCGCGGACAAGAGATTATTTTTAAATGGACTAGAAAAGCACAAATCAAGTTTCTTTTTGCATAAAAAGAAAGCTGTTTTAGAGAAGCGTTAACGAAATATTAAGCTTTTGTATCCAGCGGGTATGATGGGGAGTAAAATATTAAATAATAATATGGTCATATAAAAAGCAAAATAAAAAATAACGAGGAATCACTCTGCCTTCCTAAGCTGATAGATTTAAACAAAGTTTGAATTCTATTACCAAATGCTTTCAGTGTGATTCTTAACTAAAATTTTGTAATAATACAGGTGCACTTTCTACCGCATTTTAGCTTGCGTTCACGTATCTTTATTTTACAGTGGCTTTATAATCTATGCTTGTTTCGCAGACAATTAACATTTTATTGATTTTGATCTCATTATTCAAGTAGTAAATAACCATGGTTACAACACTTTCTGGCTTATCACTCGTTAAACTAGTAAAGCAATAGCGTAATTTCAAAATAATAATTTTATTGTCTGAAACAAGAATCTCTTCAAATTTAGCACCTCTATTTTTTTGAGTTTTACCTATATAATTTGCCCGATTACTTATATCTACAAAACTAATAGGGATCGAATTTACACAACCCGTCACGTCTTTTGCAAAATATTTACTTACGTGTTCATCACTGCCATGTATCCAAACATCAGTAAAAAGATTTTTTAGAAATTTTTCGGCTTCATTTACATTCATCTGTCGTTCCTCAGTTTAAAATTGATGGTTTATAATTTAGCTCTTGGCAAAGATGTCCATACCTGGGTTTGTCGACAACTTCCTATATAAGAGCCTGGCTGATCTGTTAATGCTTTCATTTCTTTTGCGATATGCTCTATTTCTTCTTGAGTAGAAACACCATTAGCAATATATTTTGGAGCGGCCTCAACAACAAGAAACTCCATCAATCTTTTTTCTGGATTTTGTGTAACAACTTGTTGAGCTAGCTCAATGTGAATATCAGAATCTGCACAGCCAATAGCACGATATATCTCGAACAATTTATCGCCAACATCAAAATTAAGATTAAGTTTGTTAGCACAATCCATTAATATTTCAACACTTCTTTTAAATGCGACCGATGATGGCACAGAGAAACAACTACTCATCGTTGGTTCTTCAGTAGCCAATATTCCGCCTGAGTTTAATGACAAATATAAATTTCTTAAAACTTTCTGTGGGGAAGCAAGATGCATCAAAACAAAACGACAATAAATAAAATCATATTTTTCACCAAATGAAAGAATGTCTTCTGCAGAAAGTTGTTGGAAATTTATATTAATAATGTTTTTTTCTTTTGCTTTTGTTCGTGCCACTACCAATTGTTCTTCACTAATATCAATACCAGTAACGCTTCCTGCATTACCAACAAATTCGGCAATAGTAAGCGACATATTGCCAGTGCCACAACCAACATCTAATACGCGCATTCCTTCTTTTAATCCAGCACGTCTTAAAAAACGCTGGCTTTGAGGACCAAAAACATTGTTTAGAATATCCAGGCGGAATCTACCCTCTTCACCAACTTGTACAATATAAGAGCTATTTCGGGGCATAATTATCTCCTTTTTATGGAAAGTTAAATGGATTGAAATTAGTTTCATTATCATAAATATCAATATCACATTTGAGTTTTAAGAAAGTTGTAACCATCTGTGCAGGCCAAGATAAAATAACGGCATAAATTATTTTTAATAAGTAAGCGGAAAAAATCATTTTAAATATATTTTGAGTCGTAATACTACCTGAAAAAGCACCAAAACAGGCAATAATAAGCACTAAAGATTCCCCCACCATAAAAAACTTTGGGGAAACAAGAAGTTCATACTCTTGCTTCAATGATTTTTTAATAAAACCATCTAATTGCGCAATATCATCTACATTTAATTCTTTCTGTAGGGAGATAGAACAATAAAATTCATAAGCCAAATCAGCATTACGTATATCTCCAATAATAATTTTCCCGTCATTCTTTAAAACGGCTACGGCCTTCTTTAAAACGTCTAAAAGATAATCAATATTAGGGAAGTATTGTACAACCGAATTTAAAATGATTGTATCATACTCGTTAATAGGAACGCCTGAAAAATCATTAGCTATTCTAGGCTCAACCACGACATGCTGCAAATTGTTTTTTTCAATAAATTTGTTTACATAACTTAGTACTTCAGGCGAAAAGTCTGTTCCATAATATTTTTCACATTGTGGTGCAATTTTTGAAAGCAGCATTCCTGTGCCACAACCTATCTCAAAAACATTTTTATAATTAGTAGAAGCAATAACGCCAAGGATATCTGATAACCACTCATTCATTTCTTCTGATGTAAATGCTTGGTTAGTATAGCTACTATTCCATCCTATTGTATTAAATGCGGAAAATTTAGTCTTAGAAATGTTTTTATATAATTTTTGATATAACACCTTCCAATTTTCCAGGTGTTCTTCAATTGATTTTTTCTCAACACTAGGTTGATCCGTCATTTCTAAATAAGCTATTAATTTTTTACTATCTGGATTTTTATTATGAACTTGAACAAATGCTTGTGTTACTCCTGGGTATTGACGTAATTTATTTTCAATAGCAGAAAGTTCAATGCGATAACCACGAAGTTTAATTTGGGTGTCTACTCTTCCTATATATTCGATATTACCGTCTGGCAACCATCGGCACCAATCGCCTGTTTTATAAAGTTTTTCATTACTATTACTAAAAGGATTTGAAATAAAATATGTTCTTGTTAACATATCCTGGTTTAAATATCCAGAAGATAGGCCATCGCCACCAATATAAAGTTCACCATATATTCCCACAGAAACGGGTTTTAAAATTTTGTCTAATATATAACAAAAGGTATTATCAATAGGCTTACCTATTGGTATAGAAATTTGATTTTCGTCGACATCTAATATGTCGTAACATGTACTAAATGTCGTATTTTCAGTTGGTCCATATCCATTAATAATTTTAGGTTTATGTGGATGTTTTAGTTTTGCCTCTCTTATGCTTTTAACATCTAGTGCTTCACCACCAACAATAAGCTTATCAAGCACATTAAACATAAAGGTATTTAACGCAATAAAACGATTAAATAATGCAGACGTTAACCACAGCACTGTTACTTGATAATCTTTTAATGATTTCTCCAATAAATCAGGTGTTAATAATATTGGTTGATCAATAATGACAACAGTTGCACCTTTTAATAAGGGACACCATATCTCAAAAGTAGATGCATCAAAATTAATACTGGCAGCATGAGCAACTCTATCGGACTCTTTTATCTCTAATAAGCCTTTTTGTGAAGCCAAACAGCAAATCCCACGGTTAGTAATTTTTATTCCTTTAGGATTTCCGGTTGTTCCAGAAGTATACATTAGGCAAACCACGTCATTTCCAGTGCTTATGTTATCAAAACTGAAACTGTTTTCCGTAACACGAGAAGTACTGACCATGTCAAAATTTATTACTTTTACATTAGTAGTTGATAATTTATCAAAAAACTTATTATTTGTAATAATATATTGAGCTTGCGTGTCTAATAACACATTTTCAATTTGTTCCCTGGATTGTTCTATATCAATAGGGACATATATAGCTCCACATTTTAAAATGGCCAGGATACTAATAATAAAATCTGTACTTCTATTAAGGAGTAATCCAATATAGTCTTGTTTCTTTATTCCGATATCTTGCATTTTATTTGCGATTTTTGATGAAAGATCATTAAGTTCTTTATAAGTAATACGTTGTTCATTGTGTATAACAGCGGTTTTAAAAGGGGATTTCTTAGCAAAATTATAAAATTGTTGTAATATCGTTTCATCTTTAATATGATGAAATTTCCCGACATTCCAATTTACTAAAACATTTTTTAATTCTTCCCGTGACAGATAATCAATTTCTGATATTTTTTTATCTTGGCCATCTAAAATAGAATTTAAAATGTTTTTATAGTGATTGGCGAGTCTTAAGATGGTTTCAGGAAAAAATAGTTCCGTTTTATATTTAAAAACAGCATTAATTTCACCTTCACCTTCTACTACTTCTAATGAAAGATCAAATCTAGAAATATTAAGAGGGAAATTATAATGCTTTGTAGTAATATCGGATAGTTGCAATTTATTTATAGGCACATTTTGCAATACGAAAAGAACCTGGAAAATTGGGTTATAGCTCAAATCTCTTTCTGGTTGTATTTCTTTTACAAGTTTGTCAAATGGAAGGTCTTGATAGCTATAACCTTCTATTAAATTTTTTGTAGTTTGTGTTAAAAAATCATTTATTGTAGTGTTCTCAGTGAATTTACTTTTAATGGCTAATGTGTTTACAAAAAGCCCAATTAATTTTTCTGTTTCTATATCATTTCGATTTGCAATTGGCGTTCCAACTATAGCTTCACTTTCTCCTGTATATTTAAATAATAAAATATTAAATGCTGCAAATAAAATTGCATATAATGTACTGTTTTGCTTTGTTGCTAACCTTTTGATCTTGTCAATTAATTCTTTTTCAAGAGATAATTGAGTTATTCCGCCTTGATAACTTTCAATTACTGGTCTCTTGTAATCTGTTGGTAAATTTAGCATTGGCAATTCACCTTCAAGGGTTTTACGCCAATAATTAAGATATTTATCGAGCGTTTTATCTCTTGTCCATTCTCTCTGACAAAAAGCAAAATCAGCATATTGAATAAATATTTCTGGTAATATAACATTATTGTCATTCTTTTGATTTTTATAAAATACTGAAAGCTCTTTTATTAGAATAGACAATGACCACCCATCTGTAATTATATGGTGTAATATAATCAACAAAATATTTTTTTTATTTGAGAAGCTTAACAAATAAGCTTTAATTAAAGGTCCAACAGAAAGATCAAATGGAGCTATAGATAAAGTCAACAATTTTTCATCTAATGAATTATTTTCCATATCAAAATCATCTGCTTTTATAAAAGATAAAGAAAAATTAATTTCTGGCTTGATAACTTGATAAACATCACTATCGATCTCAGCAAAAACCGTTCTTAATATTTCATGCCTTTTAATTATAACTTGAAAACTCTTTTCTAATACGTTAAAATCTAAAGGGCCTAATAATTCAAAGGCAAAAGCATCATGATAGCGATGACTGTTAGGTTCCATTTTATGCAAAAACCACATTCTTTGTTGTGAAAAAGATAATGGCATATACATAACGCGTTTAACCTTTTTAAGCACTAATATGTTGTTTTCGGTTTTTTGTTGTACGATTAGTCTAGCTAAATTTTCAACAGTGGGTAAAAGAAAAAATAGTTGGAAATTTATCACAACATGATATTCATTTTTTATTTGCGATAACACTCGCGTTGCTAATAGAGAATGGCCACCTAACTCAAAAAAATTATCAGTAATACCAATATGCTTTATTTGTAATACATTTTCTATTATATCAATAATCTTTTTTTCCTCTAATGTCGCAGCAGGGACATATCTCTTGGTGCCTACGTTTTGTTTTTTAAAATATAATTTCTTTAATGCTTGATGATCAATCTTTCCACTTAAAGTTACAGGTAGTTCATTAATCGTAACTATTGATGAAGGCGTCATATAAGCAGGTAAGTTACGTTTTATATAGGAGAATAAATCTTGAGTATTAATCTCTTCTAATTCAGCGCCAGCCAAATCATTACTCTGATTTTTAATATCATTAATATATTTTAAGTTATTCAAAACGAGTTTTTCATTAATTCCAAAATCGATTAAACAAGCAATTTCATTAATTCCGATCTTATATAAAAGTTTAACTAAATTTATGCAAGATCCAGGTGAACCAATTAGTGCGGCCGACTCAACATACTTATCAAAAATATCATTGAGATAACAATCAGACTCGATAGAGTCTTTTTTAGATAAAATATCTTCTTTACCATTAGTGCTTTGTTTTAAAAGTGAAAGATGTGCTTTTAAATATTCACAGAATGGTTTTCTTGATAGCTCAATTGCTCTATTTTTATCTTCATCAATAAAAGTGTGAATCATGAGTGTTACATGACTTTTATCAATTCCATGACCAAATTGTTTTAATGCATCTTGATAAATTTTTATCTTGCCAGTAAGTTCATCAACTGTTTGACCAACCAAATGAGTTAATATTCGGGCTCCTATTTTTCCAGCTTCGCGGAATGTTTCAGGATTACCCGCCGTAGTGATCCAAATAGGTAATTGTTTTTGTACGGGTTTAGGGTAGATTTTTATTTCGTCAATTTCCCCTACGCCATTTTTAAATGGAATAGCTTCATTTCTCCAAAGTTTATTGACGATGGTAATGTAATCAAACAAAACTGTTTGTCTGTTTTTGTAATTTTCTGGAGCTAGTACAAAATCGCGAATACCCCACCCTGAAGCAAAGGCTACCCCTACCCTCCCGTTGGATAAATTATCAATAACTGACCATTCTTCTGCAACTCGTATAGGATTTTGTAATGGTAATACCACGCTCCCTGCTCTTAATTGAACCTGTTTTGTTATTGTTGCTAAAGCAGCGGACAGTATAGCAGGATTTGGATATTGACCACCAACTTCATGAAAATGCCGCTCTGGAGTCCATACAGCCATAAAATTATTTTTATCAGCAAACTGTGCGCTATCTAAATAAAATTGATAAGAGTTATTTACCGCATTATTTTCAGAAAAATAAAACAAACTCCACTGTAATTTAGCTTTTAAACAAAATTTAGTTTTAGGTAATATAAAAGCCATGAGATCTTTATTCTCTTCACATGTGACTTCTACAATAGCGTCTTCCACGTTAGGGTAAGTCTTCAGATAATTTTCTATTTCTAGTAGCTCTACACGAAATCCTCTTAGTTTTAATTGCCGATCAATCCGACAAATAAACTCTAAGCGCCCGTCTATTAATCTCCTAACAAAATCCCCGGTTTTGTATAGCTTATTTTTTTCTTTAGCAATAGAAAATGGATTATCGATAAAAACCGCATCAGTTTGCTCTTCATTATTTAAATATCCTTGAGCTAAACCAATACCCCCAATATACAACTCACCAATAGTATTGATTGGCATCTCTTGTAAATATTCATTAAGCACATAGCATTCCGTGTTTTCCAACGGATGTCCTATGGAAATAAGTTCGCTATTAACAGTGGAAATTTTTTCTGCTGTTGACCAGATTGTAGTTTCAGTAGGCCCGTAAAAATTCCAAAAATGATTTGTTAGCTTTAAAAAATCCATTGAAATATCCTTTGACAATACTTCCCCACCACATAATATCCTCAAATTAGATTTATTTTGCCAACCAGAATATAAGAGCATTTTCCAAGTAGTAGGGGTTGCTTGCATAAAACTGATATCAGAAGCATCTAAATAATTTGCTAAGCTTAAACCATCACGAGTTAATTCTTGACTCGCTATAACAACTTCAGCCCCCACAATAAGTGGCATTAATAATTCTAGTATTGAAATATCGAATGTTGTTGAAGTAACAGCAAAAAATTTATCTAATGGTTTTAAATCAATTTTATTGGAAATACTTAATAAAACATTGCTCACTCCTTTATGTTTAATAAGTACGCCTTTTGGATTACCTGTTGACCCTGATGTGTAGATAATATACATTAAATCATTTATAGATGGACATAACACAGAAAGTACGGCATTTATATTACTTAACATTAATTTATCTATTACTATTTTTTTTATTTTATAAAATGTAAATCTGTCGTAATATTTGTGTAAACAAACTATAGCAGCTGGTTGGGCATCTGAAAAAATATAGTCTATTCTTTTTCTTGGATAAGTTGGGTCTAAAGGTAAATAAACAGCACCTATTTTCCAAATAGCCAACATAATAATTAGCGTATTAATTGATCTGTCAACACATACAGCTACTACCATACCATGAGCAATAGTATTATCTAATAAATGTTTGGCAAACGCATCTGATTTTTCTGCTAATTGCTTATAAGTAAGTTTCTCACCATTAAAATTTACTGCGATAGCTAATGGATGGTGCTGTAAAGTTTCATTAAAAAGCTGACAAAACGTTTTTTTTAAAAATTTTAGCTGACTTGTTCCATTCCATTGTTTTAATATACTTTTTTCATGATTGGTTAAAATTGAAATTTCTCTAATAGGTCGATTCTCTTTTATTGCTTCCATAATTATACTATAATAATGCATTAGCATCTGTTTAACGAATTCATCAGCAAACTTGTTTTTTTGGTAATCTAAACTAATAGTTATAGCCTCTTTAATGATAACCTTAGTAATTAAGGAATAGTGTATTTTTTCAAAAAACTCTATCTCTTCTACAAAAAAATCCTTTTGGTTTTGATTGAAATTAGGAAGGGGATAGTTTTCAAGGATAAATATATTCTCAAAAAGATCTTGTCGACCGAGGATACCACACCATTTTTTAATTTGAGCTATAGAATAATTTCCATGTTGTATTGTTTCAATAGTTTGATTTTGAACCTGTTGCATATAATCTAGAATATTTTTTGATGGCTCTATTTTTATACGTGCTGGCAAAGTATTAATAAATAACCCAAGCGTATTATGCAATGCGAAATAATCATCATGGACTGGAAATAACGTTATACCAAAAACCACATCATTTTTCCCACTGTAATAAGCAAGCAATAAACCCCATACTGCTTGAAATAACGTATTTAACGTTATTTTATTTTTCTTACAGAAAAACCGCAAATTTTCCACCAATTTTGATGGTAAAGTTACACTAGAGGATCCATATTCTGATAACAAATAAGGGGCCATGTCAGTCGAGTTCAACTGACTATCAAATATTTTTGTATTTACGTAATTTTTCAGTAAATCTTTCCAGTAGACCTCATCATTTTCTTGGTTATTTAGAATTTTTGTTTTTACATGGTTTATATAAGTTTCATATGATGAGAATTTGGTTGGAGAAAACGGTTTTTTGTTTTTTACAAAAAGATACCCGTTAACAATTTCTTTTAATATTTGGTTAATACTCCATCCATCTAATAATATATGATGATAACTAATAATAAAAATAAATTTTTCTTTTTCTAGTCTAAGCAAATTAAAACGTATTAAAGGTGGGTTTTCTAAGCTAAAGTTTTTCAGCCTATCTGTTAAAAGAAATTCTTCTATTAACTGTTGTTTATTTGTTTCATTAACGCCCTCTAAATTAATGAATTTATAGTCTAAAGCTAGTTGATTAAGAATAAATTGAAATGATTCTTGCTCACTAGAAAAACCAGTTCTTAAAACGTCTGTATGTTGAAAAATTTTTTGGACCACTTCTTTAAATAAAGCATCATTTACATTTCCATTTACAGTCATCATAATCTGTACTATATAAATATCAGAGTTAGGTGCAAAATTTTTATGAAACAACAAACCTTCTTGTAAAGGGCTTAAACCAAAAATAGTTTTTATATTGTCATTAACAATAAATCTTTGAGCCCCATTTGGAATAATTCTATTTTGTTTACCATTTAAAATCTCTACAGTCTTTGGCATTTCCATTTCATACGGCTTAAAAGGAAGATTTCCCTTTGAATTAAGATGGCGTGACAAGGAAAATATAGTTGGAAATTTAAATATCTCACTTATTGTTGTTGATAAGCCTTGTTGATAAGCTTCCGAAATTATATTGATACATATAAAAGAATCCCCGCCTAATTCAAAATAATTGTCATAGATAGAAATGTTTTTTAAGTTAAAAGAGTCGCACCAAATTTTTTTTAATGTCTTTTGAGTTTTATTGTCAATATTTTCAGATTTTTCCACCAACAGTGGTCTTTTTATATTTTCTAAACCTAGCAAAATAGAATTGTTTACTTTCCCATTTGGTGTTAATGGCATGGAATCGATGAAAAAATACTGCCTTGGTATCGCATATCCGGGTAAGTATTTGCTTAAGTAGACCCTTAGATTTTCACTGCTAATATCTTTTGCGTCTTTTGAAATAATAAAAGCCAATAATTTGTTTTCTCCTTTTGCACCATTCTTCGTCAATACAACGCATTGTTTAATACCAGAGTGCTTTAATAAATATTTTTTAATTTCATTCGGATCTACACGAGCCCCTTCTATTTTTATCTGATCATCTTTACGGGATATAAACTCTAAGTTACCACTTGATAATAACTTAACAATATCTCCTGTTTTATATAAACGTAAATATTTATTTCGGCTTTTCTTGTATTTTAAGAATTTATTCTTTGTAGCGGTCTCATCATTAAGATAGCTTTGCGCTAAGCCATCACCACTAATGTACAATTCTCCAATTCCGCCATTGGGAACTTGATTTAGTTGGTTGTCCAAAACAAAGCATTCTACGTTATTAATTTCTTTTCCAATAGGAACATTCTTTTTATTTTCAAATTTTTGTATAGAGTAATATGTGGAAATCACTGTTCCTTCAGTTACACCATAAACATTAATAATGTGTTGCGGCTTATTTTTGCGCTTAAATAAAGATTTAATATCAGAATAGTTAAGATTTTCACCGCCTATTAGTAAATAAGTTAGAAAATCAAATAGAGACGGAAGAATTGAAAAAAAATGGTTGAATAGCCCTGTGGTAATTAACATAATGCTAATCTGGTTGGCTTGTATTTTTTCTGAAAAAACATGTGCATTTAATATTGAGTTACGTGAAAATAAAACAAGGGTACAACCATTAAGTAGTGCTCCAAATATTTCAAAAACAGCTGCGTCAAAATTTATATTTGCAATTTGTGCTACATAATCGTTTTTGGAAAACTTAATATATTTTTGATTTAAAACTAAATTAGCAACGGAATAATGTGAAATACAAACGGCTTTCGGTGTCCCTGTTGTTCCTGAAGTAAAAAGTATATACGCTAACCTATTAGTGGTTATATCCTTTAAATTTTTATGGTCGTAATTGCTAAGTTGCTGCAGTAATGTTTGATCAATACAACAAATTTGTTGGGTTTTGATAATTTTCGAGTATTTTTCTTGTAAATTTTTTTGAGTAATAATGATTTTTGCTTTTGTTTTCCGTAACATGTGTTTTAATCGTTCTTGCGGGCTTTCAGGATCAATAGGTAAATAAGTTATGCCACATTTAAGAATTGCTAGTATGGTAACAATTAAATCAATACCTGGCTCTATACAAACAGCAATTAAAAGTTTATCTTGATTTTTATTAAAAAGGTTTTTATAACGGGATTTTAAGAAATTTGCTAATTGATTAGCTTTGTAGTTTAATTCTTGATATGTTAATTGCTCATCTTCAAAAATAAGCGCTGATTTATGAGGGTATTTTTCAGCTGTTGTTTCAAAAATACGATGTACAAATCCTTTAGAAGATAACTTACTTGGCATAATAAAACATCCTTAATGTCCTCATCATTCTATCGAATTTAAATTCAGAAAATAGCGCAGTGATCTGCGCCCGGAAAAAACGGACATCCATCTAAATATTTTTTTTGCTTCGAAACAAAATGGACTTAAATATTCCAGCCTGGAATGAAGATGTTCTTGATCATCTCATTCACAGCAATGTCGAATATTAACGTCTTCCGACTTATCTTACTATGTTTTTGTTCCATAATCATATGTAATCATACAGTACTTCCTTTTATTTTTAAACTACCTTATAATGTCCTTATCTCGCATTTTCAACTGCGTGCGGTATATTATGAAAAAATTTATTAAAAAACTAACCATTTCCCTCGTTAAGTTAAAAAAGCTTATTGCTTTATGTAAATCGTTTTCTCAACCTTTGTGCCGAATAGAAGAAATAGATGTTGCAAACAACCGCATTATAATTCATTGCCAAGGAGCTAGATCACTTATCAAAACTACTATAGAAGAAGCTATTTTAGAATCTGCCATTATCGATAATCTTTCAGCCAGACAAGCATGCTGGCTAGGATATTATCATGGTAAAGCCTTACGAGAGGGAAAGCTAAAACAAAACCCTACAAAAACTGGCTTTTTATTACGTTATTCGCAAAAACGTTATAATGTTGTTGCTTTAGAGCATCAAAGTTTAAAAATCATCTATATTGACACAAAAACTCGTGCCGAACACAGCCAGCATGTTATTTCACTAGCGCGAGATAAAGAATTTCTTAAAAATATTAGCTCTAGTCAAGCCTGTTATATTGGTATTTGGGCTGGAATTGCTGTTGCAAAACATGGTCCTGGTATTCTTAACAAAGAACTTAAATTACCCCCTTATTTACGAATTGTAAAATAGTATCTTACCATTAATATTCAATAACAAGTCTCGACTGTATTACTGTTCCAATAAGTTCAATATCTCCTGTCAATCTTTCTTTTTCAGCATAATTATTAATAGGTAGTAGCAGTTTAATAGGTCCATCAACGGTTAATTCTCTTAATGCTGCTTCTTCAGCTTCTGGATATTTTACGATCACAAAATCACCATCGTTTGAAATATGATTAGGGTCAATGACAAATACAGTGCCCTTTGGAAACTGGGATTCCATTGATGTTTTGCTCGCTAACCCATACAACCTATTTTTAACATTTTCCGTAACTAACCAATTTTTCCAATTATTCGAGCTAAGCGTTTCGAAAAAATCTTCCCCTTTTAGGCATTCACTCCATGAAATAACCGGGATCGCTTGCACTGCAATATCGCGTTGTTTTTCTTTTGTAAGATCGGCTGAATACAGCTCGTCTATAGTTAAATTAAAAACATTAGCGATAGCCTGCAACGTTGATATTCGAGGATCTTCCGTACTACCAGCTAAAATCTTATGTACCGTTGGTTTAGGAAGATTGGCCTGCCTAGCCAATTCCGCCTCATTCATCCTGTATTGCTTTAATAATCTTTTGACATTGCTAACGAGCATCTCTTCCGATCGGGCGGTTTTTCTATTTTTAGGGAGTGTCGTTATTTCACTCATGGTCTGCCTTAAGTTAATAAAATGAAACTTTCTATCTACCAACATTAATATAACACGGGATTACTAAATACTCAAATGACCAAAATGAAAAAAGCAGGATATAACTCTAATGTAAGAAGAAGTCAGGTCATTTTATAATCACTTGAACTTAAAAAAGGCATGGTTCAAAAACCCCGTGTTTTAGTGAACAGTGGGCGTGAAAAGACCTACTCAAACAGGGTATCATAAAGGTTCGAATAAGCTCTTTAAAAAAATGGACTGGCTAGGCTACTTGCTGCTTAAAAAGAGAAAAGCCCAGCATCTCTAACCAATGTTGATGGTCCTTTCCCGTTAAAGCCTGCGCCGGTGTTTTATTAATAAGGCGTGCGTGTTTGCTGCGTGCAAAAGGTTTATGGTTCAAATAAAACTGGATGAGGTCTAGCCTTTTCTGCGTCACTTCTTTCTGCTCGGCGAGGTAAGGACGTACACGGCTATTTAGATTTTCAACCATAGAGCTACAGCGATGCGTGTTTTCTAGGATACCGAGTACCTCGTCTTCAATCTCATCGTAGTCAGCGCCTATTAAAGTTTCTAGCGCTTCGGCTTTTTCATTGTACTTAAAGCTATCGATATCGTATCGAGCTACAAAGCACAAATCCCATAATCGCGCCACGGGTTGCTTGTATTTTTCGGCTAACTGCGTAAATTCCACATTGAGCGTATTCGCTACATCCAGCAAAGCATCTCTTTGGGTATACAGCGATGTGACAATATCACTGATCCGGTGTGGCTGCTTATCCGAAAGCGCCGTCATTTCGCGTAGAATGAAATCATAGAGTACTGCACGAGTATAAGGCTCATGCCCTGGAAGCTGAAGCACATCATGCTGTAGCCATTGAGCAAGAAGATTAAATGTTCGACGATTATCCTCCAGTACGCTAACCGCATTGAATGCTATTAAGGCGGCATCAGCATAATATTTCTTCCCCGCCGCATTTTTAGCATTGTTTGCTTTACGCTGTAAATGAAAGGCTTTTGTGATAGCAGAGTCTTCTTGATGTTTTAAAAAACGGCCACAATCCTTCAGGTCTTTAATCAAATGGAAATGGTCTAGTCGACGAGCCGTATTCGGCAGAACTTCGGCATGCCCTTTAAGCAACCCTTTCGCAGAATCCATGAGGGTTGTTTCGGGAGAATATCCTTGGCTCTGTAAGTCTAGCAGATGGACCCCCCAGGTTTCATAATCCCGTCTATCCGCTTTAGCCAAGAGTGCACAAAATCGTGAATCAATATCCACCACGTCTAAGATGGGTTTATTGCGATGAAATAACTCATCTGCAGCACTGGTTTTGATTAGGCTTAAGTCATAGCCATCATTGATAGATTTGGCTTTTTTAGACGCGTCATCCATCACATTAAAGACATTGCCTATAGAAACTGAATAATCAAAGATGCTTTTGATAAAAAACTTGGTATCCCGATAACTGGATTTACAAATCATGCCCAAAGCAAGAGCCACTTGTTTAATAAATTGCTTTGTCACAGGGACAGAATACAGCACAGAATCATCCTCTTCATCAAAGGCTTGGTTCGCTGCTTGTAGTGCTTTACGGTGTTGATTATAAACGGTAGTCCGGCTACAATCGTAGTCCTTGGATATCTGGGAAACGCTTTCTTCACGGACTATGGCTTTTAAAGCGATAGCTCGTTTTATAGAGGAGGTGATCCGGTTTGTGCGGGTCTTCTTGTGGGCTGCCATTCTAATAGTCCTTATTATTTGAAGAGGTAAGTTGGTCTATTATAAACCAATTTCTTGCTCGATGGCTGTTCTTAAAATGGACTGTCAACTAAAGGCTGTGTACACCGGTTTTGAACCATGCCTTTTTTCTGCATACTTGTTAGCATTTCTTGGCGAGCTTGGATACTCATTGAAATGGCCATTTTTTATCCTCATATTGGTGTTATTCACGTTGAAGTAGTGTGATTTTATATGAGGCAACGGGCTCTAGGTAGTGTCATTTTTTATGATGCAATGCGCCGGCAAAGATAGTTGACGTTTGATAATGAATTTTTCTTCTATGGTTAAAATGCTCGTTTTTTATGCGAGCTATGCTAGCATAGAGCTATCTACCGAGTATACTTACCAAAAAAGGGGTAGAGTTATCTTACTCTACTGATCTGCCACAAGAATTAAAAAAATGAAGGTTTTGTTTACTTAACTTCTAGTAGGGGTATTAGAACCACGATTAGGTATTATTTGGGCAGAAAGCGATTCTTGTAGGGCCATTCTCTTTTCTGGCTCAAGCTTCCCTGATAATTTAAGGAGCGTTAAAGCCTTCGGCCTATCCTCAGGTTTAAACGAATTGATTAATTCTCGAACTTCACCCTCTACATCAAGTTTATCATCAGATGATAAATCTGATTTTGGTTTCGCATTGAAAAAGTCCGATCTTGATTGTGAGCTCTGAGATAAAAAAGGTTTAATATAGTTTTCAAGCGTTTGAATAGTATCAATATCTACAATTTTAATAGTCTTTAAAAAATCCACTATATCTTTAATATTACCTGTCATTTTAATATGATTTGCAACAGGTAATTTCACGTTAAAACTATCAGGTTCATAGTCATTTTCAGATATAGCCATATCTTGGTGAAATAAAATATTTTCTGCGAATTTTTCGCCTTTAGGATCTCCAAGTATATTAACAATCAGTTCTACCGAAGCGGTATTTATGAAATTTTCTCCTTCTGAAAGAACAATTTTCTCAATACCATACTTATTATCTCTAACTTCAATTTCTTTCATTTGAATCCCCCTGCTGTCAAAATTTGTTTTCTGTCTAAAATCTCGGTTTAATATATCATATTATATCATATTACTAAGCTTGTTTTTGGCCTATATTGCGTAGACATTATTTGGTTTGGAACATCTATGTGTATTATTTGAACAGGGTCCTTAGGAGGATCGCCTCTTTCATAACGATAAGTAACATAATTACAGCCATTTATTTCATGTTCCCCTTTCCCTGTTACACAATACCCAGGTGGTATTTGATGCTGCACTAAAGCTGTTGTTATTTCAGTAATAAATCTTGTCCAATCATCTAATTTTTTGTCCAGTGTGGTGTTAGTATATATAGTAATATCTCTTCCAGCTTGCTCTTCCTCCCCTTCTATTTCCGACATTTTTAGACCTTTCTTTAGGAATTTAAAATTCACGCCTTGTTTCATCAAAATAGGCATTAACACATCAACTGCTCGTTTATGCAATATTTCATTATCCTCAGGAATACTAATGTGAAATTTAAGCACATGCCTCCCAGCAACCTTTCCAAAGTTACTTCTTTCTCTAGTCGGGCTATCTTGTGAAAGATCTTTCGTTCGTTTTACTCCAATGTAAATAAAATCTTTATTTTTAGGCAAAACATTTGCTTTATAATTTGGAGGAATATCTATTGTATCATTCACATCATAATCTTTATCTACAACAAAATACTCAGTAACTAAGTCATAAATTGTTTTTTCATCAGCAGCCATTAATACAACACCTCATCAAATTTTAATATGGAAAATATCTCTTAACGTTCTCTATCATTTCAACAGTCAATGATGTTCACAGGCGATAAATTTTATCGAATAATCTTATTATCGCTTTACTCGAAAGTATTCTCTTACTTGTTGTGACAGCACCTAGAAAATAGAGAGCCAAAATTAATCGGTGGCTGCTAAGTCATAAAGTATGAATAAGCTTCCACCTTGAGTTAACATAATCATTGTGAGATATAAAACCATCTTTCTTATAGGGTTTATGATTACTAATAAGGGCAAAAAAGTAATCGCATTTTTCTCCGCGCACTTTTTCCGCTTCAAATACATATTGCTTCCACTTATCGCCAGAGACTCGACTAAATTCTTGCTTACTCTCAAAGAAAGGCACTTTCTTGCCATCCTTAAGCTCTCGTATTATATCTTCTGGGGCATTGCTGTCATCGGCAATATCTATGTAAGGATTTAAGTCATCTTGACTTTTTACAATAAATATAAACTCCTTTCCATCTGCATCTAGGAACAAAAAGTCACCCTCTTCATTTAAAAGATAGCATTCAACTATGTTATTTTCTTTTATTTTCTCAAAAAATAAAGCGGAAAACTTATCATCAAAATAAGGGTAATTATTGACAGTTCTTAACACATCAAGAATATGTTGTAGCTCATCGTGAAAATACTTAACCTGCATCTCTTCAACAAATTTATTTATTAACTCATCTGCATTAGCATCACTTTTGCGGATAAACTTATCAATAATTCCATTATTAAAGGCTGCTATAGCTGTTGCTTCATCAGCTATGCCTGTCAACAATATTTTCTTTGCTCCTAAATGTTGAATTTTCTTGAAAAACGCTATCCCATTCATTTCAGGCATTGAATAATCAGCGATGATAACGCTAACTGTAGCGGTCCTATCTTCATCGTATATTTTTTGATGTAAAGCAGCTATGTCTACATCTATGCTAATACCCTCTGCGGCTTCATAATTCAATGAATAGTTTTCATTGTCAAAAAAAGTCTTAGAACTGTTTTTTTCTAAGAAATCAGATGCTTTCTGTGGTGAGGTAAATAGTTGATAGATAATATGATTTTCTAAAATTTTAGGGACACTATTCAAGAACAATTCATCATCATCTAGCACAATAACGGTTGATGGGAAATAAACTGGAACAACATTATGATTTTTCATTTTCTACTCCTAAGTATGTTATATCATAGCATGCAGCTATATAATGGGCATAAACTCCATCATAAATCTAGTATAGTGACCATACTCCGATTCACAAGAAATTTTCCCATCGTAAGACTCTATAACGTTTTTGCAGAAAAACAGCCCAATTCCAACACCCTCTTCGCGAAGGGTAAAAAATTGATTGAATATTTCGCCCAAAAACTCCTTTTTTACCCCAGCCCCAGTATCCTCGAAAAAGACTATGTTTTTATCATGCCGGATCTCTATCCAGATCCGAATTATACCATTCTGACAATTGTTTGTATAGTATAGAGCGTTCTTAATTAGATTAAGAAAAACATTTTCGACCAATATCTTTGATCCATATAGTTTAAAATCCGCGTTTCCCTCAAAAATCATTCTACTTTTGGCCCTCTTACTGGTAAATGGATACCTGTTTATAGCCGTAATAATAACATCACGCATCGAAATAAGCTCAGATCCTTTAGCCTTATCCCAAGGCCGTGTCATACTACTGATGTTAGACAATAATAAGTCAATTGTTGCATTGGTATAATATACTTCTGTTTTAATATCTTCCATTGATTTTGAAAGATTATCTAGTTTTATCTGCGGTATATTGCTGACAGGTAATTGATGTTTTTTTGCTAGATCATGATCTCTAATTAGACCAGGTAAAACCTTCTCGATACCAACGGCATTGTTTTTAATAGCAAATAGTGGGGTTCTTATTTCATGCGCAACAATAGACAATATATCACTCATCCCTTCTTTGACGCCATTTAAGCGTTGCTTTTGTAGCGATTCCTTTTTATGAGAAAATATACATCCAAAAATCAATGTGCAAAGGTACGTAACAAGGACGGTTCCCAAATTTAGCTGTACGCTCAAATGATGTGGTTGTATAAAATAACACAAAGCCCCGAACGATATCCCCAAAAATAAGACCGCAAAAAGTGATGGCATATCCAAAAGTAAAATTAGTAACACCATCACTGTAAATCCATTCATTACAGAAGACACTGAAAAATTGTTTTTTAGTAAAAGATAGGTGAACAAAAAAGGTAAGCTATAAGTTAGAGTTAAATACCAATACAGCGGCAATAGACAACCACTGTTTTTTGGCCAAAGTTTCTTGCTTGTTAATGGGATGGCCAGAAAAACAGCCAATAATCTTAAATCGAGATTCTCATACCCTGTTGGCGAGAGAAACCTCCAAATGAAATAAAATAACAAATACGTTATTATAGCAAATGCACCAAAAACTGAATATGGATAACACGCTTCATCTGCATGTTTTACAATAGCGTCATTCATGTGGCAGAATAAATTTCTTATTGGGCTTTTCATTTCAATACTACACCTCGGCGTGGAAAACAAAAAATTTTTGATACGTAGATATACCATATTTTGAGTTTTTTCTGCAGAACTTATCAAGATAATCTATAACGGATTTTTCATCTGCCCTGCATTTTGAGTCATTCAATAAAACATTGGCGATATGCTGCATAGAAATACGATCTCTGCTCATAAAATTTTCCACAGAAACATACTTTTCAGAATCTGTATCCAACATGAAGTCACAATTTAATATAGTCTTTTCTATGGGGAAACTGTGGCCTCCAAAAAAAGACTCTATCTTTGACTTTTCTAAACCATCACTGATAATAATAGTCAGAATTCCACCCGGAGCTAATGCGTTATAAGCGCGGATGATAAGCTCTTCCCACAGGTTGTGGTCAAAATAATACAATAGATGTGACATCAAAATGAGATCATAATGGGCCTTTTTCGGATAAAAATTCACAAAGTCACATTGTATCATTTCTATTTTTTTTGAGAATGTGCCTTGTAGGCATTTTAAGATTTTTTCATTATTATCAACTACGGTTATACTTTCGAAGTCAGTCCCTATTTTTTTTACTAGAGCCCCGTCCCCAGGGCCAATTTCAAGAAAGTTACCTTTTGCCTTTACCTTCGGCTGAACTAATTTTTGCAAAAAAAGCTCTCTATTTTTCGTTTCTGCAGTCGATAAAAATAGTACTTCTATGGAATTAAGATAATGTAATTCGTCTATAAATTCCCCGTAAATCAGCGGCATTGAAATTTTTTTTGCCTTTTCTTCCATTTTTAATAAATTTTGCTCTAAGAAATACATATCGTCATTTATTTGTTCATAAAATTCAGCGGGTAAAAGACGATAGTTACAGTCATTGACTGTTATTTTTCCTTGCAATTTATTAGCAAGTTTTTCCGCATTTGCGCCCACTATAATACCTCAAAATAATAAATGAATATGTTTTCTTATGTTTAAATAAAAAACTCCTTCTTGTATCGCTCGATCTATCTTCTTTATAATTAAAGCTTGACTTCTAGAAAAAACCAGAACTTAAATATACAAATTCTGCTTATATGGTATAGTAGAGCAATTACAACTCTCTTGCAATACATTTTCATTGTTTACTCCTGCCATTTAGCGGCTAATCCTCCACTGAACCTGCTAATAAAGCTAACGAATACAATTGTAGTCAGTGCCTTAGAGTTTTTTGCCTTTTTTATTCGGTACCTCTGTCTCTTTACCCTCTGCTATCGCCATTAGCTTATCTTGCTCACTTTTATTCAATTTAGGCCAAACACTCTCAAAAAAGGCCCCTGTCTGCAATCGCACGGCTATATCACTGTCCATCTTAGGCATCAGAAAATACACTATCACCCCACCCGCTAAACTTGCCAATAAGCAAATAAGCGCGCTTGCCATAGGCAGGAGCCGCCATAGTCCAGTCATCTCTTGATTATGTTTATCCCCAACCTTTTCCGCCACAGCCCCAAAATGCTCTGCAGCATCCATCATCCCTTCATTAACTGCTTTCTGTATCTCTGGTTGTATGCCTCTTAAGGCAGTGGCCACTACTTTGTTTGTGCTTTCTCCAGCTGTCTCTACAAATTTTTGTATTTTTTGATAAATAGCCGCTCCTATTTTTTTATGCTCATCCATGTCAATCCGAAGTTCCTTGATATCCTCTCGTAGCGCTGTTATTTGCGCCAATAGTTCATTTTTATTCTCTTCAGTCATGATGGTCCTTTTTTAATAAATTACAAAATAATAGCCTATAGACTAAGTCCATTGTCACGCTCAGCTTCTTCTCCTTGCGCGTGACAGCGCGACTTCTCTAATAACTTTTGCATAGAGCCTTCCCAATTTGGATATTGTGTTTGCAAAAGTAGTTTGTCTTCCTCATTTTCTAGTAATGCGGCTGTCTTTTGCAGTAACTCATGCTCTTCTTCCGTACTACACTCCTCATTCTCATAACGCTCCAATAAATGTCTATAGTCATCCAATTCTTTTTCGTGCAATAGCTTATCCGCAAAGACAATTGCAGTTTCATCCTGCAACCAGGCTTCTGTTTTTTGTTGTATGCGCTTTTCTTCCAGAGTTTCATTTAACTGCAGCAATAACGTAGACAAATCTGTTTGCTCTAAAATTGTATCTTCCCTAAAAGCAGGCGCAAATCTTTTTTCTAAATCATCCATATTGTAAAACAATGATTGTAGTTTTTCTCCGGATGTATCATTTATAGCCTCTGGATGTTTATGCACTAAAAAGTGAATGTCGTATAGGTCCCGTGCGGTAGTTCTGTGCTCAATAGCCGCTAGTTTTTGCTCTAATAGCGTAGATACTCCATAGACTCGTATACCGTTTATCACCTCACATTCTTCAGGTTGTGTGCGCAATGAAGTTTCTATTTTTAGGCGCTCCACCCCATATTCAGTTTGGTAATTTAGTCTATAGCGCAATGTGGTTTGTGTGTCTTTCAGACAATCAATGCCTAAAATCTTGACGTTGGCGGGAAGAGGAACCTGGGTTAAACGATGCTCTAAACGTATGGCCTTAGCGCTGTCAAAGTCCAAATCGGTAGAATGCCTATCTAAGCCATAGGCCAATAATAAAGCGGTGCCGCCTTTTAATACCATAGGGGTATCACTTAAGGAGCGTGCCACATTAGCCATTAATTGCACGTGCACCTTCTCGCGCGCACTTAGGTCTGCTTGGATAGCCAAGTCATTAACATCATCCATTCGTCTACTTCCAAAAAATCTTTAAATTGTTTTATTTTATCTATCAACTGTTTTCTTTGCTCTTTTATATCAATCCAGTCATCAATGGCAATATGATGCGGGTATTCCTTATTTTTAAGGGCCCTATATAACATATCCAGTATGGCTCTATTGTGATTGGCGGCATAAACTTTCTCATTTTGCGCTAATACAATGCCTTTGGCACGTAAAATATCGCTGCATTCATAAATCCCAAAATCACCAAAAATAGTATTCGTATTTAAGGTGTCATTTTCTCCCGCCACAAAGAACTTAGGCAAAATACTTTTTCTACCGAAAAAACTTTCCTCAAAATGCCAATCCCCCGTCGTACCTTCAGGTGCAGGGATATTAAGAGCTGTCATAGCGGTTAAATACCGTGTTGGTGTCGTTTTGGGAAGATTAATAGCTTTAGACTCTGCAATCATAATGCGGTTTTCCTTGTACTGGCTTTATTTGTACCATTTTCTTTCACCTTGATTTCGCCCATTAAACCACATCTACCAGCTCCTATCCAAGTCTTCATCTTTATCCAAACTACGGGATAGTTCGGCTTGTTCTTGATGCGCTGCTATAAAGTGATGCATTTTTTCCTCGGCATCAGGAGCACGTACAAATAGTTGTAACATCACATCATTGTCGTTTAAAGCCGCCGTCATTTGTTGCAACAATTCTTGCTCATCATTCTTACTTAATTCTCCGGCTTCATAAGATTCCAGGCCATCTAATATGGATTGTGCCGCATATTCTTTGACCATTTCATCGGCATATGCCACCGCCGTTGGATCGTTTAACCACGTTTCTAGAGTTGTATCCAAAGCGGTGCCGCCCAGTCTATTTTCTATGTCTGCAAAAGATTGAGCACTTTCTACCAGATTATCGCTATGGGTTTTACTGTAACGCTTGCTTTCAGCTGCTATCAAATCGACATTATCTGCTAACAAACCTTGTACAGCTTCCTGCGCTTTAGACCACTCTTTTTTCGCATAGTAGTTATTGTCATCAATATCTTCTTTGTAAATATCGTCCATTGCGCTCGCCAGCATCGCGCCTAAAGATAGGGTGTTGCTGACATTGTTTTGGACACTATCGTAATCTATTGTCATATCCTTTAACTTTTCGCGGCTCATGGTACTAAATAGATTTTCAACTGTTTCAAAGCGCTTTTGGTTATAAAATACATCCACGCGCTCTTTGTGCCGTGTTAAAGCTACATAGCTAGAATGTCTATTAAAATTAATCCCCGCTAACACATAGGCATTGTCCACTGTCATTCCTTGGCTTTTGTGTAGAGTAGTCGCATAACCATAATCTATATAATTATAATCCTCCAAGTTAAAAGTGATACGTCTTTCTTCGGGCGTGCCATCATTTGGGAAGAAAGGTAGTATATCTGCTCGTATTGGTTCGCCAGGCTCTACTTGCCCCTCTAATCGTACCGTAAGCTTATTTTCATCTATAGCTTCAATGGTCCCCATAGTACCATTTTTAATTTTTAGCACATGATTGTCATTCTTCTGAAAATAAATTCGCTCGCCTATCGCCATATCGTACTTGCCTTTTGCGGTTTCAATCTCTACCGTTTCTCCCAATTCACCATGCTCTTCTAAACACGCATGCGCTGCATGATTTAATTCTGCCACCTCACGCCTAGAATAGGCTAACATGAGATGGCTTTTGACAGGCTCCTTTAAACGTGCCGCATCCCAGGCTCCCATTACCTTTGAAAATGGATCGTCTTCTGCATGAATATGGCCAGCACTATGATAAGCCTCTAGTGCTTGTCTTGTTTTTTGACTGGCTAATTGCAGCGTTGCCTCACGTTGCCAAGCTTCTTTTTGACGTCTAACGAGTTGCATATCGGCAAAACCCGTTTCAGCCGCAATCGCTCTAAAAGCACCACCTGCATCTATGGCTTGTAGTTGTTCTGGATCGCCCACCAGGACGAGTTTGGCACCTCTTTTGTTTACTTCCTTTAATAATGCTGCCATTTGTACTGAGCCCAGCATCCCTGCTTCATCCACTACCACCACATCTTTATCCGTTAAGAGTGACCTACCTTCTCGCCAATGCCATAGCCTATTGCTCATGGTGTAACTTTTAATGTGACTGCCTTCTTCTAAATTCTCTGCCGCTATACCCGAAAGTGTTACACCTTGTACGCTGTAGCCCGCTTGCTGCCAAGCCTCATGGGCTGCACCCAGTAAATAACTTTTACCCGCACCCGCCACACCCACTATGCATGCCAAATCATTTCCTTCTGTGATATGTTTTAGTGCTGCGACTTGCTCGTCACTTAATTCACGCCCCATACAAGCACCCTCTACCCACAGAGGGTCTAGTGCGGACTTGTTTTCTTGTAGCTTATGACTCACATTTTCCATCATCTCTTTTTCAATAGCCACCATTTTTTGAGTACTAAACCGTTGTCTGTCTTCATCATCTTGCCCCACATACACACAATCACCGTATAAGAGTATATCGGTATACAATTTGTTAAATTCATCGGCATTGCGAGTGTATTTGTTCACAAAACAGGCCAAATCATAATGCGTAAAAGTAGATTGCTGCCGGGTTAATTTTTCTAAAGCAAGTTTTGCCCCTCGCGGCGACAACAATGCGCCATCTTCTTTTAACAGTTTTTCACAATAGGCTTCTACCTTCTTCATACCAGCTTCTATTTTTTGATTGTCGCGGGGTAAGGTGGGTATAGAATTGCTGCCCGGTGAAAATAAGGCTTCATCATGTGCCGTATTTAAAAAATGACAAAGATGATATGCAGTTTCATCCACTTCATAATCTAAAGTAAATTCTTTGTTGTGGTAGGAGGAAAGCGTCCTACTTAAATCCTTAAAGGTACTAAATTCGTCCGTGGTATAATATAATTGCATAGCATCCCGATGGCGACTTAAAGCCACATATGTGACATGCCTGTCAAAATGTCTAGAGGCAAGCACATAGGCATTATCTACGGTCACCCCTTGTGCCTTATGAATAGTCGCTGCATAACCCAAATCTATGTCATTGTACTGCTCTGGCATAAAACTAATCACACGCGGATCTTCATCCCCAATGCCATCCAGCCGCACCCATAAACGTCCATCCTCTTCTATCGCTTCAATAGTACCCAAGGTACCATTTTTAACCCCAAGTTGGTTATCTCCTTTCAGAAAATAAACTCTGTCTCCTGAAGACAGCGTACGCGCACCATCGACAGTTTGAACAACGCAATCCTCCCCTAACTCGCCTTGCTCACGTCGAAGAGTACGTGCCATCTCGTTTAAAGTTTTAACCGCCTCATTGGTATAAGTCAAAATAATACTATTTTCCCCGGCACCTTTACCCCGCGCTTCATCCCAAGACTCAAGCAAAGAAGACATGGCTTTTGCTTTATCAGGGTAGGAATGTACATAACCCTTGTCTAAATAACTTTCTAAGGCGCGAGCCGTTTGCTTTTGGGCCAAATCGCGGGTAGCATCTTGCTGCCACGCTTCTTTCTGTCTAAAGATATGGTTTAATTCAGATGCCCCTACCCTATCTACGATGCCTCTAAAGGCAGCCCCTGCATTAATGGCTTGAAGCTGCTCTTGATCACCCACTAAAATCAACTTAGCATTAGCACGCTCTACTTCACGCACCACGAGTGCCATTTGCTCGGAGCTTAGCATTCCCGCTTCGTCAACAACGATGATATCCTCAGCACTTAAATGCTCCTTATCACGCTCCCAATACCATTGACGACTAGCGAAGGTTCGACTGGCGATACCACTACTGGCTTCCAAGTTTTGCGCCGCAATGCCCGATAGCGCGACTCCATGCACCCTTAAGCCCTTTGCCTCCCATACCTCTCGTGCTGCCTTTAAAAGATAACTTTTACCGCTACCCGCAAAACCGACCACACAGGCGAGGTTTGCACCTGCGGTGACGTGGTCTAAGGCTAAAGCCTGCTCATCGTTTAAGGTATGTTTAGATTTAACGGCAGCAATAATCTTAGGCGCCACTTTGTGGCTATGCTTATTCGCCAAGGTTTCTGCCTCTACCATCATTTTGCTTTCAAGCCCATATTGCGCTTTGGTGGTAAAACGCTGCAAGCCCTTTTCATCTTGCCCCAAATAGACTAATTCATTTGAGGCCAAAATTTTTATATACACCTCGCTAAACTGCGCTTGGTCTGCACTTTGTCTGTTTACAAATCTAGCAATATCATGATGTGTAAAAGTAGACTGTAGTCTTGTAATAGCATACAGCGCAATACTGGGATCGGCTAAAATCCTCTCCCCATTCCTACGCGCAATATCTTGATGCTCTTTGACACGGCCCAACTTCTCTTGTGCTGCTTCCACTGTGCCACGTTTGTTTTGCGGCTCTAAAGGAATACCTTGGTCTTCAAAGCTACGGTGGTCTATACGAACGTCAAATCCCAACTCTGCATAGCGCGCATTGCAATGATGGGCCCAATGAGCCCGCCAAATCAGAAGTAGATCTGTATTATTCCAGGAGCGATCTTTAAGACCAAAGCCCTGCTCATTGACGGTACGCATGGTGAGCATAACGTGTGCGTGCGGTTGTGGTGCTAAAGGCGTCCCTCCTCTGTGCATGGCCACATCGGCCACCATTCCACGGGCCACAAACTCTTTTTGCACAAAGCTTAATATCAAATCCCAGTTTTGTGCTTCTGTGAATTCTATGGGTAGAGAAATTTCGACTTCGCGCGCCAATTGGGCGTCTTTACGCTTTTCATTTAACTCCACCGTATTCCACAAGACAGAGCGCTCGCTCATCCAGGAAGGTGCGCCTTCGGGTAGCAGGATAGTGCTTCGTAATACATCTTGCTTACGGGTGAAATCATGAATGGTGCCGGTGCGTTCATCTATAATTTTTTCGCCCGCTCTATAAGCGGCAGAAGCGACGGAGCTTTGACCTTTTTTTCTGGAAATGGGTGGCTTTAGGGAGAAATGATAATTAGCCATCGTCCTTTTTGGTTTTTTCCTTTCACATTATCAATCGGTTGTTTTTCGAGAAGGCAGGCTAGACATTTTGGATTTTCAACCCAATCGTCTAGCCTGCCACTCTGACTGATAGTACTCTATCACGGGCGACGTTGCGAAGCAACGTATAAGCGCGCCCTTCATTCGCCAGGTAGCTTGGCCTCCCTTCGGTCGTTGGTGGCGAGCTTGCTCGCCTATTTTACGTAGGGTACCGCTCTTCTTTCTTGCTTTTCGTATACTTAAGCCTTCCTAGTCTCTTTTGATTCTGTCTTTTCATGATTTCTTATTGATGTGCTTTACTTGGTGCTTCATTTCTTGCGCGCCTCTTGCGATTCGTTATTGTCTTGGCGTAAACTTCGTTTATGGCTATCTTCGATGGCATGTTTCTGCCCTATCTTATCTTTCAAGGAGTATTTATGCCCACGCAAACGACTGATGAGCCTTTAGTCAAGGCCAAACTATCTGCATCGGAAAAAAAAGCCGCTCAGTTAGCAGCCCTTATTAAACAAAGAAAGCAAATCGATGCGCGTATTCAATTAAAAGCCGCTGCCCAAAAAAACACTGAACGCAAAGAAGAAACCAGACGAAAAATCTTACTCGGCGCTTGTGTTTTAGAAAAAGGTGAGGAACTCGGTGTGTTGGATATAATCAAAAGTGCTTTAGATGGTTACTTAACCCGCGCCCCTGACCGCGCCTTATTTAAGTTGCCAGAGTTGCCGGAATAAAACGCGTAAATCAAGAAATTAGGATTACCCTATCCAGGGCGCGGCATGCGGCTAACCAACTGTTATATCGATTCGGCAGTTGTTGCATCTCCTTACGGACTATAATGACAGTGGCTGCCTTAAGACTAAGCTATGGCTAGATTTTTTTAAGTTGCTTTGTTATTCTACCTGCGCGGGTTCGCCGGGGACGGTAGTACTCGCGGGGAGATGTGCTTAGGGCTTAGCCTCTTGTTATAAGCTCTAAGCCTCTTTTTTTTTATTTTTAGACGGGCCTCATTGCCGGCCCTCTGGTCGCTGGCGCGACCATTCACCCGCTAGGATTTATTTCGGGGAGATTTGCTCTTTCTAATCAAACGTATGAATTAAGTTCCCCTTATTTGTCAGAAAAAACAGCCCATCACAAAAAGATTTAGTGAATTACATTCACCTACTACTCGTTAATACAAAGCTCAAGGCTAAACAAACCGAAAGACCCAAACTGAACCGTATTTCTTAGCCCCGCCGCTTGCGATTAAGCGGGGCTTGTTAGTAAGCGCCGACGGTGGGCAAAGGCACGGGCTGTGG
>VFJT01000067.1 GCA_009885935.1 Gammaproteobacteria bacterium
CTTCGCTCGTAAAATTTATTCACGATTATCACAAAGCCTCAAAAGAAGAACGTCAAAAACTCATTGCCGATTACAAGATGATGCAGCAAATGCGGATGAGTATTTATGACATGAGCGATGTAGCCTACGATTCTTTTTTACTCAATGGGCAGACCAACTTAAAACCGTGGACGGCTCCCGTGAAAATTGGAGATATCGTTCGCTTACGCTTTATTGGTGCTGGTGGCAGTACTATTTTTAATGTCAAGATCCCTGATACTACTATGCAAATGATACACGTCGAAGGCAATGATATTAAACCATACAACGTTAATGATTTTACTATAGCCCCAGGAGAAACCTACGACGTATTGGTTAAAATTAAAAAAAATGGGCCCTATATTATTTACGCAGAATCAATGGATACTGTAGGTGCAGCTTATGGTGCATTAGTAACTTCGCCCGATCAACCCGTTAATTATAAGGAAATTAAACCTTTTCCAGAGCCATTGCCTGTAACAAGAGAAATGATGTCCATGATGACGAGCAATATGAAACGGGGCGTACTACCCGCTACTCAAGCAATGGATATGAGTAGTAATATGCCCATGAACCACTCAATGGATATGAGTAGTAATATGCCCATGAACCACTCAATGGATATGAGTAATAATATGCCCATGAACCACTCAATGGATATGAACATGAACATGCCGACTGAACCCACCATAATAGGCGATAGCATTTCTCCGCCCGATTCAAACTGGGCTACTACATCAGGAACAAAATATGAAAATTTAACCGCTGCAGTTAAAACAAACGATCCCAATAAACCCGTAGCAGGCGTAATCAATATGGAATTATTTGGTTACATGGACCGATACATTTGGTTTATTAATGGAGTGCCTGAAGATAAAGCACATCCCATTATCTTAGAACCAGGGAAACGCTATCGATTTGTATTCACTAACACTTCAATGATGCATCATCCTATGCATATTCACGGCCACTGGTTTATTTTACGTGAAGACAAAGGGGCTTATGACCCATTATTACATACCATTGATGTGGCGCCGGGCGCTACGATCACGGCTGATGTAGATACAGATGCAAGTGGTCAATGGATCTTCCATTGTCATTTGCTGTACCACATGATGTCTGGTATGGCACGCACATTTCAATATTCGACTTTATTAGAAATAACTCAAGATAAAGCGACACCACAAGATACTATTCAACAAACACCCTATTATAATCGACCTATTGTCAGAGTAGATGAAGCGCTACCCATCGATACATCCCTCGTTAAGCACCCTATGGCACATCCCGATGGTTTATGGCTGGCTAATTTCTTTGACATAGGTATAAATCCGGTCACGAATGACCAAAAGGCTACTTTTAAAGGCTTGTATGGATCGGACTATAATAAATTAGAACTATTTTCTAATGATGTTGAAATTAGAAATGGAAAGGTTGAAAGTGCGGACATGGATATTTTCTATTGGCATTTACTCGATCAATTTTGGGCTATCAAAGGCGGTGCTAATTAGGTTTACCGTCCCGCACAAACCCCGTATTGGCAGCCAGGTATTGGCATAGAAGGTTTAATGCCTTATTTTATCGATACGGATGTTAGGACTTATTATCATAGCGGTAGTGAAAAAATAGATCTGGGGTTATCACGCGATACACAAATTACAAATAATTTCTTTATTAGAGTAGGCGCTCGCAGTATTTTAGCATCGAAAACAGTTCCAGAAGCTGAAATTGGCGATGGTTTAAATCAAATGCGTTATATCGTGCGGCCTTATTACCGATTAATGCCAGGCTTAGATATTTTTGCAGAATTTGAACGTGAACAAAACTACGGCACTTTTAAAAATTTGCAAATCGCTGACGGCGAACCCGCCATACAAAATACCTTAACCTTTGGTTTTGCA
>VFJT01000173.1 GCA_009885935.1 Gammaproteobacteria bacterium
AGGCCATTGACGTGTTATATAAGGTTTTAGAAGATCCTGCCAAAAAAGTGGCCAAAAGCATTTCAGACTCGCTGGCCCGCGGGCAGTCTTTTTCCGATGGTATGGTGGGCTGGTTTCCCCATTATGCGGTGGAATTGATACGGATTGGTGAGCAGGGCGGTACCCTGGTGCACAATATACGCGTGGCGGCGGAGGCTTTAGGGCAGCAATCCCAAGTGGTGTCTACCTTAGTCTCAGCCTTGAGTTACCCGCTGATGGTGTTAGCATTCGCCTGTGGTATTGTTATGAATTTTAACAGCAAGGGTGGTATTTTAGAGCAATTTGCACAAATTAAGCCAGCGTCTACATGGCCTGGGTCTGGTCAGGCACTGTACAGTTTGGCGCAGATCTTAACCTATGGCTGGTGGGCGATCATTTTAGGTATTATAGGTTTTATTGTGTTATTAAATTTTACGTTGAAGACGTATATAGGTCCTGGGCGTGAATCGATAGATCACCTCCCGATCTTAAGTCTTTATCGTAAATTGACAGCAGCAAGCTTTATGGAAACGATGGGCTTGTTGGTCTTAAATGGCGTGGTGTTTAAGCAGGCTTTAACTTTAATTTCTAGTCAGGCCAGTATATACCTGCGTTTTCATATGCGCTTAATGGAACGACGTTTGGGTAAGGGGGAAGGCAATATTGCCGACGTGTTAGATACGGGTTTGATCGATCGCGCCGATATCATTCGCTTGCGTGCTATCGCCGCGGCCAAAGGCTTTGAACACGCGTTGGTGCGCCAAGGTAAGCAAGCCAATGCCAATAGCTTAAAAAAACTTAACAAAATCAGTAATCTGATGGGATCTTTGGTTTTAACTATGAGTGCAGTCGTAGCGGGATTGATGGTGATGGGGACGTACAGTATTTCGCAAACTTTGGCGAGTTAATCAATAAATTATGGTGAAACGAAGGCTAATGACAAAATTATATAAAAAAGCGAAGGGCTTAACCTTATTAGAAACGATGTTTGCCATGTCCATTGGAACAATAATATTGATTGGTGTAATGTTATTTTATAGCACTGTTAAACAAAATGCGAATATTACTAAAGCGGTGAAAGATCTCAACACCATTGCGGGGCAAACACAGACTTATATGGTTGCGGGAGGGCTCAGTGACCTAAGTGTTGCGAGCGCTAATACGGTGAACGTGTTACAAAACGCGGGTTATTTACCTACCCCCATCAGTGATCCCTGGGCGCAAGAATATACAGGAACGTTTACCCTGGGTACTAGTAATACATCAACTTCGACGACGATTACGATAGTCAGTCTAGGTTCACCTACTGG
>VFJT01000017.1 GCA_009885935.1 Gammaproteobacteria bacterium
CGCGGCAATAATAGCCTAATTCTGGGGTATATAAAGCCAAACGCATGAATTCGCTAAAGGGGATGCAAGCATTTTTGGTCTGGGCTATGGTGGCTGCGATGTGTTCATGCAAAGACATAGAGTTATAGGCACTATAATGTGTTAAAATTATCGTCATTATACCCTATTTTGAGACCGTTATGACCGAATTTCCTTTATCTGGCCAAACTGCCTTAGTGACAGGCGGCGCGCGTCGTATAGGCGCGGCCATAGTGCGCAGGCTACATGTTGCGGGCGCTAAGGTGGTGATACATTATCATCAATCCAGTACAGAAGCATTGGCTTTAGCGAAAGAATTGAACCAACAACGAGCGGACTCTGCATTTTTAGTCAACGCCGATTTATTGCAAACGAATTTATCGGCCATGATGGAGGAAGTATTGGCTTATGATAAAGGCCTGGATATTCTAGTCAATAATGCGTCCCTATTTTATCCTACCCATTTAGAATGGGATGGGAGTGCGGCAGAGGCTTTGATGCAAATGAATGCTTTTGTGCCCTATCAATTGTCGTTGTTGGCAAAATCGGCCTTAGAAAAACGCAAGGGAACGATTATTAATTTGGTGGATATTCATGCCGAGAAACCTTTACGCGATTACAGTTTATATAGTCAATCTAAAGCGGCATTGCGTCAGCAAACGCTGAGTCTGGCCAAAGAATTGGCGCCGCAGATACGAGTCAATGCCGTGGCACCTGGAACTATCTTATGGCCAGAAGATAAAGCGGCTTTAACGGAAAGCCAAAAAGCGGCATTGTTAAAAGAGATTCCATTGCAACGTTTAGGAACAGCTTCGGTAATCGCCGAAGCGGTGTTGTATTTGGCAACGGCAACTTATGTGACGGGTATCATCTTGCCTGTGGATGGCGGGCGTTTGCTGGTGAAATAGTGCATTATTTAACCATATAAGGGATTTTTTTTGTAAATATCACAGTTCAACTTGGAATTTGACGAGATCTTGAGTTATAATTAGCTTATCTATCTTTTTTAGGCTCCCGATATGTTTATTCGAGAATTAACACCTACATTGCAAAAAGCCGTTCATAGCTTCCCTGTTACAGCCTTGACTGGGCCTAGGCAAAGTGGCAAAACCACCTTGTTGCAATCTACTTTTCCCGAATACAATTATGTGTCCTTAGAGTCTCCTGATAAATTATTGAATATACAAGATGATCCCCGTGGCTTCTTGACACAAAGTCCGCTGCCGTGGATTATTGACGAGGCGCAACGCTTTCCGGCTTTGTTTTCTTATATTCAAGAATATGTGGATAAAGAAAAAAAAGCGGGCCATTTTATTTTATCGGGGTCACAAAACTTTTTATTATCGCAACACATCAGCCAAACATTGGCTGGCCGTATTGCCATTTTAGAGTTATTGCCATTAAGTTATCAAGAATTTAAAACGGATCCAAAATTGGCTACCTCGTTGTCTTTGTGGCAATATTTATTTTATGGCAGCTATCCTAGACCCTATCAAGACAATTTGGATACTGATTTATGGTTTAATGCCTACATCCGTACTTATCTAGAACGTGATGTGCGTAATATTGTCAATATAAAAAATCTGACACAATTCCAACTTTTTTTGCGCTTATGCGCTGGGCAACATGGACAACAACTTAATTTAAACGCTTTGGCGCAAGCCTGTGGAATATCACAAACCACCGCAAACACCTGGCTTGCCATATTAGAATCCAGTTATATTGTTTTCAGAGTGCGCCCTTATTTTAATAATTTCAAAAAACGCTTAGTTAAAACGCCTAAGCTTTACTTTTATGACACAGGCATAGTCTGCAAATTATTAGGGCTGCAATCACCGGAGCAATTATTGGCACACAGTGCTAGAGGTGCTATTTTTGAGGGATTTATTATTGCCGAGATAGTCAAAACGTTTTTTGCCAAAGGAAAAACAGCGCCCATTTATTATTGGCGCGATCATACCGGTCATGAAGTAGATTTATTGGTTGAATACGCGGGGAAACTGTTCTCTTTAGAAGTGAAATCTGGCATGACACTCACAACCGATCTGGTCAAAGGTTTACGTAAATGGCAAGAGATAAGCTTACTTCCAAAAGAGAACTGTTATATTATTTATGCGGGAGATGAAAAAATACAATTTCAAGACTGGACTATTTTGCCTTGGCACTATGATTTTAATCGTTTATTTCAATAAAGCGTGATAACCCATGAATACACTAGAAAACATTATGATTCCCGGCCCTGCAGGCGTGTTAGAAGCACGCTTACACAATAGAGCTGCGGCTACAATATTAGCACCGTGGACTCTCGTTATTTGCCATCCGCACCCCTTGTATGGCGGTACTATGGATAATAAGGTCATTACCACCATCGCCAAGGCGGGTGTAGAATTAGAGATGCAAGTCTTACGCTTTAATTATCGCGGCGTGGGGCATAGTGCAGGGGCTTTTGCCGACGCTATAGGCGAATGCGATGATTTACAAGCGGTTATCCATTTCTTGAAAAAGGAATTTTCGGATTTACGTTTAATTTTATGTGGTTTTTCCTTTGGTGCTTATATTGCTGCTAAAGTCACTGCCGAAATGCCTAGTGTTAAAGGCTTGATAACAGTGGCACCCGCAGTGTTACATTATGACTTTAATAGCTTGGCCAAAATAAACTGCCCGTGGTTTTTAATTCAAGGCGATGCCGATGAAATTGTACCGCCGCAATCGGTTTATGATTTTTTAGCAAAAACACCACAAGACATCACGCGCCTTGATTTTACAGGCGCGAGCCATTTTTTTCATGGTCGTTTAATCGAATTAAAACAAGCGGTGAAAGAGTGTTTTGCTTCCATCATCCAGAGTGCTGACAAATGACATTATCTGAATATTATCAACAGCAAGTTCAAACAGGGCAGATAGAAGCAGATGGGCTGCAGCAACGGGCTTTACAAATATTTGAGCATTTCTTAAATGAGTATAATCGCACCCATCAAAAAAAATGGTGGCGTTTATGGCAACGTCGCCCATTAATACGCGGTATTTATTTATGGGGCAGTGTGGGCATAGGTAAAACTTGGTTGATGGATTTATTTTATCAACAATTGCCAGGCACTCGTAAAATGAGACTGCATTTTCATGTATTTATGCGTCGTGTGCATCAACGTTTAACGTCATTACAAGGCGTAGATGAGCCTTTAAAACACATTGCGCGCGAATGGGCGGATAAAGTCGATGTGATTTGTTTTGATGAGTTTTTTGTTAACGACATCACCGATGCCATGATCTTAGGTAATCTGTTTAAAGCCTTGTTCGATGAAAAAGTGAGCCTGATTGCGACCTCTAATGTGCCGCCGGAAAATCTCTATCGCAATGGTTTACAACGAGACCTATTTCTACCGGCCATCGCTTTATTGCAAAGCCAATGTATAGTCTATCACTTGAATAGTCATCAGGATTATAGAGTGCGTACCCTAGAAAATGCGGGGGTTTATTGGTGTTTGCGACAAAAAGACAAGAAAGAAGGCATGCAAGCCTTATTTCAGAAATTAGTAGGCAGTGAAGTGTTGCAACTAGAAGATATTATGGTAGAAGGCCGCGCTATTATTAATTGGGGCCATACAGACAATATTGCAGGCTTTGATTTTAGCGTTTTGTGTCATGAGCCTAGAAGTCAGCGCGATTACTTAGTGTTATCCGAGCAATTCTCAACGATCTTTTTACGCGATGTACCGGAAATAGGCGATCGCGAACATGATAAAATCACTTATTTTATTCAATTAATCGATATCCTCTATGACGCCCACGTAAAATGTGTGTTATCGACCACAGCAGAAAAGGCGCAAGATATTTATCGCCAGGGACCCTTTAGTTTTGAGTTTGAACGTACCCAAAGCCGTTTAACAGAAATGCAAACGCATGAGTATTTGGCAAAGGGACGTTGACATTTATTGTACAAAAAAATGCTTGTGTTCAGCCCCCAAAAGCATTATGCTGTTGGGCTAGTACAGTAATCCATTTAGAGCCATTATGAGTCTAGAAGACGACGAAAGACAGCAACTTGCCGGGGCCTTACGCGAGGCGAGACGTACTATTTTTGAGCGGGATATTACCCCTCAAGAGTTTTACGCCCTGTTATGCCGTTATCCCTATTTAGAAGTGTGTGAGACGGGACAGCCCCCCACCACTATAGGCACTACGCCCACTATTATCACCGCTAAAAATGGTTGGAAAATATACGATTATGGCCATTTTTTAGCTTCAGGTTGCAGTGAATTGATAGCCTACTTATGGGTATTGGAAGACAGTGAAGGCGGTGAGGGCGGCGAAGGGGGCGGTTACGGTACCATTGTGCAACAAGCGGCCGATGTGGTTGAACACATGCTGTTGTTGGCTAAGCAAAAAGGCTGGGCTGGCAGCGATATCGTCACCGGACATTATCCACTGCAACGGTTGTATTGGATTTTATCGGATCTATCGGGTCATAAAGTCTCTAATTTTGAGCCTAGCCTAGAAGATTATGTAGTGCGGCGCTGGGTTGAAGCCTTGCGCAAGAAAGAATTTATCATGCCAAAATACCCTAATCTGCAGAGTGGTCGCCGCTAGCGCTGCTGCATCAAAATCGCTATAATGGCCTATCTTTATCACTTTTAACATAACATAATGATCATAGACTATAAAAGCACCTTAAACCTGCCGCAAACTCCTTTTAGCATGAAGGCGAACCTAAGTGCTCAAGAGCCTAAATGGTTGGCTTTTTGGGAAGAACACGCGGTGTATCAGCAATTGCGCAGTGAGCGAGTAGGCCGCACCAAGTTTATTGTGCACGATGGCCCGCCCTATGCCAATGGACCTATACACATAGGTCATGCCTTCAATAAAATTTTAAAAGATATCGTTATAAAATCTAAGAATTTAATAGGCTTGGATGCGCCTTATGTGCCAGGTTGGGATTGTCACGGTTTGCCTATAGAATTGAATGTAGAAAAGAAGCTTGCCAAAGAAAAGAAAGTTTTAGATAAAAAAGAATTTTATGCTGAGTGTAGACAATATGCTTTATCCCAAATCGGTCTACAACGGGATTCATTTATCCGTTTAGGCGTGATGGGCGATTGGCAACACCCTTATTTAACTATGGCGCCTAGCTATGAGGCGGATGTTTTGCGTGCGCTGGCAGACATCCTGCAGCGCGGTCATTTACAGCGTGGCTATAAACCAGTGCATTGGTGTATGGATTGCGGTTCTGCATTAGCAGAAGCGGAAGTAGAATACGAAGATAAATCATCGCCGTCTATTTATGTGCGTTTTCAAGTGATCGATGAGGCGCTTTTTTGGGATGCTTGTCATCATAGCCCCAATCAAGATGCGCCGATCGCGGGGATTTATATCCCGATTTGGACTACGACTCCGTGGACTCTACCTGCCAATCAAGCAGTGGCACTGAATGCCGAACTCGATTACGCTTTAATTGAAGTGCAGGATAATAATCATTACCAGTATTATTTGTGTGCCGAAGCTTTGTTGAATGATTTTGTCGGGATTGTATCGCTCACACAATACCGTGTGGTTGCTTACTGCAAAGGTCAGGCTTTAGAAGGTCTATTATTGCAGCATCCTTTGTACGATAGGCAAGTGCCGATTATCTTAGGTTCACATGTAACCACCGAGGCGGGTACCGGTGCAGTGCATACTGCGCCAGCGCATGGTCTAGACGACTATATCGTGGCGATGAAATATAATTTACCGGTTACACACGAAGTAGAAGCCAACGGTTGTTTTAGCAGTAAGTTGCCTTTGTTTGGCGGTATGCATATTGTTAAAGCCAATGATGCCATCATTGAAGTGTTAAAAAGCAACGGTAATCTATTGCATCAAGAACGCATTACCCACAGTTATCCGCATTGCTGGCGCCATAAAACGCCGGTGATCTTTCGTGCCACGCCGCAATGGTTTATCAGCATGAGTGCTAAAGGTTTAAGAGAGGCGGCGTTAGAAGGCATAGAAAGCATACAGTTCATGCCCAGTAGTGGTCAAACGCGTTTGCGTGCCATGATTGCAAATCGTCCCGATTGGTGTATTTCACGGCAACGTCTATGGGGTACCCCTATACCCTTATGGTGTCATAAACACACGAATGAATGGCACCCGAATAGTGTAAAACTCATTTTAGAGGTTGCCAATATTATTGCGGAAAAAGGCATTGAAGCTTGGCAAGATATCCAATTGGATCAATTTGCAGTGCATGACGCCAAGGATTATTTTAAGATTGAAGATACGCTGGATGTGTGGTTTGATTCGGGAGTGAGTTTTTATGCAGTATTAATGCGTAGGCCCGAGTTGCAATTTCCGGCTGATCTTTATCTGGAAGGCACCGATCAACATCGCGGCTGGTTTCAAACGACTTTAGTGGCTTGCCTAGCAGCCACAGGAAAAGTGCCTTATAAAGCACTATTAACGCATGGTTTTACCGTCGATGCGCAAGGGCGCAAGATGTCTAAATCCTTAGGCAATGTGATTGCCCCTGAAAAAGTATTGACGACCTTAGGAGCAGATATTTTGCGCTTATGGGTAGCGGCCACGGATTATAAGACGGATATAGCCGTATCGGATGAAATTTTACAGCGCAATTCAGATGGGTATAGACGACTACGCAACACGACACGTTTTTTATTAGCCAATACCTTTGATTTTGATGCGGCAAAAGACAGCGTTGCTTTTAAGGACATGGTGGTATTGGATCAATGGGTAGTCGATAGAGCGTATAGGGTGCAACAAGAAATTAAAGATGCCTATCAACACTATCAGTTTCACACCGTGTATCAAAAGATTCATCATTTTTGCAGTATCGATTTAGGCAGTTTTTATTTGGATGTGATCAAAGACAGGCAATATACGATAAAGCACGATGCTGTGGCGCGTCGCTCGGCGCAAACGGCCATGACGCATATATTAGAGGCTTTAGTGCGTTGGTTAATGCCTATCTTGAGTTTTACCGCCGAAGAAATTTGGCAGTGTTTGCCCGGAAAGCGTGAAAAATCGGTATTGTTAGCAACTTATTATGAGGGATTATCCTCATTTCCCGAAAAAACGACTATGGATGCAGCGTATTTTGAAACTATCATGCGTGTACGCGATGAAGTGAATAAAGTTTTAGAAACGGCGCGTGCGGAGGGCTTGATTGGTTCAGGCTTGGAAGCCAAGGTGACGATCAGTGCCAGTGCGCCGTTATATGAAATGTTAAACGCATTAAAAGACGAGTTACGTTTTGTGTTGATAACCTCTGCGGCAGAAGTGCAATTAGCGCCTGCGAATAGCACTTTATGGGCAGATGGCAGCGTGCCGGATTTATGCCGCATTGCGGTAGAAAAAATGGAAGCGCCTAAATGTGCGCGCTGTTGGCATAGGCGTGCAGATGTAGGGGCAGTGAGTGCACATCCTGAAATTTGTCAGCGCTGTGTGGACAATATTGATGGAGCAGGAGAGATACGCCATTATGCATAGGCCGTTTATTTTTAATCCGTGGCTATTCCTCTCCATTGCTGGTATCTTAGCTGATCAAGCTTCTAAGATATGGACTTTAGGACATTTTTCTGTATACGAAATCTACGTCATCACTTCTTTTTTTAATTGGACCTTAACCTATAATCCTGGAGCGGCCTTTAGTTTTCTAAGCTCTGCCAGCGGTTGGCAAATGTGGTTTTTCTCGAGTGTGGCCGCTATCGTGAGCGTAGTCGTCATCATAATGTTGATGACCACACCCAAACAACACAAATGGCATAGCGTGGCTTTGTCTTTCTTGTTAGCAGGGGCCGCGGGTAATCTGTGCGATCGCCTACGCTTTGGTTATGTAATAGATGTCATTCAGTGGCATTATCAACAATGGTATTGGCCTACCTTTAACTTAGCCGATGCTTTTGTAGTAACAGCCGTGATTATGTGGCTACTCGAAGAGGTGTTTTTCAAACGTGCAAAATAAGGTTATAGAAAAAAATAGCGAAGTATGGGCGCACATGACGATAGAGCTGATGGACGGCTCAGTAGCGGATAGTACTCGTGTCAATCGTAAGCCTATGGTGTTGCGCTTGGGCTGTGACGATTTATCGGCAGCGTTTGAGGCGAATATTTTAGGCTTAAAAGAAGGCGGTAAAAAAGAATTTGTATTAGAGTCTAAAGAGGCTTTTGGCTTACCGCATCCGGCTAATCTACATCGTATGCCGCGCGGCCAGTTTGCAGAGAATTTATCCTTACGCAAAGGGTTGATCATCGAATTTAGCCAGATGAATGGCAGCGCTTTGCCGGGAGTTGTGCGTGATTTTAATGACGATATCGTCACTGTTGATTTCAATCATCCCTTATGCGGACAAAAGCTCAAATTTAAATTAGAAGTAGTAAGCATTGCGCCGCACGATGCGGATAAAGTGGCGTTGTTTTAAAGAAAATCTGTGGGCGATTCACGAATCGCCCACGGAGGTAAAGCGGTTAGGCCGCCGGTGCAGCAGGGCCGCTATTCGACATGGTTTTGGTAGCTTCTCCATCATCATGTTTTTTATCATGAAAGATCCCCATAAAGGACATTGCTTTTATAGAATTATGGATTTGTGTTAAGGCTTTTAAAGCTTTAACGAGGCTATTCAAAATAGTTGTGCCTGTAGGGTCTAGATTTTTTTTGAGCTTTTCTATATTATCTTCGACAAAAATTGCACAACTCTCATTTCTGCTAATAATAGTTACAATTTTCGAAGTTTTTGGCTGGACCAAAATTTCCTCGGCTCTGTAGAGTATACTTACTTTTTCTTTTGCTTCTGTCACTAAATAGTTAGCAGTTTCTTTTATGTGCGTTATGAGCTGATTTATTAGACGAAGCAATGCTGGTTGTGACAAAAACATAGTCAATAAGCTATATACATCCGTTAGTTCTTGTTGTTCTTTTCCTGGCATAGTCGGCATGAGAGAATCCCAATAGTCAAAAAAATTTTCTTGATTATCGGGAGCCAATATTTTTTCTAAAATGTGGATTTCTGAATTGTCTAAGGGCAAGACAAGCTGTTGCACGCGTTCATTAAGAGCTGCTAGAAATTCATCTTGACCCCATGTGGTACCTTTTTTATCTAGGGATGCTTTTACTTGGGCACGGGTTTCCTTCATAGCATTGAATGCTTTTGTTAAGATCTCTATTTCTTGTGAAGTTAATGACATTTTTACCCCCTAATTTATATATTATTACCTTAGTAAGGATACTCTAAATTTTAATATATTGCAATCGTTCGCTTAATTTAGTCAAAAAAATCTTTTCAACTGCGCTTAATTTGTCAAACATGCTTAAAAAAGATGCTTCTCTTGCGAAAATGAGCGAATTAACTTTTATTTTTGGTCAATAGTAAGAGGATATTGTTAGCCTAACAACGGCAACAACTCTTTCAGTACTTTAGCCGAACCGGCGACGATATCGCCTGAGCTCAAGTAGTTTTCCCCACCTTGAAAATCGGTGACTAAACCGCCGGCTTCTTTCACCAATAGGCAACCCGCGGCAATATCCCATTCTTTCAAATCGGCTTCCCAATAGCCATCTAAGCGGCCGCAGGCTACATAAGCTAGCGCTAAAGCCGCTGAGCCCAAATAACGAATATCGGCAATTTGGCTGAATAGGGCATTGAAGGTCGGTTGCATTTGCATCCATCCTTCTCCCCGCGCTGTGGGTAGGCCCGTTGCGAGCAAAGTGCCGTTTAAGCCGCGTTTATCACTGACACGGATACGATTCTCTAAAAATGCGCCCTTACCGCGGCTGGCGGTGAATAATTCTTGACGCATGGGATCGTACACCACGGCATGGCTTAATTTACCGTGTTCTTTAATGGCAATAGAGACACAAAAAAAAGGCAAACCCTTGATAAAATTTTGCGTGCCATCAATGGGATCGATCACCCACCAAGTTTCTGCGTCTTCATTCTGTTGCGAACCGCCTTCTTCCCCTAAGATACTGTGGCTAGGATAAGCCTGTTGAATGGTATCGCGTATAATCATCTCTGCTTTTTGATCAATATTGCTGACAAAATCGTGCGGTGATTTTTCTTGTATATGCAGCTTGTTTAGATCTTGTTGGGCTCTAGCAATGACTTCACCGGCCTTGCGGGCGGCCTTAATGGCAATATTGAGATAAGGGTGCATTGTTCATAATTCCAACAATTATAATAATAGCCCATGGTGCCAGAAAAGCGGCCCTAACGCAAGCTCATTACCCCTTATACCGCATTGAATGATCCGGTAAACCATAGGCCCATTTTATCTGGAAAGCGGCCTAGGAGTGGTAGTCGTATCAACGGGCATCTTTATATCTATGGCCGCTCTGATTTGCTTGTGGTATAAGCGCTTAGCGCTTTCTTGTGCTTCAACAATAATTCTGGTACCCGCACTATCGCCTGCAACAATAGGGGCAGGGCCATTTTCTTTAAGAAGTGCTTTTATTAAGGGAATACTTTCTTTCTCATTAGCCCCTAAGGCGCACATGATTATATCTACATCTTCAATGGCAAAATACTCAATGTGTTCTACTGATCTTTCTTCACGCGGGATTTTGTTAAAAAAACGATAGAGTTCCGGCGAGCTTTTAATAAATTCATAGTATTTAAGTTTGGACTGCTTAACCTTAATAGTCAATTTACCGTTGGCATTGGGAATTATTGTTTCTATTTCGGTATCATAACTTGTATTGCCACCGATATGCGTGACCTCTTCTGCTTTTAATAAACCTTCTTTGGTGGGGGGCGCAGAAGGTTCCGGACCGCGAACCACGATATTTAATTGGACATTGCCCTCTATTTTTGGGCTATTTGCAATATAACGAGCTGTCCAGCGTATAGCATCTTGGGCTGTATCGCCACCGCCGATCACTAGAATTTTTTTGCCGCGCGGGTCCATTTCACCCAGCATTTCTTTAATAAAGGCTTCTTGTTCTTGCGGCGAAAGAGATGGATTTTTTTTCAAGTGATAGGCAACATCATTCGCGGCTTTAAGGAAATCAACCGCTTGAATAATTTTTCTGCGCCCAGAAGGGTCTAAATCTTGGGTTGCTTTAGACCCTAAAGTTCTAGGTAAGCCAGCGCCTAAACACAAAACAACTATTTTATTTTTATCGCCTCGATGTGCTATGTGAATTTTCGCATTTTCATGAACCGCATAATATTCGTCTTGTTTGGGATCGTATTGTACCTCATGTTTTAGATGAAGTTTTAACCCCATTTTTTTCAATCTATTAAAATCTTCATCTAGGTAAATTTTATCGAATTTGTGTGCGGGGATCCCATCTGCCAATAAGCCGCCTGCTTTATCCGATTTTTCATACATTTCAACCTGTAAGCCATCCTGCAAAGCTTCAAAGGCTAATTGCATTGCCGCGGGCCCAGAGCCTACAATAATCAATGTCTTATCTGGACAGGGCTGAACTTCTGCGCGCTGAAATGCAGGTGAAAAAGCGGCCATAAGGTCATTATAAGCGTCCAGTTCATTGTCATCCGATCTAAAAATGGAATCAATTTCTTTTTGCGTCCATTTTCTCTCGCCATCAAACCAACCTAAGAAACGCCCTACTTGATAGAGTAGGTATTCAATATCTTTAATGTGCACGGGTTCGCCCACGGGTTTTCCCCCTCTACCTATAATAGGTGCCACAGGATTGGGTATGCCCTCTGTGCAATCCGCTTGACAAGGCGCAGGACAAGCCGCACCAGTATAGCCGAAAAAAGGAGTTTCCTTAATTTGCAACTCAAAAGCTTCGCGCAAAATTCTCCACTGAGACATGTAGAGTCGGCCGTTAGCTGGAATTTGCCCTAAACGCTGTAATGTAGCGTTGATCGTGTTGATTGGTTTGCCGCTAGGACATCCAGTCTGAAGAGCATCACCGCCAGAGCAAGATTGTGCCTTACACGTTGAACATCCTTGTGCGTCTACACTTAGGGCATTAACATAACGATTAATGTGCGACAAGGCATCTAAAAATTCAGTATCTAAGGTCCCATGGACACTTGCTAAGCGTAAGTGTGTAGGGGTTTTTATCTGCACAGCAATTTCACTGTTTTCAAAAAAAATGTAAGGGGTCGAACTCGAAATTTCTTTTTTTATACTTAAAGATTTAATTTCAATGCCTAGATTTTCAGGTTTTGTTTTTAGATTCAGGGCTTTCCGGATTTTTATTTTTGCTTGTCCTGAAAATAAATTAAAATCCTTTGTGTTTAAAAGTTGCTTAAATGCGTCTAATTTTTTTTCTGAGTAATGCTCGGCTTCTAGGATCTCTATAATTTTTTCCTGCAGCCAAATTTCCACGCCTACGGTCAAAGGGGCTTGTCTATGACTAAACGTTTTTAACACAGCGATTACGTGGCTTAAGGTGTTAATTTTATTGAGTTCTTTAGGGATGTATATTGAAAAATAATGCATATTAAAATGATCTAAAATAGATTGACCCTGAATGGACCCCGTTTTTGCCACATGTTCTTTTAGCATTCGCAAGATAGCCTTCTTATAAGGGGCACTGTGCGTGCAAATGTAGACTGAGTCTGAGGGATTTTCTTTAGGCGCGGGTTCGCTGTGATATTGAATAATAATGCCGCCTGTTGCGCCGGTGCCCAGTCCTTTTCCTGTTTTCCCTAAAATGAGCGCTGTACCACCGGTCATGTATTCAAAAGGTAGATCGCCCGTGCCTTCAACGACGATTTGCAAGCCGTTTTTACATAAAATACCACAGCGATGTCCCGCAATGCCATTCACGAATATTTTCCCGCCGCTCGCGCCATACGCAAAAGCGTTGCCCACTAAAGTGTTTTCTTCTGAATTATATTTCTTAGAATAAGCGGGGGTTTTTAAAATAAGTTCCCCTCCAGTCATGCTTTTCGCACAACCGTCTTGCACAGAGCCTACATGGCGAATTTTCATGCCTTTAGGCAATACAAAAGCAAAACTTTGTCCGGCATTACCTTTAGTATTTAAAATGATTTTTGCATTCGGATGTGCGTCAAGGTAAGCTGCAAAATAGCCTGCGATACGGGCACCAAAACTCCAATCTTGTGTATCCAGTGCAATGGATTCAGAGGTGAATACCGCATCCGAATGCCTGTCAAAAAATAGGGATATTTTTTTGATTAGAGCCTCTTCTTTCAGGTTTTTAAAGTATGCGGACTGACTTCGTCTTGCTTTTTCAATTGCGTTTTTTGTAGGTTGGGCATAAAGATTAGGGTTGTCTAGAAGCAGAGAAAAATCGTAAAATTCTTTAATGTTTGGATTGAATAAATCCAATAATTCGGTGCGACCACGTAATGCCGCTAGACTAGAAACGCCCATTTCTTTTAATTTGCGCTGTATTTCTGCGGCAAGATTAACATAATAAAGTTCTGTGTTAACTTGTTCTCGCTGAAATAAATGGCCATCAGCCGCAACACCGGGCTGACAGCTATCATAACAGGTACGTTGCATTCTACAGCCTAAAGTCAGCATAGACGTTGTGCCTAGCTCAAATTGATCCGCACCTAGAATAGCCGCAATGAGTATATCATTGGCTGTTTTAAAACCGCCGCTGGTACGTAAAGACACTAAATCGCGTAGACCCGCTATTTTTAAGGCTCTATCTACTTCAGCAAGACCAATTTCACTGGGTAAGCCAGCATGTTTAATGCTAGATTGCTGCGCGGCACCTGTTCCGCCAGAATTAGAGGCAATATTGATGACATCAGCCCCTGCTTTGGCAACACCTATCGCAATGGTACCTATGCCCTGGGAGGCGACTAACTTAACGGCAACTTTGACGGAAGGCTTTACCGCCTTAATATCGCGAATCAATTGTGCTAGATCTTCAATGGAATAAATATCATGATGCGGCGGTGGACTAATAAACGACGTTCCTGGCAAACCACCGCGTTGTGCGGCAAAACGAATCGATACTTTTGTGCCAGGCAATTCTCCCCCTTCGCCGGGTTTTGCGCCTTGAACAATTTTAATTTCTATTTCTTCAGCGTAAAGGATTTGCATTGCACTGACCCCAAAGCGGCCGGAGGCAATTTGTTTACTTTGCGCTGTTCTTCGTTCGGAACGTAAAGCAATGGGATCTTCGCCGCCTTCGCCTGAACCGGACATGGCGCCTACGGCATTTACAGCCTCAGTTAATGCTTCATGTGCTTCTACGGTTAACGCGCCTTGACTCATACTGCCACTGTACAAGACTTTTCGGATATCCGCTTGGCTTTGTACAGGATCAGCCGTAGGCTCTTTATTGGGATTTATTTTTAAATAATGTCTAAGAGCGGTAGGATGCTTTGTGTTGTATCCATCAATGATACCAGACATTGTTTGAAAAGCTTTAGAGGGCTTAAATCTTTCTAGATAATCAGCGAGATAAAAGCCGGCCTCATTTTTTTTACGCGGATCCAGAAAGCCATATTCTGGTTCGTAAAAAGCGAGATCCTTGGCCGAGAGATAGTTTGGCCGTTTTTTTTCCTCTGCCCCTAGGTGTAACTGAAAACGAGAGGCACGGGCTTCTTCTTCTTTCATCCAAGCGGCAAAAGCGGGAGTAGTCTCTGGACCGTAGCCATGTATAATGCCGCCTTTTTCGGGCATATAAATACCTGAGCGTGGCATCAAGTTAAAGCGGTTTTTGGGGTTAAAAGCACTTTGGTGGCGTTCCAACTGGTTTTTGGCAATATGGCCCATTTGCAGGCCGCGCAATGGCGAATAGATACCTCGGAAAAGCTCAGCCAGGCCTAGCGTTCCTGAAGGCTCATCGGCATTGGATAGATTCAATCCTAATGCCGCCATGAAATGGCCATTGATATAATTATTAACATCGGTTATGCCCATTTTCCCCATCGTTTTAAGCAAACATTTTTCCTGAGCGCTTTGATAGCGCAGACAATATTCAGCGGCGTCTGTGGCATAGTGTTCATGGATTTTTGTATAAGCACCACGGGGGTATACCGCATCGGCACCCATACAGAGTAATGCCGCGGCTTGATGCGGCCCTGATATTTGATAAGAATCCACCACTAAAGAGGCAAGATGTGCTAGTTTACAACGCTGCAGATGTAGGCGAACGGCAGCCACCGCGATTAAGTCAGGAATAGCCGCTCGATTAAGGGCGAGCTTTGTATCGCTGAGTATCAATATGCCAACACCATTTCTAACCACTTTTTCGGCTTCTACGCATAAATGCCGTAGGGCTTTATTTAAATCTTTTTCAGATGTATCTGCATTGATATCAAAACACAGACTAAGCATTGTTGTCTTTACATGAGTTTGGTTTATTAATTCATCCATGACTGCTTCGTTTAGAATGGGTGTAGGCAATGAGATTTGTGCTTTCGGTTTATCCAGGAAAAATTGTGGTCCTAGGCTTGTATTTAGATTGAAACGATCTATCTCACGTATTGAATCAATAGAGGGTGCTGAAACTTGCGCAAATAATTGATGAAAAAAATAAGAAATGTGGGCGGGCATGCTTTCCATATGCAATGGGTCTGTATCATCCCCCATAGCCCCGGTGCTCTCACGTCCTTGTTTTGCCATAGCGCAAACATCAGACACGGTTTCTTTATCCCAGCCTGAAGCAAATAAAAGTCTATTTAGGGTTTCTTTTTCAATTGAAGATAATGTTTGCTTCGCATGTTGGGGTGACTCTTTGGCCAGATGAAGCGGATCGATGGGGTGCGTATGGTTTTCAATAAGACCTTGGAAAAAAAAATTAGTATTATTTTTTTTATGATATTGTGTAGCAATCCACTCTAAGATGTTCGCAGTATCCAGAATCTCCCCTTCTGGGGTAATCACCAGCATGCCTCCTGGCGCCAGCTCACCTTTTCTGATGACGGTATATTCTTCCTGTGCGGTCCAAATGTCGTCTGATCCTGCATAGAATTGGCGAGATCCATCCTTGTGCTGAATGAGGGCCCAACGGGAAGGGCGTAGCCCACAATCATCCAGTTTAGCGACAAAATAGCCGTTAAATCCTGCCACCATAAAAGCAGGTCCATTATAGGGGGTGCGTTCAAGGCGGAAACATTCCAGCATGGCATTGATTTCGGGGGAATAGTCTTCCGAGTACAAAGGGGGCATCAAACGCATAAAGGCTTCGGGCAAAGAAATATTACAGGTGCAGATTAGATGTAATAAGTCGTTATCAAATTGAATGGAGTCAGACAGTTGATTATTGGGCAGTACCCCATGGGTATTTTCTCTTATACGCATGGTCAGTAGCATATCGGCCGCATTACTGGAAACCGAGTTAAGCTCACCATTATGGCTTACAAATTGAGGGCAGGGTTGAGCATTCTTCCACTGTGGGTTGGTATTGGTGGCAAAGCGTCCATGTAAAGTCACGGCATTGGCCGTGAATAGCGGATTTTTTAAATCCAAATAAAATTCTGAAAGTTGGCTAGGGTAAATCATCCCCTTGTAAACGATGGATTCGCTGCTTTGAGACACTATGTATAAAGGATCTTCGTTTTCTCGTGCGGTATTGATCATATCAATAGTGGCAAAGCGGATCCTTTTCTCAAAAGAAGGGGCGTTTTTTTCTTCGACTGGAGTGGCCTCGATTTTTTTGGCCTGCAACAATGCTTGGCAGATCTGGGGTTTTTTTGTCTTTGCACTTTGGGATAGTTTAGATCTATCCACATCGAAGTTTGAATCCAATGCTCGCCAACCCAGAACCGTTAATCCATGTTTTTCCGCAATGTCCTGTATTAAGGCTTTGCTATTTTGTGCAATTGCGGGATCTGGGTCTAGAAAATACTGCCCCACCGCAAACTCACCGGATTTTAAAACAGTGTCATTCAGCGGTTGGTTTTCAGTAGAGAGGAATTTTCCTTTTCTAATTTGCTCATTAAAGAACGGAGTGGGCAGCCCAAAAAAACAGATCCCCGCGCCATCACTTTCTTCTGTAACAGGATTGATGCCGGAACGATACTCAAAGCTTTTAAGTACTGCTCCGGCATCGGTGACTATTTCATGAGAGCTTTCTTGGGCGTTAAATAGACTAGAACTATTTTCTACTTTTACTGCATTGTCTATTGTATTAGGGATATTGACAAACATCGCGACACCACACGCGTCGTGAATAAAAGAATCAGTAGAGGGCATGGTAAATCCTTATGGGTTTCTCCAAAATTTCGGGTGCAGTGTAACTTAATGTTGCTGTGATCTGCAACCACACTCATAGCAGGTTGGTTTTTAGGGTAGGCAGCGAGCTCTCGAGCAGCAGTCATGTATATAATTTACCCTTGGCGCGCGAGGATTAGTCTTCTACCCTAAAAATCAAGGGTTATGTGTATGAAAATGTGTTTGCAACGCGATTAAGCGTTGTTGATGTAGATGAGCGGCAATGGCAGGACCTTGCAGTCCTGGAGGAATAGTGAATTTTAAATCCTGTAAATACCGAAAAGCGTTTTGTAAGCGTTCTAGCTTGGCATCATTTTCAATCAGCGCGCAACCTTTTAATAACACTACAGCACGGGTGAAACGACGATGCGCATCTATGGCTTCGTAGCAATCTAAAATAGTGTTAGCGTCACTGAAATTAACCTTTAAATAATAGGGTAAAGCCTGATGCAACCCTAAAGCTGTGTCGTAATACTGGTTGGGAATTTTATAGCTTTTAATTAACTGATCCAGATCAGCAGTAAATGTTTTTACTGCCAATAAATAATGAATGAAAACAGCAAAACGTAGGGGAGTGTCTTTTTCTTTGGCGGCCACTGCATCCAGTTTTTCTAATACGTTTTCAGTGAGCAAAGGTTCAAGACTAGGGAAAATAAATGAGAGTACTTTAGCCTGTTGCAATACTCTAAAAAATAGGGCCGGAGTAGTTTCATTGAGCGCTTGCTCCCATTCGGCCCAGACGCGCTCTCTCACCAAATAAGACAATTCATTGTGTAAACCCATTTGTTGCATTAAGGCCAAAGTTTCTGGGGCAACGCTAAAACCCAATTCAGCATAGCGTGCGGCAAAACGGGCTACGCGCAAGACACGCACGGGATCTTCGCTAAAAGCTACCGTGATGTGGCGCAAGCATTTTTGTTTTAAATCGTTTAAGCCACCATAATAATCTATAACCTGACCGTCTTCATCTTCGGCTAAGGCATTAATAGTGAGATCGCGGCGAGCCAGATCGTCTTTTAAGGTGACGTCTTTTGCCGTATGAAAAGTAAAACCATGATAACCGGGGCCTGTTTTGCGCTCGGTGCGTGCTAGAGCATATTCTTCTTTGGTTTTAGGGTGTAAAAAAACCGGAAAGGCCTTGCCTACGGGCGTAAACCCCTGAGCCATCATTTCCTCGGGGGAACTACCAACGACGACCCAATCCCGTTCATGTACAGGGCGACCCAATAATTTATCGCGTACGGCGCCGCCGACTAAATATACTTTCATGATGTAGTCTCATTGAGTAATGCTGTTATGGCATCTTTTTTTTCTTCGGGAAGCGTAGTTAATTTTAATGTGCATAGAGCGGCGGCACGGTATAAATCTTTTCTCAGTGTATCGTGGCGCATAGCGTTTAGATGTTTTTTGATGGTATTTATGTCACCGCGTTTAAGAGGTCCTGTTAATGCTTTTTCAGGAGATCGACTTTCTTTTAGATTATTAACGCTACTGGACATTAAACTAATGATTGCATTCATAGCAATTTCAGAGGGTACGCCCGCTTCATCTAAACAAGTCAGTGCCTCTTTAGCAATGGTAATGAGATAATTGGAGGCAAAAACCCCTGCTGCAAGGTAAATTTCCTTTTTGTCGCTGTTGATAAAATACGTGATAGAGCCTATGGCATCAAAAAGATCTTTTAATATTACGGTGGCTTGTTCTTCGCCTTCCAATGCACAATAGGTTCCTGCATATTGGGCTACACTCAGTTCTGGATCGGCAAAACTACGCATGGGGTGCACGCTGGCTAGTGCACAATCGCATGACTTCGCATCTGCAAGCACCCCGGAAGGTAAAGAGCCGCTACAATGTAGCACGATGCTATTTTTCTTTAGGCGTTTTAACGCAATCAGTTCTGCACAAATGGGTTCAATGGCATCATCGGGCGTGGTGATGAAGGTGATATCTGCTGCAGGTAAGTCTTCTAAACTGTAAAAAGGAGAACCTTGGCCTATAAACCTTACCGCTTCTGCGGCATTTTTAGCGGAACGATTATAAACCCCCAGGATTTCTCCCACCTTATTGTTAACGCACAGCTTTCCTATGGTTTTGCCTACTCGGCCCGCACCCACGATGTTGATGGTTAAAGACATAGTTTAATACCTTAAGTTTAGGATGTATACTTTATATTACAAAGCTCGGATTGTCCATATGGATCTAGGGCAGATCGTTGTAGTACATTGCTGGCTGGGTCCTGGCAACGGTGATACCCCGTCGTGCTCGTGCCTGCGCTGCCGGGGGCCCCTCACCGTGCCACCCAGCCATGCCTATCGTGCTTTGTATCAAGTGAATTCACAGCAATCTGTATTTTTGGAGTAATGGCGAGATCTATAGTGTTATCATCTTTGCCTTTCTACGTAGAAGAAGCAGCTTTGAACGGTTAAGCTCTGCAGGTTAAAATCGCATACAAATGCCTATAAAACGCAGGACTATGCTACAATGTCAACATAATCTCATTAGTCCCTAGGTTTATGACAAAACGCAAATTAACTGAGCAACAACAACGTCGTATCGCCGTGCAACACGATGGCCGATTAGCCGAAGCTGCGCACCTTAAAACAGAGCTAGAAGGCATCGTCATTGTCCGTCATGGGGCTAAGGCCTGGGTAGAAAATGAACATGAACAGTTACTCTTGTGTTCCTTGCGACAAAACATAGAGTCTCCCGTTGCGGGCGATAGGGTGATTTTTCGCGCCATCAGTGCTGAAATAGGGGTCATTACGGCACTGCAGCCAC
>VFJT01000111.1 GCA_009885935.1 Gammaproteobacteria bacterium
AATAGCCCGGGACTAATAAGACGTCATCGAAAGTCAGGGCTTCTTTTAGGATATTCATGCTAAATCTCCCGCTAGTAAAGCGTGGTGAATGATAGCAAGGCATTGTACGATAATCGCTAATAAAAATCAATGGGTTTATAACCCATTGAAATGGTTTAAAGAATTAATTATTTATGTTATAAAGGGGCGTGCATAACGACTTGTACTTAGTCCCATATTATGGGATCATTATGCTTGAGAAGGTAAAAACAAAGCGATGTGCTTTGTGCATCAACGACAGCGTTTACACACCCCATAAATATTCAAACTATGGTCGGTCATTTCAAAGCCCTGATCGCGGGCAATTTCTAACTGGCGTTTTTCAATAATAGGATCGACAAACTCCTCCACTGCACCGCATTTAATGCACACTAAATGGTCATGATGATGCTCTTGCTTAATTTCGAATACGGAATGGCCCCCTTCAAAATGATGGCGATCCACCAAGCCCGCCGCTTCAAATTGGGTAAGCACCCGGTAAACTGTCGCCAAACCGATGTCCTCACCGGTTTCCAACAAAGCCTTATACACATCCTCAGCACTCACATGGTGATGCTCCGCTACAGCGAGAAACTGTAAAATTTTTATCCTAGGTGCCGTGGCTTTTAAGCCCACTTTACGCAATTCTTCGTCATTCAATGGTGTTATCCCCGGCAAAAATAAGGTATTATCTCTCTTAAGTTCTACATTAACGGAAATAACCAAAAAATGCAAAAGAAGATACTCAATCTACTCGCCTTATTCATCCTAATTTTCAGCCTATCCGCCTGTATACACAAAGTGGACGTGGAACAAGGGAATGTGATCACTCAAGATATGATCAATCAACTGCATCCTGGCATGACCTCCGACCAAGTGCAATTTATTATGGGACACCCCGTTTTGGTGGAAACCTTTGAAAACAATCGTGCCGATTATGTCTATACCTTTCAACCCAATGGCGGCAGCATAACCAAAAAGCGTATCACGCTGTTATTTAACGGCGGCGTATTAACCAGCATCAGTGGTACCCTGCATCCCGAATTAAGTCAAACGACAGTTAGCACACCTTTGCCTACGAGTAATGATGCCGTAGATCCTAATATTCATACGGATACCAATCCACCGAAAACAGCGCCTGCAGATCAATAAAATATATCGTAGGGGCAGACCCCCGTGTCTGCCCTGAATAATAAGTAGAGTTGGCCGATAAGCCGGGTTCTGTCGTGGATGATCATTCATCTATGCGTATTGTCACCAATACGCTTTAGCAACCAACCCGGATCCCGTGCGGGCCGCACATAGATCCCTATTTGGTCTTGCTCCAGGTGGGGTTTGCCCTGCCACTGTTGTTACCAACAGCGCGGTGCGCTCTTACCGCACCATTTCACCCTTACCGTATTTGCAAGCAAATACGGCGGTATATTTTCTGTGGCACTTTCCGTAGGCTCACGCCTCCCAGGTATTACCTGACACCTCGCCCTATGGAGCCCGGACTTTCCTCTGATATTTAAACCAGCGATCACCTAGCCAACTCTAGCCGTAGTATACTCTAAATACGGCTAAAATGCATTAGCGATCTCCTGGACGTCTACTCATATTATTAGGATTAAGAGTACATTTAACTGTTGATCTAGAGGAAGACAAACCATCATATTTATTTTTAAAAAAACCACTCATTTTCTCTAGCCTCCCCTTGTTTTTTTTGCTCTCCCTAGGAGATTCTTCTTCTTTGCTCACATCTTCTTTTTTAGCTTCTGTTACACCACCATTTGCAGCCAAATTATATTTTTTACTCGCTAAATAAAAAGCATGGTCTTTGGCCTGTTTCAATGGAGCACGCTCATATTCAGCAACCCCATTCTCTGTAAAGTAATATAAAAACTGAGGGTCTGCACTGCCTTCTTTTGCATCTGCCAACACTATATAACCAATATGCTTATCCTGCAGATTATCAGCATCAAAAAGCTTAGCAACAGTATGGCTAAGCCACACAGATGTATTGTCGCATACCAAATAATTTTGCCCTTTATACCAGCAATTTGTTTCGCTATCACTTAAAACCCAAAACTCTAGACCCATTTCAAAGATCTTAAAAACACTCCCCACACCTCGACTCTTATCTTCTAAGAATACTAAATCACGAATATCTTCTTCATTAAAGATACTTTCTTCTACTGGGTATTTGCATCATCTTGATCAGCGAATTGCATATGTTGATCAAGCAATTGCAAATCCTGTGATCGCTTTTAGGTGATCTTGCAAATGTGCGATCAAGATGTGCAATTCATTGTAAATGAATGAGATCTGCTCTGTTTTGTATTAATAACGTTCAGTGTACCCTATAGGGCTTATAAACCCTAGAAGGAGACGATTGAGTGTCAACACAGAGGATCAAAATGAGAAAATTACGAGAACTATTGCACTTAAAATTCGGTGCAAAACTTACACATCGCCAAATTGGCAAAGCCTTAAACATTTCTCCAGGCACAGTATCTTACTATGGCCAGGCGGCAACTGAAGTGGGACTTAGCTGGCCCTTACCCGAAGGGTTGGATGACAATGCGCTCATAAAACTGCTTGAGCCTAAAGCCAAGCAATTGCGAAAAAGGCTAGAGAAAAAAGTGTTGCCGGATTGGCCGACTATCCACAAAATGTTAGCCCAAAAACATATGACGCTCATGCTATTGTGGGATGAATATGCTTTAGCAAATGGCTCTAGCGCGTATAGTTATGCTCAATTTACCCGACATTATAAAACCTGGAGCAAACAGCAACGCGTATCCATGCGGCTTGAACATAAGGCGGGAGATAAAGGATTTATTGATTATGCGGGGACAACACTGCCTATCTATGATCGTCAAACCAATACCGTGGCATTCCAGGCACAGTTATTTGTGATGGCGCTGTGTTTTTCTCAGTACACATTTGCTTATGCCAGCCGCAGCCAAACCTTGCCGGACTGGATCGATTGCCATAATCGTGCGTTTCAATTCTTTGGAGGCGTACCGTCTATTTTGGTTCCGGATAACCTCAAATCCGCCATAACAGACAGTTGTCAATTTGAACCCGAAGCTAACCCAACGTATGCAGATATGGCTGAGCACTATGGGGTTGCCATTATTCCGGCCCGCCCCAGAACGCCACAAGATAAGTCCATTGCGGAAAATGCTGTTCTGGTGAGTAGTAGGTGGATAATAGCCAGACTGTCAAAACAAAAATTTTATAGCCTGGAGGCGCTCAATAACGCCATCTGCGCGCTACTGATTGCTTTAAACAATAAGCCATTTCAAAAGCGCCAAGGTAGTCGATACCAGCAATTTATTGAGATTGAAAAGCCCGCTTTAAAAGTTTTACCTGAAACGACATATGAATTCGCGACCCTCAGAGAGCAAAAAGTCCCACCGGATTACCATGTCAGAATAGAAGGCCATTATTACAGTCTTCCTTATCAATTTGTAGGCCAAACAGTATTATGCCGTTACACCCAAAATACCGTTGAAATCCTCTATGACAATAAACGGATTGCATCCCACATACGCTCTTTTGAGAAAGATAAAAAAACCACGGTAGATGAACACATGCCAAAGGCACATCTTAATTATCAACAATGGACGCCACAGACCTTTCTCGATTGGGCTGAGTTAACAGGCCCTGGGGTGCTTAATGTCGCACAAATTATTGTGCGCAGTAAAACGCATCCAGAGCAATGCAGCAAAATACATTTTGGCTTAAAACACCTTTGTAAGCGATTTGGCGAACATCGCCTTAACCAGGCGTGCCGCCGCGCATTGGTATTAGACTGCATCCAGTTTAAAAGCATTCGTTCTATTTTAGAAAGAGGCCTGGATAAAACGGCTTTACTAAAAGCACTGCCAGAATCCAGCACCCCAAAGCATCACAATATACGTGGCGCACACTATTACCAACAACGATAAGGAGACGATAACATGTTGAATAACATTACTCTGGATAAAATGCGTAGTTTAAAACTCTTTGGTATGCTAGAAGCCTTTGAGCATGTAAGGCAAACACAATCTTTACAAACAATATCTTTTACAGAAGGGCTTAGCCTGCTGGTTGATCAAGAAGCACTTCATCGAGATAATAAACGATTAGCCAAGTTAAGCAAAATAGCCAAACTTCGTTACCCTCAGGCTATGATTGAAGATATTAACTTTGAACATAAGCGGGCCATTGCGCCAGAGCAATTGCAATGGCTCATTAGTGGTCAATGGTTGCTAAACCAGCAAAATATTTTATTGATAGGGCCAACCGGTATTGGAAAGACGTTCTTGGCCTGTGCCTGCGCCAGCCTAGCCTGTAGACGGGGTTTTACTACACGTTATTTTAGATTATCCAAGTTGCTGGAGGCTATCCGTATTGCGCATGCCGACGGAAGCTACTCCAGGTTAACCGCCCAACTTCTAAAAGCACAATGTTTGGTCATTGATGATTGGGGAATAGATCCTATTACGCCGGAGCGCAGAGCGGACTTGCTTGAAATTATTGATGACCGCTATGATCACCGCTCTATCATTATCGCTTCCCAGCTACCTATTGACCTATGGCATGATTACATCGGGAACCAAACCATTGCGGATGCTATGCTGGATCGTATCGTTCATCGGGCTAAAATTTTTAAATTAATGGGAGAATCTATGAGGAAGACCATTGCATCATCTTGATCAATGTGTTTTACTCTTTGGTTAAGAGTTGACCTCATTTTTATGCAATCGCATGATCAAGATGGTGCAAATACCCACTTCTACAGCCGCCATCATCAAAACCCTCACTAATATAATAATTGTATAAAAAATATGCAAAAACAAATTTGCACCCTATCTTAACAGATATAGCTTAAGGAAATATTAACAGATATTATTTTTTTATAATTTAAAGATTTTTATGTGTTTTGCGCTTCTTTTCAACGCGCCTTTGACGTACTAGCTTGGGATCGGCACTGACGGGTCTATAGCATTCAATTCTATCACCATCAGCAACCCTATGATTTAAAGATACTTTCTGGCTGTAAATGCCGACTAAGCCCTCTTCTAAGCACAAATCAGGCACTTTTTGTTTGAGACCAGATAAATGAATGGCTTCTGCAACGGTGCTGCCCGCTGGAACGCTACAGTCTATGACCAGAATATTGTCTGGCAGTGCATAAACCACTTGCACATCCAGCAAAGCTTTAACCATACAGCGCTTTGGCTCTGTCGCTAAATGCACCCACTAAAGAATTGGCGATTTGGCTAAACACAGGCTCAATGGCAAAACTTATCAACTTGTTGGCAAACTCAAACTCCATGTCCAACAATACGTCGGATTGGCCGTCCTCGTGTTGCACAAAACGCCAAAAGCCCTCTAAATGGCTAAAAGGCCCCGATAATAGGCGGATTTCTATCATTTTATTTTTTTGCAGGCGGTTACAGGTTGTAAATGACTTGCGTAAGCCGCCTTTTTCCAAATGTAAGGTGGCGCGAATTTCATCCTCATTTTCCCCTAAAATATCCACTTCCTTGCACCAAGGCAAAAACAGTGGATATGAGGCTATATCGTTTACTAAACCATACATTTGCGCCGCCGTATGCGGTACGCGCGCTTGTTTATGAATATCGGGCATATTTGTTCACCATCAGTAATATATGGGTATATTCTAGCGCAAAAATAGTGGTTCATGCAAAGTAGACAGCACTACCGCTGCAATTTACAGGCCCTAGTCATAAAGGACTAAGGCTTGTAAATAGTAAGTGCATCAACACTAAGGGGAAGGGGAAGGAGAAAGAGCAGGCACACGGGAAGGAGCAGGGTTGCCGGATAAAATAGGACTGCCTCTACCAATTAAACCCGCCATCCTTGTTGGCTCATTTTCTGCGTTCAAGGTTATTGTATCTCTCAAGATCGCTGTATACTGATTTATCCTTATGTGTAAATCAGCTGCAAGTGCGATGACAGTTTGCTGTGGTGCTTTTTTACAAAACTCATCTATTTGGCCACCTACATTATTTAACATAGCAATTTTCTTCGCAAAAGGCATAACATCTTTGTGAATAGTTTCTATCTCTTGACCATACCCCTCCATGAATTTCTGTGCTTGCGTCTTAGTAATCTGTAGCGTCACATGATTCAAAGCCAACTCTTGTCCCGCAGTGGGGGCTTTAAAACTAACTTGTATTGGTTTTTTAGATAAAGGTATAGTGACTTCGTGCACAACGCAAGGCTGCCCGTTTAAACAGATAGGTAAACTATACTTTTCTTCTTTGCCTTCTATCTCTGTTGTAAATTCAGCCATCACACGACCATACTCAAAGCCTTCAATTTTATTAACAATTTTATTAAAGCCCTCAGCATTATCTGTCTCTATATATTCCTTGTCTCCTGCAGCTACTGCTAAGGCATTTAAAACTTTTTCATCTACGTTCCCACAACCCAGAGCATAAATTACAGGGGGCGCCGCGCCACCGCTAACTGCTTGTTGTATGGCTTTAATCTCTGATAGAATAGCCTCTTGCCCTATCTCACTATTATTATCTTTACCATCAGTAAGAATAATGAGCAAATTATTATGCGTCTTCAACCTGTTTTTCATTGTTTTTAAAGGAAGTACCATCGAATCATACAATGCAGTCTGGCCATTTAAAGAAGCGTGTTCAAAGCAGTCAAAATTAAATTGCTCCGCTTTTTCTGTGCATTCTCTTTTTTGGCCAACACCAGAGAATATAGTAAGATGAATTTCTGCCTCAGGGGCAGCCGTAGCAATTCTCTGTATTAAAGATTGCACACTTTTAAATAAATTTTCCCTATAACATTCCATACTGCCACTATCATCCAGCAAAATAGAAACAGATAGCGATTTTGCAACTCGTTCTCTGTGTGGTAATAATAAAGGATGAGCATTCACTTTGCCGTGTTTTAACTCTACTGTAAATAAAAGGCCATGACGCGACAATTGTTTAACATATAGGAGCAAATGAGAAAGACTAATGGTTATACGCGCTTTTGATTCATTTATTTTTTCGACCTCGCTTTGCGGAGGATACACTAATTGAAGAAAGCGACCTATATCAAAGTACATTTGAAAAGCAGTCTTTTTAAGATCAGTGTTATCTTCAAAAATACCAAAACAGGTTTGTACAAACCCTTCTCCTCGCGTATCATCACTTATGTCACCACTTGGCGCTTTTAAATGCATAGGGTCTCCGTCTACGCCTACGTTTCCAGCAATGATTTGACGCAAGGCATGGACATTAACTCCGTTCAAGTGTAAACATAAAAACTGCTGCGCAAACTTTGCTAAAGCATGGCTTCCGAAAATGTCAGATTTAAGGGCTGAGGTAAGTACTCCACTCTCATAGTTAACAAAATAGCTATCAAAATTAATAGGGACATCAGACTTCCCTGACATCGTATTTTCACCAAACAATTTTCTCATAAAGTTTTTTGCTTGATCCAGATTTTCCATGGGCGGACTTTCAAAGATTTGCATCCCTGAGGATGAAGAACTAGAAGATATTTCGGCACTCTGCTGATATGATAATTGTAGATCTAAAGATTCTGAATTCTGTAAAACCCTGTCAAAATGTTCCTGAAATGCCTTGACTCTAGAAGTCTCTATCTCAAAAGAAATAGTTTCATCTTCTTCTGAAATAGTAAGATCCGTATGTCTGTCAATAAATTGCGGAGCTAAGATGCGTAGAAAGGCATTCCAGTCGGCTGTTTTTGTTGTTTTAACGTGTTTTTCTTGCATTAGATTCGTCCTTAATAAATAGTTTTTTGATACGAATAAAAAAGTGACTTTACACTATACTTCAATATAGATCAATAGCTTGGCGAAAAGAATATTTCGATTTAGCGCAAAAATAGTGGTTTACGCAAAGTCACCGGCAAAGAAAAACGCTGTGGATACCCTATATGCGTTAAATAAAGTCCATTCGCTGGCGCCGTCATGGCCGCCACGCGTCTATCACAAGCCGTTAGCACTTCACTCATCCAGCCCACAGGATGTTTACCCAAACCTATGTCGATTAAAACACCCATGATATTGCGCACCATATGGTGCAAAAAACCATCGGCTTCTATTTCAAAGACAAAGAACTTATCTTGTTTATATAAGCTGCATAGACTGACAGTGCGTATAGGCGTTTTAGCCTGACATTCAGAGGCTCTGAACGACGAAAAGTTGTGTTGTCCTAATAGCAAGTTAGCCGCTTTTGCCATTACGTCTATATCCAAATCTACACCATAACGCCAACTCACATAAGGGGCCAAAATAGCCGGAGAAATAGGGCTAACCTGTAACACATAACAATAACGGCGACTGTAAGCACTAAAGCGCGCATGAAAGTCTGCCGGCACTGCTTGCACCCAATGCAAGCGTATATCTTTGGGCAAATAACTATTGCCGCCCACTATCCAGGCACGATCAACGCGCACACTATTGGTATCAAAATGAATAACTTGTGTAGTCGCATGCACGCCTCTGTCGGTACGGCCCGCGCAAAATACGCGTAGTGGCTCTGCTGCCACGCGACTTAAAGCCTGTTCAACCGCTGCTTGCACACTGCTGGCGGTACTTTGTCGCTGCCAGCCCCAGTACTGCGAACCGTCGTATTCTAAGGATAGGGCTAAGCGCATGGTGATTCCTTTGTGAAATCTAATAAAAAGCGCCATGCTGGAATAAGTTCAATTTCTCCATAATCAAACTTAAGGCGCTCTTCTTCCGATCTAGTCACAATAATACCTTTTTCTAATTTTAATTCACTCATAGCCTCTAAAAGTGCATCCACTTCACGTTGGCGCGTCTTTGCATCCAATAGCGATTCACTTACTTGGATCAATATTCGAGATCGATCAGAGTTCTGTACTACGAAATCGACTTCTTTTCCCGTTTTAGTTTTAAAGTAAAAGATATCAGGACTCGTTCTACGCAAGGTGATATAGACTAAGTTTTCGAGTAAATGTCCTGAATTAACCAATATACCCGAATTAACTGATGTCACCAAAGCATGATCGATACAATAGATTTTTTTAGGGTTATTATTGGTACGCGCCAGTGACGCGTCAAAAATATGTACGTTAAAAAATACATAAGCATCTTCATACCATTTTAAATAATTAGCAACCGCGGCCTTAGGCACCTTATGCCCTAAAGATTGTAAATATCCCGTCAATCTATTAATAGAATATTGGCAGGCTGTATTATCCACCAGCCAATGAGCTAAATCGATCACGGCTTTAGGGTGGGCAATGTCATGGCGTTCGACTAGATCGCGAAATAACATAGCATTAAAGTATTCTTGATGAATTTTGATCCTAAGCTGAGGTGTAGAAAGCCCTACCACTTCAGGAAAACCACCCCTTTGCCAGTATTCTGAAAATGCTTTTTGAATAGTTAATCGCTTTTGTGTGGACAAAGAACCCTCTGAATTAATATCTTTAAAATCCAGAAATTCTCTAAACGAGAAAGGAAACATTTCCCAAGATAAGGCGCGACCACGCATTTGTGTGGCAACCTCTTTAGAAAGCATTTGTGCCGATGAACCCGTGATATAAACTTCACACTTTTCTGTGCGCATTAAGCGCTCCACAAAAAGTTCCCAGCCCGGCATAATTTGTATCTCATCAAAAAAGCAGTAGATTGTCTCTTTATTTTTCTTTTCTGGATACAGTAAAAAATACGCTTCTAAAATAATCGCCAAACCTTGGTATTGTAATTGATGCAAACGATCGTCAAAAAAGTTAAGGTGCAAAATATTTTGCCGCGGCACGCCCGCGGCTAGCAAGTGCTGCATTAATTGCAGCATAAATGTAGACTTGCCACTACGCCGCACCCCCATACAAACCGTTGCTTTTCCAGGTATGACCGCGAAGTCAATACGCCTGGGCACCCCACTGTCCCATGTAAGCTCTTGAAAATTAAGTATAATTTCTTTTAAAAGGTCGATCATAGAGAGTATCCCTGCAAATTATCTTGTAAGGATTATAGCACCTGGAAAGATTTATTACCAGTTTAAGGCTTAAGTGGAAAGATTTATTTCCAGTCAAGGTGATTTTGCGCGCACCGCTGGCTTTGCCGTATCTCTGATGGGTGCAGGAATCAGTACCACGGGTGTAATCCGCTGTGATCAACTGCGTGAGCTTGATCTGGCTTCACGTAAAGCCCGCAAATTAGAAAAAGTACCTACCGGAATCATGGATGAAGTATTAGCAAGAGTAAGCCCTCTTTTTGAGTAAAATATTTTAGCGCTTGAATTGTGTGCACTATTTCATTGCTCGTGAATGACCGCAAAACTAGGCTGCTTTTATAGTCTTCTTTTATTTATGTTTCAACTGATTACAACAAAATTGGCATGTCCTCTCTTTCGGTGTACTATAGGCGGTCACGGACGAAGTAGACAAAGATTTAGGGAAAATCATTCATAAAAAATTATTATTAGGAGAAGAATGATGGCTGCAGATGGTAATGCAATAGTAGAAATACATCCCAATGGTTCTGAAGAAGCTTTAGAAAAAGCGGATCAAAAAGATCGCCACTCTATTTTATTATGGGCTTTGCTGGTGCAGGCCACAGACTTTTTGATTTTTCAAATACGCAGTATTCTTCTTACCGTAGAAAAAGGCCCGGTGTCAGGAACAGTACGCGCCATTGCAAAACAGAGTGAACCCGCTTTATTGGGAGTAGGTGTCTGTACAGCCCTCATTGAAGCAGGAGTCCGTGGTACAGACTTATATCGCGCTAATGAGCAGCAAGCTCCAACGGCGAGACTGCTTTTAGGACTCCCGCTTTTTAAATTGTTAACCCTTAGCGTATTTTGTGCAAATGATTATTATGAGGAAACAAATATATCTGATCCCGCAGTGGCTAAGGCGGCAGGTATAGCTTTTATTGCTCTGCTTTCTTTTGAAGCGTGCGTCAGCGCTAAAATGAGTGCGTCTTTGCTCAGTACGGATTATATGGCTATCGCATTTTTTGTGGATTTCTTTTTCAAAGCAGAGCTTTCTGCAGCAGCAACTCTGCAATATTTTCCAGAAACGGCATTCATCGGTTTTTGTCTCGCTGCACTAGGATTTTCTGCCGTTGTATCTAATGTAATCACGATTATGCGATACCATTATGCTGATGATGCTAATCCTGAACTGACCCCCTTACAACGCCCTGACGAAGAAAGTGGAATACTCACATCTATAAGTAGTATCAATTCTGATAATGTCAGGTCATCAACTAGTAACCAAACATTTTGGGAAGGATTATCTCAGAGGGCAGCAAATGTTTTACCTTACTTTAGAGGTGATTTATCTACACCGCGACCACCAGGAGGATAAGTTATGTTATAACGACATTATAAACACTACAAAAAATACGCCACTATAATGCCCGCAGCAGCGCCGCAACAATGTCCTTCCCAGGAGACTCGTTCTGAAGTGGGGAATAAGCTCAGCGCCAAACCCGCTAAGTAATACAACATAATGGCGCTCATGATAATAGCGCTCAAAGAGGGGTGATGCCAAGTATACGCTAGAATAAAAGCCCAATACCCCATGACGACGCCGCTCGCGCCTACGTGTACCGCTTTACGGCCAACCAACCACGTTAAAATGCCGCTGATGATAATAATCTCTACCGAAATTTGAATAAAATGATTTTGACCTACCATCGCCAATAAAAACGCCATCAACATAAATAAGGGTATGCTGTTAAAAAACAAATGATTCGAATCGGCGTGTACGAATGGGCTAAAGAAAATACCGGGGATACCGGCCCAATGCCGTGGATAAACCCCTAAAATGCGTAAAAAATTGTTGTTCATCCAATTAATGATATTGATGCACCACAGAAAAGCGATGATCAGTGCGGGCAATACCATGTTTTGTTTAATGGCTAAAACGGTAATAGATAAGGCATTGGCAATATCAGCAAAAGTCATTCTATATATGCACCAACAGCAAAGTGACTAATACCAACAACACTGCCCACACCAATGGCCAAAAATAAGGAAATTGTTTTTTAGTCAAAACCCAATATCCCGCAGCTGGCACAGCACTCACTGCTAATGGTATTACGCCTAAACTCAATACGCCTAAAATGAGATGACCCACCCCGCGACCCGCAAACAAAGGCGCTAATAATGCACGCACCCATTGGTAAAAGGTCCATAATAAATCACTGACTCGCACCAAGTAATGAGCTGATAACACTACCAATAAAATGACCAACCCGTATATGAGCCATTGCTTCCAAGTTTTATTATTCATTTATCCAGCCTTCAGAATTTCGTCCCAAGCCGCACGCAGGTACACCAACATAGTCCAGACGGTCAGGATTGCGGCAGCGTATAACCCTATGTACCCCGTCCATGCAAACCATTTTGCCCACGATAAAGTTTCCACACGGCCAATTAATAGTAAGAATATAGCCAACATCTGTACCATCGTTTTAATTTTTGCTAAATACGAGACAGCTACCGAGGTTCTTTGTCCCACTTCTGCCATCCATTCCCGCAATGCTGATACCACAATCTCACGACCAATGATAATGGCTGCTGGAATAGCCATCCAAGGAAAAGCGTGTTCACCCACCAGTAGCACCAAAGCCATCACCACCACCAATTTATCCGCCACAGGGTCTAAAAAGGCTCCCAGGCGAGTGGTTTGCGATAAATTGCGTGCCAAATAACCATCGAGCCAATCGGTGATGGCGGCAAAAGCAAAGATAGCCGCTGTCAGCAACGACAAACTGGGAAAAGGCAAATAAAAGAACAGCACGAACAAAGGCACTAAAAAGATACGCAATAAGGTCAACATGTTGGGGATTGTCATGGTCAGTTCCTTTTATGAGTGTAAACTATCGTAAATCCTCTGCGCCAATATGGGGCTAATCCCCGGCACTTTCATCAATTCATCGGGATGGGCGCGCTTTAGCTCTTGCCAGCCGCCAAAATGCTCTAGTAAACGCTGGCGGCGCTTTGGTCCTATGCCAGCAATCGTCTCTAAATTAGAACGTACCCGCCGCTTATCGCGCAGCTTACGATGGCCTGTAATGGCAAAACGATGCGCCTCGTCGCGGACTTGTTGCAACAAGTGTAACGCGATTGCGTCGTCTGAACAATGTATTCCTTGCTTTTGTCCAAATAAAAACAGCGTTTCTAAGCCGGGTTTGCGCCCTTCCCCCTTAGCAATCCCCAGTAACAATAATTCATCTAGGCCCAATTCCACCAATACCGAATGCACAGCCGATAACTGCCCCTTGCCGCCATCGATCAGCAGTAGGTCGGGTAAGGGCAATTGCTGCGCTAAGATATGGCTAAAATGACGTAATACCGCTTGCTTTAAAGCCGCATAATCGTCACCCGGGTTAATATCCTTAATGTGATAACGCCTATAATCGCGCGTACAGGCACCCTGCCTATCAAACGTTACACAAGAAGCCACTGTCGCCTCGCCGCTGGCATGGCTGATATCAAAACATTCAATACGCCCTATCTCGGCGGGCGTATCCAATAAGGTGGATAAAGCATTAAATTGCTCTAATAATCGTTTTGCATGGTTGGTGTGCTGCTGTAACGCCACCTTCGCATTGTCTTTGGCCATCGCCAGCCATTTTAATTTAATCCCGCGTTGTGGCTTTTTGATATGAACTTCAACGTGATATTGCTCGCGTAAAAAAGCACTTAAGGCAGCCGCATCCGTTAATAACTCCGGCACTAAAATTTCTTCATAAGATGACACCGCCTGCGGTCTATCGCTACCATAATATTGACTGATAAAGGATTCGATGATTTCCGCAGCATCCGTCTCGGCCGGAACGCTGGGAAAATAAGCTTGGCTAGCCAAGAGTTGTCCTAGACGTATAGATAAAACCGTTACGCACACGTGTCTACCTTCTACTGCCAATCCTAAAATATCGCAATTGGCGTCACCCGAAATAACATGCTGCTGCTCTTGGGTTTTATGCAATAATTTAATGCGATCGCGTAAACGCGTCGCCTTTTCATATTCTAAGGCAACACTTGCAGCTTGCATTTGTGCAGCGAGCGCATCGATGATGGTGGTGTTTTTCCCTTGTAGAAATAATAAGGCGTAGTCTAATGCTTGACGATACAGTGCTTCTTCAATCAATCCTACACACGGCGCACTGCACCGCTTAATTTGATATTGCAAACAAGGTCTTTTTCGATTCTTAAAAAAAATATCGCTACACTGCCGAATACCAAATAATTTTTGTAAAAATTGTAAGGTTTCACGCGCAGCATCGGCGCTAGGATAAGGGCCAAAATAACGGCCTTCTATTTTCTTCTTACTTCTCACTAAACTCAAACGTGGGAACACTGATTTTTCATCTAAAATAATATAAGGATAGCTCTTGTCATCGCGCAATAAAACATTGTACCGTGGTTTGTGTTTTTTTATCAGCGTGTTTTCTAAGATAAAGGCTTCGTTTTCGGTGCGCGTTACCGTTACTTCAATGCGCTGCACTTGATTCATCAACAACGCCGTTTTGCGCGGCAAATTATTCTTCTGGAAATAACTGTGTAATCGTTTTTGCAGATTGTACGCTTTGCCTACGTAGAGCACTTCATTGCTGTCGCTCAACATGCGATAAACGCCGGGCTGGGTTGTCATATGAGCAAGAAATGTAGCGTGATTATCCTCGGAATCGACCCAAGTAGACTGGTTATTATTCAATAGTTACAATTCTATAAAATTATTCTTTCTGCAACGGCGTATCGGTATCAACATCAGCTTCATCCGTTAGCATCGAATTGTCATTAACCCACATTGGCACATCATCGACTATATCATAGCGCACTGCCAACAATGCTAACTCCACATCTGTAGCGATGTGTAATTTTTCATAAATACGATAACGATAAGAACAAACCGTCTTTGCGTCTATATACATCGCCTCTGCGATATATTTGTTCTTTTTGCCGCTGATTAACATTAATGCCGCCTGCAATTCTTTGCTAGACAAGGCGTTAAAAGGAGACTCATTCTCGCCATTGAGCACTCTTTCATTGATAGCTTGGGCTACCTTAGGGCTTAAGTATTGTTCACCCGCTGCCACCATACGCACCGCGGTTAGCATTTCCTCGTCACTACCGCCTTTGCTCAAAAACCCAGTAGCACCTACTTCTAATAAGGAAGAGGGGAAAGGTTCAGCATCACAGGCCGTCACCACTAATATGCGGCTTTCTGGGCAAGATCGCACGATTTTTCGCGTTGCCTCCAGGCCACCAATGCCGGGCATACGGATATCCATTAATATGACATCGGGACGATGCTCTTTAGTAAACTCAATTGCTTCCTCGCCAGTACCTACATCGCCAATCACTTCAATGTCTTCGGTACCGTTAAGCAGGCTTTTAAAGCCGTAACGAATCAACTGGTGGTCATCTACTATTAATACTTTTATCATTATAAACGCCCTCGTTTCCTTTGAAATTCGCCCTAATGGCGTAGAGGCAGGGATGGAGGATTCCCGCGCTTCGCGCTTCGCGCTTTACGCTTTACGCTCACATTTTGTCGAACCCTTCCTTTCTCTATATTAACATTATCGCATACTTTTGGCGGAGAGGCAGGGATTCGAACCCTGGGAGGGGGGATACCCCTCAACGGTTTTCAAGACCGCCGCCTTCAACCACTCAGCCACCTCTCCTCAACCGATACACAATAGGATACCGCAAATAGGCTCAATCGTCAAAGAAAATGGCTTCCGAGTAGCCGTTCAAGCCCTTTTTTCGAGAAGACCCCTAATTTAAGTGTAGCAATAGAAGTTAGGGTAACCTTGAACGCATGATTTTATCCGAGCCGCGACCGTCAGGGAGCGGGAAAATAAGCGGTAGTTTCCAACCCCGCTCCCTGACGGTCGCGGCTCAGTGCCTTTATTCCTCTTCCGCCAAAGCCTTTTTCACTGCAGGTCTTTGATTCATTTCATCCATGAAGCGTTGCAAATGCGGCCATTCTTGCAAAGACAATGACGCAGCGGGTAACCAACGCGTCACCACAAATAAATACGCATCGGGACTGGTAAATTCATTCCCCGATAAATAACGATTATGAGCCAGCCTTTCATTTACAGCACTAAACTTGCCACGCAAAATAGTCGTAAAAATACCGGCTTTGGCGTCTTCAGGTACATTGGGTGCAAAAAATGGCACGAAGGATTTATGCACGTCAGTGGCAACAAAGCTAAGCCATTCTATGGTGCAATAACGAGCATCCGAGTGCGCCGCGGGAATAAGTTTACTATTAGGGTGTTTTTCCGCTAAATAGAATTGTATGGCTACGTTTTCGGTGAGCATTTTCCCATCGTCTAAAATCAGTGCGGGCACATTGCCTTTAGGATTGATGGTTTTATAATCAGCCCCAGAGGCTGTTTTTTTGCTTTTTAGGTCGACGGATTCATATTCAGCGGTCAATCCTAATTCGTGTAACAAAATACGCACAGTTAATGAACAAGCATCTTTGTGAAAATAAAGCTTCATGGTCTCTCCCAATTGATTGTTTAAAAATAGGTTTCTTAGCTTGCCAATATACCATATTTTCGTGTTGTCCCGTCACCGCCACCATGTTAGGATCCCTCCATATTATTAAGGGGAAAATTATGCTACCACATCACATCAATGGCCAACGCGTTAGTAGTCAAAGTACAACCCATGGGGCTGTATACAATCCTGCAACGGGAGAAATCATCCATCAAGTGCCTTTTGCCACCTCTATCGAAATAGAAACTGCCATAGAAGCGGCCGAGAAAGCACATCAACAATGGAGTCTGACTTCTCTGGCCGAACGTGCACGCTTGATGTTTGCCTTTAAAGCACTATTAGAAAAAAATATCGGGGCCTTGGCCGCTCTCGTGAGCCTAGAGCACGGCAAAACACACGCCGACGCCAAAGCTTCGGTGCAACGCGGACTAGACGTGGTTGAATTTGCTTGCGGCGCGCCCCATTTGCTGAAATCCACTTATTCCGAGCGCGTAGGCCGCGATGTGGATTGTTACGGTTTGCGCCAAAGCTTAGGCATTTGCGTAGGCATCACCCCTTTTAATTTTCCAGCGATGATCCCATTGTGGATGTATCCTTTGGCTTTGATCTGCGGCAATGCTTTTATACACAAACCTTCCGAAAAAGATCCGAGCACAGCGTTGTTACTCGCCGATCTACTCTATGAAGCCGGCGCACCTAAGGGCTTGCTGAATGTAATCCATGGCGACAAAACAGTGGTAGATGCTTTAATTTCTCACCCCAAAGTAAAAGCCGTGAGTTTTGTAGGTTCCACTGCAGTCGCTGAGCATATTTATCAAACAGCAACACGACACGACAAACGCGTGCAAGCCTTTGGCGGCGCTAAGAATCATTGCTTGGTTATGAACGATGCCGATTTAGACGATGCGGCCAATGCTATTTTAGGTGCAGCTTATGGATCCTGCGGCCAACGTTGTATGGCTATTCCAGTGGTGGTCACTGTCAGTGATAAAACGGCCGATGCCCTCATTCAACATTTAGCACCCGCAGTACAATCTTTAATTATAGGGGCAGGCGATGACGACAAAACAGTGCTAAGCCCATTAAACACAGCAGAATCCTTAACGCGCGTACAAAAATATGTAGAGATTGGTGTAGAAGAAGGGGCTAAATTAATTGTAGATGGCCGCAAAGCCACACATCCTAAACAAGGTTTTTTTATAGGCGCAAGTTTATTTGACGCTGTTACACCCGACATGAAAATTTATCAAGACGAAATCTTTGGACCAGTGCTATGCATTCTGCGCGCGCCCGATTATGAAACCGCGCTATCGTGGATTAATAACCATCCTTATGGCAACGGTACCGCTATTTTCACACAAAACGGTGAAATTGCCCATGATTTTGCGGCGCGAGTGCAAATTGGCATGGTGGGTATCAACGTACCGATCCCTGTGCCAGTGGGTTATCACACCTTTGGCGGTTGGAAACGTTCTGCTTTTGGCGATTTAGGCTTACACGGCCCCGATGGCATACAGTTTTACAGCCGCTTAAAAACAATTACCTCGCGTTGGCCTAAAGGACGAAATGCAAATAGCTTTACTTTGCCTACGCATTAGAACCAACATTATGCGGATCGAAGCAACCTATGGATTTGGCCCAATAAATAAAAAGGTATGGAACATAATTGATAGCTTATAGCTGTAGCTGAAGTTAAGTGGGTATTCACTTGCACTCGACTCGGTATATCAGAATTAATTCTGAGCGCTTGCGATAATTGTTTAAGTTGCATAAATAAATGTAATGATTTTAAACTGCCTGCGGTGCCTGATTTTACCTCTATAGGGATGATTCTGTTTTCATGTTGTATGATATAATCGATTTCAGCAGCAGAACCTTTTTTATCCCGTTGCCAGTAATACAAATCGGGGTGAATATAAGGGACTTCAATAGCTCTTAATAATTGACCTACTACCTGTTCCGCAATAGCACCTTTATTGATTAAGTTCAGATCATGGATAACATCAATTTGCTGTAAACTCAGTCCTAAAGCAATAGAGATTAACCCCACATCGAGTAATATCACTTTAAATGTTTTGATATCTATTTCAGCACCGAGCGGCAACCCATTTGCAGCACAATGATAGATGGGATAACAAAGTCTTGCTTGTGTCAATAGAGTTAAAGCTGCTTTAATTGCCGTTGATTGTACATCTGCGTTAACATGACTGTATTTGAATTTTTGACCCAATAACCGTGGTGTTTGCATTAAAACTTCATCTAGCCGTGTTAATGACAATTTTCCCGAATACTTATTAAAGTCATCCCTATAAGTTGTCAATAAATCATGCTGCAGGTTTTGTACGCGAATAATATTCTGTGTTTGGGACCAAGTAGAAACCGCTGCTGGGAGCCCACCAATTAAAATATATTTTTTAAACTCCATCATTAATTGTTGATGTATCATAAGAGGAACTTCTAGTCCCCAGGTATATTGTTGTATAAACTGTAAAGAAGGTTTCAACCCTTGTGCCAATAAAAACTCTTCAAAAGAAAGCGGCTCTATATAGAAATAGCTGATACGACCTACAGGCATGCTAAATGAGGGCTGGCTTAACATAAATTCTAATAAAGAGCCAGCAGCAATAATAGCCAATTCTGGCATATCTTCGGCAAACCAGCGTAAAGTAGCGAAAACTTCAGGAACAACTTGAATTTCATCCAAGAATAATAAACTTTGTGTGGGTATGATTTCTAAATTTTGTTGCGCACTGATATTATTTAAAATATGGGCCGGATCGTTGCTATCAAATAGTGTTTTTAATTGAGGAAAACGTTCAAAATTGAGTTCTATTAATTGCTTGCCATTGCTTCTCGCCAGTTCTCTTGCCAACCAGGTTTTACCCACTTGGCGTGCACCACGTAACACTAAAGGTTTACGGGGCTGCGATTCAAGCCAATCCTGTAAATGGGCTAAAGCTGTTCTGTACATATTTCACACTCATTTTGGGCTATTTTATACTATTTTAGCCCAGTCACAGCTCAAAGTCAATAAAAGATAGTGCTCTTTTAATGAGTATCTAATGAAAAGACCCCGATCTTTTCATTAGATACTCGTTTTTGAACGATTTTGACTCAATCGCTCTGAACTCTAGGCTTTGGGCCCCTTGCATTAAGAAATTAAACTGTACATAATGCAAACAAAATATTTATTTAAGGTACTTCACCAAAGGAAGCTCTGATTGTTCTGGTTGCGGTTTTCCGAAGTTAGCCTGTCGTTGCGGCGGTGGCTCCGGTGATGCTGAAACAGACTCAGAAGATGAGAATCTAAAATCTGAAGATGGTGTTACACCAACGCTATCCATTAAACTTGATCGTCAAGGTATAGCTGGTCTAACACCTCAGTCAGAAAGGGATGCCCTTTTGTCTGCTCAGACTATATTTGCACAATTAATGACGGCTTTAATGAGGCTCATCGCCAAAATAAACACTCTCACCACAGCCACAACCGCCGGTTTCGTTGGGGTTGTTTAATTTAAGGCGACCGTTTACGCCCTCTTGTACATAGTCTATTACGCTGCCCTGCACCTTTGGCCAGGCTGTAACGGCCACAAAAATAGAAAAATCAGGGATGATGGCAATGACCTCGTCGCCTTTTTCAGCGCTGTTTACATAATCCAAGGTATATTTAACGCCGGAACAACCCGCTTTTTTCATGCCTATACGCAAAGCGCAACTGGCTGGCGTACATTTTGCCGCTTGTCGCTGTAAATGCACCAGCGCTTTTGCCGTGACCGTTAAGCGGCCAATCACGCCCAATACGGCTTCTGTTTGATATTGCTCAACTTTATTATTCATATCGCTTGCCTCATTATTTTCATCACTGCATCCACTACCATCTGCGCGCAGTAAAAACGCTGCGGCGGTAAAGCTAAAGCGTCTACTATCCCTTTAGCATTTAAAGCCTCAGCCGCACTCAGGCTTTTTCCCGTTAAAAATTCATTGGCCCATTCTACCGTCGCAATCAAATAGCCGCCGCCGATGACTCTGTAACGCACTTCGTGAATGGTATTGTCTTTGATATACAAACACAATTTAATCCAAACACCGCTTTCTTTAGTGCCTACTTCCACACTAAAAACTCCTGGAGTGCCTTCAGGCCATACCGGTTTTGCCACGGCCTTGTGTAAATAGGCTAATAGCTGCTCATTATACATCATTTACCTGCCAAATCACGTTCACGTTTAACTTCGAGACTAATAACCTCCAAAGCACGTTTGATGTCTTGTTCCGTAGTATAACGCCCTAAAGAAAAACGCAACGAGGCACGCGCCTGTAAGTCGCTAAGGCCTATGGCTTTTAAGACATGCGAGGATTCTTCCTCTGCTGAATTACACGCCGAACCTGCAGAAACGGCTATTTGCGGTAAACTCATTAATAACGCTTCGGCATTTAACCCCTGAAAACAGACGTTGATATTGTGCGGCACGCGTTGCTCGAAGCTGCCATTTAAAGTCACTCCGTCTAAAGCTAATAATCCCGGTAAAAAAATCGCGTTTAAGCGTCGTATATGATTTAGGTCGTCTACTGCATGCAATTTTGCGCGATGAAAAGCGGCGGCAATACCGACGATTTGATGCGTAGCCAGAGTCCCTGCACGCAAACCCTGTTCTTGCTCACCACCATAAAATAATGGTATTAAGCGCGCGCGTGGTTTATCGCGTACAAACAAAGCGCCGCTGCCCTTAGGGCCATACACTTTATGCGCTGAAAAAGACATTAAATCTACAGGTAGCTGGCTTAAATCCACTGCAACTTTGCCCATAGCTTGCGCCGCATCCACATGGAATAGGATACCGCGTTGTTGTGTCAACGCCGCAATATCGGCAATGGGTTGTATAGCCCCAATTTCATTGTTAACCCACATTGTAGACACTAAAGTAGTTTGCGGAGTAATAGCTGCTGCAATGGCGTCTGCGCTGATAATACCATCGCTATTAGGTTGTACCAGGGTAACACTAAAACCTTCTTTTTCAAGTGAGTGAAATACATCTAATACCGCTTTGTGTTCTATGGTCGTCGTAATAAGATGACGGCCTTTTTTAGCATAAAAACGCGCGGCACCTTGTATGGCTAAATTGTTTGCCTCTGTAGCACCAGAAGTAAATATCACTTCACGCGCTGTAGCCCCTATGCTGGCGGCAAATAATTCGCGCGCCTCTTTAACGGTGTTTTGAGCGCGCCAACCATACAGGTGCGTGGCAGAACTGGGGTTACCAAAATTACCTTCCATAGTTAAACAGCGCATCATTTCCTCTGCGACGCTTTCATCCACCGGGGTGGTAGCCATATAATCTAAATAGATCGGATCAAAACCATTAACTACCAATTTTTTTCTCCACCGCAGTTAAAATACCGCGTAAAATATTCAGCTCTTGCACATCGGGTCTCGCTCTATGATACAAACGTCGCAAGCGTGACAGTAAGCGTTTAGGAAATTTTGGATCTAAAAATTCTGTAGCCACCATTACCCGTTCTAGGTGTTGAAAATATCCTTCCATGGCTGTATCATCCGCCAATAACGCCTCCGTTTGCTGGTTTTTCGCTTTTGGCAATAATAAGGCTAGACGCAATTCATATGCAATAACTTGTACCGCTTGCGCTAAATTCAGCGAAGCATATTCATCCGCAGTATCTATGTAGACATAGGCATGACAACGATCTAAAGCTTCATTGGTTAAGCCGGTACGCTCCTCGCCAAACAAAACCGCTGTACGCCCTACTCTGTTTCGCAGTAACCAAGCTCCACATTCCCTGGCTGTTAATAAGGGCGCTGCCAAATCGCGTGGCCGCGCACTGGTCCCTATCACCAGTGTCACGCCCATCAAGGCTTCATCTAGGCTGGATACGACGCGCGCTTGTTGCAACACATCACTGGCTGAAGCAGCCAGTGCCTCGGCTTCTGCGTGCGGAAAATGTTTGGGTGCAACCAACACCAATTGTTTAAAGCCCATTGTTTTCATTGCCCGCGCTGCAGCGCCTATGTTCCCCGGATGGCTGGTGTTGATTAAAATAATATCGATATCATTTAACATCTGTAACTACTCATTTTCTCGAAACCCGTCATTGCGAGCGTTAGCGAAGCAATCCAGGGATAAAACCCTAATTTTTATATGCCCCACGTTTTTTTATTACCCTTATGATACATAATAATCTCTCCTCTATAAAAATCCTCCTGGATTGCTTCGCTAACGCTCGCAATGACGGGTTCCGCTATTTTTTTGTTACCGAAGCCTATTTCATAGGGAACAATCATCAATTTTTTTAAAAAAATCTCTAGCCTGCTTTGCGTCTAATAAAATCTGCTCTTTTAATGCATCGAAAGAGTCAAATCGTTTCTCATCGCGCAATTTAACAATAAATTCAACTTCTAGGTAATGGCCATAAATGTCGTCATTAAAATCGAAAATATGCACTTCTAACAACACGCGTGTGCCCTTTCCTTCTACCGTAGGTCGCAACCCTACATTGGCAACACCGTTTAAGAAACCATCCCCTATGCCTTTTATCTTCACCGCAAAAACACCTAATACGGGAGAAATACGGCGCAATAGATGAATATTCGCCGTAGGAAAACCGATGATACGCCCACGCTGATGCCCCTTGGCGACACGACCAACTAGGCTATAGGGTCGTCCTAAATAGCGTTCTGCCAATTTCAAATCGGCTGTGGCTAAAGCCGCGCGTATCAATGTACTGCTCACTCGCTCCCCGTTCAAAGAAAAAGTAGGGTTGCTTTGTAATGTAAATTGATGCGCTCGCGCCATCTCCGTCAAAAAATAATAATCGCCTTTTCTATCCGCACCAAAATGAAAGTCATCCCCTACCAGCCAATATTCTACCTTAAAATAATAAAAAACGATTGTTTGTAAAAATTCTTCGGCCGATAATGCCGCCATCGCTTTATCAAAACGCAGACATAAGACAATGTCTACGCCTAGGCTAGTCAGTTCATTTACCTTTTCGCGAAAACGCGTCAAACGCGCCGGAATATCCGTTTTTTTTTGCATTGCAAAGTATTCATTGGCTTGCGGCTCGAAGAGAATAACCACAGAAAATACCTTTAATTCGCGCGCAATCGCCACCAATTGTTGCAAGATATGTTGATGCCCACCATGCACGCCATCAAAATGACCCATGGTGATGGCTACGGGTAATTTTTGCAAGGACGGGGCGGGATGGCGAATAATCCTCACGGATCAATCCGCCTTGCACTCAGAAAGGCTCTAAATTGTAAGCCTGCCAAACGCAAAACAGCCAAATATAATGCCATTGAGCCAAACACTAAGCTTAATAAAACTTCTACCCTATGCAACCTCGGCCAATGCATCCAAGTTTGTAGGGGTGGTGATAACCAAAACAAAAGGGCGACTACTGCTGCGTTGGCTGCTAGCAACTGCATACCATAGCGCTTCCAATGTGCATTGAAATGCCAGGTTCCCTTGCGATGCAACAGCACTGCCAACAATATTGCATTTATCAGAGAAGATAATGAAGTGGATAAGGCTAAGCCTGCGTGACGCATAGGCACTATCAATGCTATATTCATTAGGATATTACTGCCCATAGCAATAGCGGCGCATTTTACGGGTGTTTTGATGTCTTGATTGGCGTAAAACCCCGCCGCCAGAATTTTAATCAACATAAAGCCGGGCACGCCTAGAGCGAACATCATCATACTTTTATTGGCCATGATCACATCGTAGTCACTAAAAGCCCCCGACAAATAAAAACTGGAGAGTAAAGGTCCAGACAGCATTAACAGCCCTAAGCCTGCAGGTACGCCTATCAGCAACACCATGCGTAAACCCCAATCGATGATGTGGCTAAATTCGCCTGTATCTTCGCGGGCCTTGTGTTTAGACAAATGAGGCAATACGACGGTGGCAATGGCGACGCCAAAAATACCCAGCGGAAAAGAGGTTAATCTATCGGAATAGTACAGCCACGACACACTGCCTATAGGCAGAAATGAGGCGAATAAGGTATCGACCAAAACGCTGATCTGCGCCACCGACACGCCAAATAGGGCGGGTATCATCATGCGCATCACTTGCGTTACCCCCGGATGACGCCATTGTATGCGCGGTCGCACCAATAACTTCAAGCGATGTAAAAAAGGCAACTGAAAGCCCAGTTGCAATACGCCTGCTAAAAAGACACCCCAGGCCAGGGCGTGTATAGGATTGGCTAGATGTGGTGCTAAAAATAGGGCCGTACCTATCATGGCGAAATTGAGTAATACCGGCGTAAAGGCCGGAATGGCGAAGCGATTGTAGGTGTTCAATAAAGAACCAGAAAAAGCTGTCATGGCGATTAAAAAAAGATAGGGAAAGGTCATGCGCAACATGACGCTCGCTTCATGGAAGCGGTAAGGATCGCGCAGATAGCCGGGGGCAAATATCATCACCACCAAAGGCGTCGCCAGTTCTACCACCACCGTCAGCAGTAATAGAACGGTTCCTAGGGTTCCGGCCATGCCCGCTACAAACTCACGCACCTCTTCCTCGGTATGCTTTTCTTTATATCTGGCCAAAACGGGAACAAAAGCCTGCGAAAAGGAGCCTTCGGCAAACAAACGGCGCATAAAATTGGGGATACGGAAAGCCACCATAAAAGCATCCATGCCGGCACTAGCACCAAAAACATGGGCCGTGACGATGTCTCTGACTAAGCCCATTATCCTAGAAATGAAGGTCATGGACGAAACCAGCGCAGTTGATTTAAGGAGCTTCTTGGTCAAAATAAGCCTCTATGGCAAATAGAAATAGGATACACCATTGTGCTGAATGGCGCAAAAGACAGAACTTACCCAGCAGCATTTATTGGTAAGTTATTGAAATTTATATACTCATAGCGATTTGGTTTTAGGGTGGGCGCAGGTGCCCGAGTCCGAAGGAGTACATATAAACATACAGGACTGAGGATGAGTGGTGCCTGCAACAACCCCTACAATCAAAGCGCGTAGAGTATATTTACACAAAAACTGGAGAAACCCTGTTTTATAAAATTCAAAATTAATTATTTTAATATTACCTTAATTTTTTTGTTGTAGAATACCTCTACACAAATAAAATTTGAAGGTAAAAATGGCAGCTAATCCACATAAATTAACGGCGGGTTCTAAAGATAATAAAAAAGGCAACCGTTGGGATCATTATTGCCAAGAAAAGTGGCGTAACTGGAATGAGCAGATTATGCGAAAGATGATTGATATATGTCAAATAGACAATTATGAAACGCTTTATAGGCAAATTGCAGAGGAGCGAAGAAAATATGCTGAAGGAACAGGGCACTTATCTAGCGAGCGTTTTGGACAATTTAAATCAACAGAATTTGATAATTTAGCATATGAAACTTTTTGGGCTGCTAATCAGTACGCTAGTGAACAGCAACTTTGGCCATACCAAGCTCCTCATGTAATTCAATATGTAAAGGATAACAATAAATTCTTTGCACTCCTATCCGACAAATCCATGCTACGTGCTGAAAACAAGAATCCATTACTGGTTTCTTGTCCTATTTTAGTAAATATCTCTGCAGAGGGAACCGTTAATTTTGTGCGTGTTTCTTTCTTCCCTTATCGTGAAGAAAGAAATAGTTCTACCTGGGTTTTTTCGAATTCCTTATATAGTTCGATTCTTACTTCCAAAGATGAAGATACTTTCCTAGGAAGCCTAGCAAAATTAATGTATTATGAATCTCGTTTATGTAGAGTGAATCGAGGAACAGAATCTATTTTACAGATTATGATGGGTACGCTTGCCTATAAAAAAGGATACTGCTTAGGGGATTTCAAGGAAATTCCTATTGGTTGGAATATCATGGCGTTATTAATGCCAAATCCGAATGAATATGCTCAATGGTTTAAAAAGAATGTATTCTCTAGTATCACAAAAATTTCTCCTGCTTCGGAAAATGACGAGTACTCTCAAGAAATTGAGAATGGATTTGAATTTTTTAAGCCGGTTCTTGTTAAAAACATTAAGGGCTTAACAAAAGAGAAACCCATAGCAACACAAGAAGATGAAGAAGATGAACAGTATAATCAATCCAGTTCTTGCTTAATTAGTTAAAGCTTACTAAAGCGAGTCTGTAAATAAGTTTGTGTAAAAAGCCATAGTTTAGTAGATTAGCTAAAAAAGGGGCTAAACTATGGAGCTAAGAGAAGAATTGGTAAAAGAATTAACCAAGGATTGTAAAACTCAAGAGGACTTTAATGCGCTATTTAAGGCGTTAAAGAAAAGAGGGTTGGAAGCAGCGCTGGCGGGAGAGTTAACCGACCACCTAGGGTATGACAAACATGGCCGCTCGCTAAATGGCAAATCCAATAGCCACAATGGCTATAGTAAAAAGAGTATTAATGCAGAAGGAGAGAGTTATAGAGTACAGGATTACAGCCCTAAACAGTTTAATACGGCCATCTTCTAGACAACCTCGCTAAAATGCCCGGCAGCGTATTCATGCAGCACACTTGCAATAAAGGTTTGATAAGGCAACCCTTTATAAGCTGCTTTTTGTTTTAAACGCCGTAAATCGCCGCTTGAAAGCCGGAGCGTTACACGCTCATCTTTGCGTAGAGAATTTGCAGCGGCCGCTTTGGAGAAGGCCCGTTCCTCCTCAATATTTTTTACGCTTTCCCATTCATCGCGCTCAATGGAATCCAGAAGCTCTTGTTCTTCTGCATCTAGCTTTACTTCAAATACATTTCGCTTCTTCTTCATCATACACCTGCCTTTCCTAAATATTTTTTTGTCAATTTTCGACTAGCAAAAATTGTTTTGAGGAACACTGTCCCTTCACTTTTCTCTACATAAGGTACTAAATATACATATCCATCAATATTCACCCTATAAATTTTTTGGCCTGGATATTTTTCCATATTATGGTGAGCAACAACATCCAGCAGATCGCCATTATCCAAGGCTGCTATCACATCCTCAAAGCTAATGCCCCGCTCTTTTATTAAGAGCTGATTCTTAAACGCTCAGACTTAGAAGACAAGGTAAAGCTATTGAATCCTGCCTATATTCTATAGGCAAATAGCCCCATAATCATCGTTACTTTAATTCATGCAAAATACATTTAACCTCATTTCTGATCTCTTCCAATAATGCACTCGCACTTAACCCACTTCTGATTTGCTGCACACCTTGTCCGCACCACATCGCCATAACGTCTCTATAGCCCAGCGCTGCAGCCTGCTTTCTGAGATCAGTACTTAAATAGTGTGCTATAGGATAATGAGGGATCTCTATTCCCTCGGCTTCAATCTGCTCTGCAAATTTTGTTCTTAATCCCCTAGCCAATTTTCCCGTATACGCTCTTGTAACCATTGTTACATCACAGTCTTTTGTTTTTGCTTTCTCCAATTCTTCCTTATACGTTTTGCTGGCGCCACTTTCTTTTACAGCCAGGAAAGCTGTACCTAATTGCACTGCGGATGCCCCTAGCGTTAAAGCAGCAATGACCCCTTTACCCTCCATAATACCGCCCGCCGCAATCACAGGACATTTCACTGCTTCTACTACCTGCGGCAACAATGTAAACATACTCATGGCAGAGTATGCTGATGATGTCAAAAATCCGCCTCTATGTCCGCCCGCTTCATACCCTTGCGCCACGATGGCATCAAACCCAGATTCCTCTAGCATTTTTGCTTCTTCCACAGAATTAGCCGTACCCACTAAATAGGTTCCCTTGCTTTTTAGTTTTTCTATACTATCGCTTGAAGGAATACCAAAGGCAAAACTGACTATCTTAATATTTTTATCTATTAAAATATCAATGATTTCTTGAAAATTGTCTTTAAAAAATTGCGGCGATTCTGGCACTTTTATTGCTTCCAAACCAAGCTCGCGCCTAAATCTATTGATAGCTTTTACGTACGCCTCTACTGCAGAACTATCATAATCTTTATTAGAGCTTGGCACAAAAATATTGGCTGAAAATGGTTTTGCAGTCAAAGATTGAATATCTGCGATCCCCTTTATAAGCGCATCGCTGGTTAAGGACCCCGTTGCAAACGAACCTAGACCACCGTTTTCTGCAACAGCAGCTACCAACGCCGGCGTTGTTATTCCCCCGGCCATTGGCGCTTGTATAATGGCGGGCCATTGAAGTGCCATAGAATTTGCAAACGTTAAAGATTGATTAAACATGACGCTACCCCTGAATTCAGATAATCTTTAGTAATATTAACACGCTAGCCTAAGCCTCTGTTAACTGCCTAAAGCCTCCTTCTTTTGTTATAAATTTGCACACATTTAGCACCTCGTATTATCCTTCTATCCTGGGGCTAAACATGCATTTTTTCTCTTAATAATTTAATAGCCATATCACGTTCTCTGACTCGCCCACTGCGTATTGCATCTACCAACACAAGTAATTCATAAAAAAGTTGATCTGGATGTTGTGTTAACGATTTAGGCACAGAACTATACAACGGCTCTAAAGCTAATCCTCTCCTATCTCCTTCTCCATAAGGCCAAACAGGTATAGGATCATCCCCCAAAATAAAATGTTTTTCAAGTATGGGTGCAGCATAGCTGGTGGCAATGCCTCTAGTGTATTCACCCAGTTGTACCGGAAAGAAATATTTTACACCAAAGATTAAGCATTCTTCACAAGCCAGTTCATTTGCTATAACCTCTACTTTGTTTCCTACCAAAACAGGGCTCAAGAGACCCGATGAAACCAATCTTTTTGTACCCGCATTCACTTCAGAAACGCTCATACATAAAAGAATCGCCAGCTTATTTTGAGTCGTCATTTCTCCTTGTGACAAAGACAGCATTTTTAGGAGTAGCACTATGTCCTGAGGCTTCAATGGTTTTAACATAAATTTGATTCCAGCTCCCG
>VFJT01000075.1 GCA_009885935.1 Gammaproteobacteria bacterium
AAGCTGTAGATAAAACAAACACAAGGAGTTGTCATGACGTAATTTAACACATCATAAAACCGGCAATCTTAATTGTCGCTGACCGGCAAAGATAGTTGACGTTTGATATCTATAGACGATACGGTAATCACTCACCCTTAGACGTCTGTGTCCCTTCAAGCTATAGCGCAAAGGTTTACCATAGCCTATGGGATCCACCATCAAACGTTTTTCAATTGCTCCTTTAATAAGGGTTTTAGCACTAGAAGGCAAAGCTGGAATGTGTTTATTTACAACCTCTACTAAATAGCGTACTTCATACCTTATTTCCATGCGTCGTCATGCCCTTTGGTTTTTGCATCTTTTTCATCCAGTGTTTCAGCCAGTTTAGAGAGATAAAAATCCTCTCGCATTTCTAGCGCTTCAACTGCTAATTCACGTACTAAACTTGCCACAGATTTATGCTCCTGATGTGCTAATTGGGACAGTAAATTTGCAGTGATTTCCTCAAAAGTTACATTGATTCTTGGGTTTTTTGTTGCCATGATATAGACCTCATTTATATTCAACCTATATACAGCGTAACACTTTTACATCACCTTGTCAAATAACCGCCATAAACATACATATTTATATAATAATATCATGCATTTATTGGTGTTTAAAGTTTTCTAAGGTTTGCAACGTTATATCCTTTAAATCAACCAGGGTTTGCAGAGAAATATTCAATGGCGGCAGCCAGTAGAGCGTATTGCCTATAGGCCGTATTAAAGCACCCATTTCTACAGCTCGTTGAGCTAAAAGCTGATTGAATTTTTCATTATGCCCCCAGACAAAATCAGCGGCAACGATGGCTCCTATGGCGCGTACCTTATGTAATAGATGAGTTTTATCGGCGATTTCTTTCATATGCGCATAAAGAATAGTTTGCAATTCACGCGCTCTGGCGCATAGATTGTCTGTTTCTATAATAGTGAGTGTGGCTAAAGCTAAACTTGCGCCTAGAGCATTGCCTGAATAAGTGTGCGAATGCAAAAATGCTTTGCCACGGTCGTAATCATCATAAAATAGTTGGTAAATTGCATCGTTAGTTAAGACCACGCTAAAAGGAAGCCATCCTGAAGTTAAGCCTTTAGATAAACAGACAAAATCAGCTTCAATATGAGCATATTCAGAAGCGAGCATTTTACCAGTGCGACCTAGACCCGTCATAATTTCATCGGCAATGATGTGAATAGCATGGTGTTTTGCCCAGGAAGCTAAGCGCGATAAAAAATCAGCACTATAGATTTTCATGCCGGCTGCGCCTTGTACTATAGGCTCTATAATGATAGCCGTAGTGGTATTTGCATACTGTTCTAATATTTTTTCTGTTTTTAACCAATGTGCGCTGGCATCATTCCATAGAGGATCATCCAGGTTATCTACGTAGGCAGGTTCTATAAAAATAGGAGTGAATAACATAGAGGCATAAGGTTGTTTATACAAAGTTAAATCGCTCACACTCAAAGCACCGGAGGTTTCGCCATGATAACTATTTTTAAGGGCGATAAATTGTGACCGATGCGGCTGGTTTTGTAGAACACGTGCATGTAGACTCATTTTTAAAGCGATTTCCACCGCCGATGAACCATCTCCAGCATAAAAAACTTTGTTCAAGTTAGGCGACAGCGAGGTTAATTTTTGCGCCAATTGCACAATAGTATCGTGAGTGGTATGAGCAAAAAGCACATGCTCAAACTTTTCAATTTGCTCTAATACCGCTTTTTTGAGCAATGGATGATTGTGCCCTAAGGATTTGCACCACCAGCTAGAGATAGCGTCGATAATTTTTTTGCCGTTCGATAATTCAATGTAACTATCATAAGCACTTTTTATAACCAATGGTTTGAATGTTTCATAGTCTTTCATCTGGGCGCACGGATGCCAGTTTAAATTTTGATCCAGTTGCTGTAATTCGTCGGCATTCATTAGTAAACCTTAAATATAAAATTAGTTGACTAAATGAATCTTAGCAGTTATCATCCGCTAGAACAATCTTTACTGAGGAAGCCATGATGACTTATTGCAGCTGGAATGAACAAAAATGTCTAGATTTACTAGAACAACCTTTTTTTGAACTGATTCAGCTAGCCTATGCCGTGCATCAGAAAAATTTTACAGCAGGGGATATGGAATTTTGCACTTTGGCCAATATCAAAACGGGCGCTTGCCCGGAAGATTGCGCTTATTGTCCACAAAGCGCGCATTATAATACAGGCTTAAAAAAGGAAAAATTAATGGATCTTGCTAGTGTGGTCGCTGCAGCAAGCAACGCTAAACTCAATGGCGCCAAACGATTTTGTATGGGTGCGGCTTGGCGCAAGCCATCACAAAAAGATTTACCCAAGGTCGTGGCAATGATCCGCGCCGTAAAAGATTTAGGTTTAGAAACTTGCGTTACTTTAGGGATGTTGGAAGCTGAGGATGCTTTGGCATTAAAAGAATCGGGTTTAGATTTTTATAATCATAATTTAGATAGCTCAGCAGAATTTTATAGCACCATTATTCAAACACATACTTATGAAGATAGATTAAATACCTTAAAACATGTGATGGCCGCCGGAATAAATGTGTGTAGTGGCGGGATTTTAGGTATGGGAGAAACTAGAGTAGACAGAATTAAAATGTTGCTGACTTTATACGAATTACCTATAACGCCTAAAAGCATTCCCATTAACCAGTTGATTCCTATTCCAGGTACACCCTTAGCAAAAGCGCCACTATTAGATCCTTTTGAGCTAATTAAAACTATTGCACTTACTCGTATCTTATTCCCAGAAGCGAGGATCCGTTTATCAGCTGGCAGAGAAAACATGACAGATGAAACGCAAGCTTGGTGTTTTATGGCCGGAGCTAATTCCATATTCATAGGAGATAAATTGCTAACGGCAAAAAATCCTAGATTAGAGCGCGATAGAGCTTTATTGAAGAAACTTAATATGCAGTTCCCTGAAGAAATTAATGCTTAGTCACAAGCTCGAAAAAAGAATGGCAAACTGGCAGAAAAATAATTTGATGCGGCAACGTCATATCATCGGCAACCGCCACTATGGCGATAATATAATTCATACTGCTGGTAAAGCTCACCTTAATTTTGCCAGCAATGATTACTTAGGGTTAATTCAGCATCCGGCTATTAATGCAGCGATGATCGCGGGGATAAAGCAATATGGTATAGGCAGTGGCTCATCGGCCATGGTAACGGGATATTTTAATGAACACGATAGTATTGAACGAGAATTTGCGCAGTGGCTAGGTTTCGATAAGACTATTTTATTTAGTTCAGGATATTGTGCCAATCTAGGGGTTATGACGGCATTATTAAATCGGGATGATACAGTTATTTCCGACAAACTATGTCATGCTTCATTGTTGGATGGAATACAATTATCCAGAGCCAAGCATTATCGTTATCAGCATAATGACGTAATGCATTTACAAAAAATAGCAGCTAAAGTCAAGCCTGATATGATTGTGAGTGAAAGCATATTTAGCATGCAAGGTGATATTGCTCCCATAGCCGATCTCATGTCGATTGCGGAAAGATACCAAGCTGGATTAGTTATCGATGATGCCCATGGTGTAGGTATATTAGGTTGTGATGGCCGTGGCGCGAGCGAGCATCAGTCTAAATTATTATGTATGGTGATGCCTTTAGGAAAAGCTTTTAATGCCATGGGAGCTATAGTTGCAGGGAATGGTAAAATAATAGAATCCATTTTACAATTTTCTAGAAGCTATAGATACAGCACCGCTTTGCCGCCGGCTCTTTGCTGTGCGCTTAGAGCAACATTAAAAATTATTCAAGAAGAAACGTGGCGTTTACAAGCACTGAATGACAATATTGCCTTTTTTAATACTGAGGCACTTGTGAGAAAATTGCCTTTAGTTTCTACGGACAAAACGCCTATTAGGGCAATAATAATAGGTGATAGCCAAAAAACGGTGTGGCTACAAGAACAATTGATTAAACAAGGTATTTGCGTTGCCGCCATTCGTGCACCTACCGTACAACAGAATAGCACACGTTTAAGAATCTCATTGAATAGTTTACATACTCAAGCCGAAATAGTTTATCTTTTAGATAAAATTTTTGAATATTTTTTATGAAAAATGAACTTATTTATACCATCCCAGGCTGGGGATTTTCTGCCGATATTTTAAGCCATGGAGCTTTAGCCGATAAACTCTGTTTTGGATTGGACTATTTTAACTATAGCAATATGTCTATAGAGGATATTGCTTTGAAATTATCAAAAGCTATTAAAGAGCCTGGTACTATAGTCGCTTGGTCTTTAGGCGGTTTATTCGCGATTAAAATAGCAAGCTTGTTTCCAGATAAAGTAAGAAAACTCATATTATTGGCCAGCCAACCTAAATTATTAGCCGATACAGGGTATAGTGGTATTGAATCTAAGGCGATAAATGCATTCATAGAAAGCGCTCATCAAGATTTTTATGAACTTAAGAAAAGATTCATTACTGAGCTTAACTTTCCCAATAAAAATATTCACTATAAAAACAGTATGGGCACTTATTTTTTAGATGATTCTTCACGGCAATTAAAAGACTTATTGAAAATATTTTTGGCTGATTTGCGCGATGATTACCGGCAGTTAAGAACAGAAATATTGCATATTATTGGAGGCAAAGATGCCATTTTAAAACAAGATGAACAGTGTTTGCAAGAAATGAATAGCAATATTACTATTGTGCGCATAGAGGATGCAGGCCATTGTGGCTTTTTAACCCATGCGTTGTTGTACCGTTCTATTATATATAAGTTTATATCATGAAAAATTATTATAAAAACAAAATAAAGCATCAGTTCAATAAAGCCTATAAAACTTATGACACATCTTGTGCTGTACAGAATAATGCCAGTCAACGCGCATTAGAATTATTGATGCCGCATGCATCTTCTTTTAGGAAAATAGCGGATTTTGCTTGTGGCACAGGGGAGAGCACCTTAAAACTTATAAATAAAATACGCTATGAAAAATGCTATGCTATCGATTTCTCGGATAAACTGTTAAGTATTGCCAAAAACAAATTACCGCCCCCTATAAATTGTATTTTATCGGATTTTGATGAAACACTTTTCCCCGATGATTGTTTAGATCTTATTTTCTGCAATATGGGATTGCAATGGTCTTTAGATTTAGAGAAGACATTGTTTTTGTTAAATCATTATTTGAAAAAAAATGGGTATTTTGTTTTTTCTATGCCGGTTTCCGGAAACTTTCCTGAAATAAAAGATGAATTTAAATCTCTATCGTTCTCATCTGAATACATCATTCGCATTTTAAAGAATAGCGATTTTAATCTCATTGGTCATTATAGCTACAGAGACATTCAATTATTTCAATCGCATTATCAGGCTTTAAAATCATTACAAGCCATAGGTGCTAATTTTTCACCAGGACTTCGTACTGATAATAGAGGTTTAAAAAAAATAAATGTACGAAAATTATTTGTAGATAATTGTATTTTACCACAGTTAACATATTGTATAGGAATCTATCTATGTCAAAAAATATATTTATAACCGGCACAGATACTGCCGTAGGAAAGACCACGGTCAGCATCTTATTGTTAAAAAAATTAGAGCAACTAGGTTATAAAACATTTGCCATGAAACCTATAGCCTCAGGTTGCACGATGGATAAAAATAATCATTTGGTCAATGAAGATGCGCTGGCGTTGCAAGCGACGGCCTCCATATTTAAACCCTATCCAGTGGTTAATCCGATTGCTTTAAAAGAACCTATTGCGCCACATCTGGCCGCAAAATTAATGGATAAAAGATTATCGGTTGCTTTATTAACGGAAACTATTACTGCTCATTTGCAAGCTGAAGCCGATATCAATATTATAGAAGGCGTAGGTGGTTGGAGCGTTCCTTTAAATGAAACAGAACTTTTTTCTGAAGTCATTTGTCATTTAAAGATCCCCGTTATTTTAGTGGTGGCAATTAAGTTGGGTTGTTTGAATCATGCGATTTTAACCTATCACAATATACTACAGATGAAAGTGCCGCTATTGGGTTGGGTGGCTAATTGTATAGAACAAGATGCGCTGGCTAGTAGTGAAAATATCGAAACCTTAAAACAATGGATTGATGCACCTTGTTTGGGTGTGATTCCATTTAGAATCTAGACATCGAATGGCGCAATTTATGGATATCTTGCTCAGTAACGCCGCAATCCTTATAGTGTTGTTCCCAATGCTTTATAATGCCTGCTAATTCAACGAAAATATGTTTGGCTTCACTATCGACGATATTAAAATAGCGTGCTGCTGACAAGGCATTCTCTAAACTGGCTTCTTTACCTTTTGCACCCATATTCATCGCCAGCATATAAACATCCGAATTGATAATCCCAGGTACCACATCATATAGTGGAGAAAGCGCCCACTGCTGATTGCCTACATAAATAAAACCATGATTTCGCATATGATCATCATTATTAAAAACCAGAATATTAAAAGCCATCCGCTTAAATAACTCTAATTTATCTCTATTGGGATGACTGCTGAATTTATTAATAGCATTGCATAAAGAGAGATAACTCCACTTTGCATAATCTTGTTCATGTAAGCCCGTTGCTGTTAATCCCGACATAAAGGGAATAGGCCGTTCAACACCGTTATGCACTACACGATCAAAACGTTCGATGAGAAAAACATCTCTACCAGACACTTGTGCTTTATCGATGGGTGGGACATTTAATCCGCACTGTTTAGCCAAGGACATAGTCGCATATTCAATCAGGGCTTCATTTCGTTTGTCCATCGATACCGTGAATTTAGCAACAGTGGCTTTGTTATTCCACAAGACTGTGGCTTTGGGACGAGCGCCACCTAAAGATGGACCATAATTTAAATAAGCTTCAAGGGCTGGCGTATTTTCTCCGGTTAAAGCTTGTTCGGCAGCATCCACACACAGTTTCAAATCTAAACGTTTAACTACGGACTCATTTATACCTTCCGCATGCTCTGCAAAAGCCAAAGCACCGCTGCGATCGGGGCTAACCATTGTGATGTAGTCTAATTCATCTAAGGCCCGTCCTTGTTTTTTATCCAGCAAATACCGTCCCCAGCGATCAGGTCCGGCATCACGAATGCCGTTAAAAATATCAAAGCCTGATTCGGTGACAAATTCCTTAGGAAGCAAAGGTAGCTGCATCGGATCTAGGCTGATGGCATTATCACGCTTTAGATATTTTTCACCATAGCGAAATATGGAATGTGAATAACGTCCTTGATTTTCAAAATCCAGGAGTCCTGCAGGTACAAAGCCATCCTCCAAATAGATATAAACCACGACTGTTTTCATTAGAAATCTATTTCCTTGTCGTTAAAAACGCGTTTCTTTTTTTCTATGGATAGAGCCTGAATATAATCCCCTAAGATGCGTTCGGAAACCTTGTCTGCCAAACCCAAGACATTAATATATTCAATAAAAGTGCCTAGGGAAACTGTGGCGTCTCCTTTCTCAATTTTGCTGACAGTGCGTGGGTTTTTTACCCCAATTCGCTCGCACATGCCAGCAATAGTAATATGCCGCTTTAAACGTAGCAGCCGCAACCACTGTCCCAAATCATGTAATTCTTTGGACAGCAGGGGATTTAATAGTTTGTTGTCTTTAAATGTGTTCATAAGTGTATTATAGCACATTTTCTATTATAAAAAAATGACTGATTTACGCATGAAATGCTATTAAAATACACTTTTTATACAAAAAAATGTATTTTAATACCTATGCAGACTTCTTCAAGGTCGTATCTCCAGACGCAAAGCTTTGTACACTACCATCGGTCATTTTTAAGAGTAAATGGCCGTGTGCATCTATACCTTGACCTAGTCCGCTGTATTCTTGAATTCCTGAAATGACGGTTACGGGTTGTTGATATAAAACATCACGTTGTTGCCATTCATCTATGAAGACAGTTAAGCCAGAGCTAGAAAATCGTTTTAAATATAATAGAAGTTGGCGAATCAACTCTGCGCAGATTGTATTGCGATCAATGTAAGTACCACTTAATTGTTGTAATGACGACCAAGCTTGCGTTATTTTGTCAGCATCTGCTGCTTGCATGTTTACATTGATGCCTATGCCGATAATAGCTTGGCAAAAACCATTGGATTCAGCCTGGATTTCTATCAATATGCCCGCTATTTTTTGAGCTGCAACGACCATGTCATTGGGCCATTTGATCCCTATTTTTTCTTTAGTACCAATAACGGTTTCGATGGCATGACAGAGTGCTAGACCAACCACTAAACTTAAGCCAGATAATTCACTGATGTCTTTTTGAAAGGGGTAGAGTAGCGATAGATAAATGTTTTGGCCAAAAGGAGAATGCCACTGTCTGTTTAAACGACCTCGCCCTAGGCTTTGCATTTCGGCGATACAGACTTGAATATCTTTATTTTTCCGCATGTATTTTTTAAGATACTGAGTAGACGCTACTTTTTCAAAAACTTCAATTTGAACTGCTCCATTAGCCAATAAATGCGTTATTTTTTGTGGATCTAATAAAATAAGGGGTGCATCTAAACGATAACCCTTGCCCTTGACAGACGTTAAGGGTACGTCGTATTGCTCTAGCTTTTTAATGAGCTTCCATACCCCCGCGCGTGTCATCTGTAATGCCTCACCTATAGAAGTGCCATCATGATATTCACCATCGTTTAATAAAGCAGTGAGTTTGAGCAGGGTATCATTCATCGCTAAAGTACGGGTTCTTCACTGCGCCTAGTCAACACTTCATGGCCATCTTTAGTGACCAAAACGATGTGTTCCCATTGCGCGGATAAACTGTGATCTTTAGTGACTACGGTCCAATCATCACTCAATAATTTAACAGCGGCTTTGCCCGCGTTGATCATAGGCTCTATGGTAAATGTCATGCCTTCTTGTAATGCCATGCCTTGACCGGCAATGCCATAGTGTAAAATTTGCGGATCTTCATGCATATTTTCTCCTATGCCATGGCCGCAATATTCGCGTACTACGGAGAAGCGATTGGCATGGGCATGTTGCTGAATGGCGGCGCCTATATCGCCTAGCGTGCACCCCGGTTTAACCACCGCAATACCGCGATAGAGGCATTCTTGGGTGACGCGCACCAAACGTTCCGCCAAAACGCTGACTTTACCGATTAAAAACATTTTGCTGGTATCGCCATGATAGCCGTCTTTTAGGACGGTAATATCTATGTTCAAAATATCACCATTTTTTAGGACTCGATCGCTAGGAATACCATGACATACAACATGGTTAATAGATGTACACATGGATTTTGGAAAGCCGTTATAGCCCAAGGAGGAGGGGAAAGCCTGTTGCTCATTGGTGATATAATCGTGGCAAATTTGATTGAGTTCATCTGTAGTTACCCCAGGTTTAACATGGGGGGTTATCATTTCCAATGCTTCGGCGGCTAGACGCGCCGAAACACGCAATTTTTCAATAGCTTCAGGTGTTTTAATTAATGTGTTCACTATTTGCCCAGTTGAGTTTAATTATACAGTATGATATAAAGTCCTGCCGAAACATGCAAATTTCGGTAAATTCACACACGTACCATAACGTACGACGGGGTGCCTGATATTGAGTCAGGTTCGTCATACGGGTGCGTGGAGGCCTAACCCTGAGGAGATATATTAATGATCAACATGAAAGATATGTTAGCAGCCGGTGTCCATTACGGTCACCAAAAACGGTACTGGAACCCTAAAATGGAGCCCTATATTTTTGGGGTGCACAATAAGGTTCACATTATTAACCTAGAAAAAACATTGCCATTGTTTAACGATGCTTTGAATTTTATTTCATCTAAAGTCAGCAACCGCGGCAAAATTTTATTCGTAGGCACTAAATATTCGGCACAAGCCGCTATAAAAGAAGAAGCGACACGCTGTGGTATGCCCTATGTGGATTATCGCTGGTTAGGCGGCATGCTCACCAATTATAAAACCATGAGGCAATCTATTAAGCGTTATCGCGAATTGGAAAAAATGAAGCAAGACGGTTCTTTTGAATATTTCACTAAAAAAGAAGCACTGCAATTCCAACGCGAAATGGATAAACTAGAACGCGGTATAGGCGGCATTAAAGATATGGGTGGTTTACCGGATGCTTTGTTTGTTATCGATGTGGGCAATGAAAAAATTGCTATTACCGAAGCACAACGTTTAGGTATTCCAGTCATAGGCGTTGTCGATACCAATCACTCCCCAGATGGCATCGATTATATTATTCCAGGCAATGACGACGCCAGCCGCGCTATTCGTTTTTATACTAAAATGGTTGCCGATGTAATCTTAGACGCTAAAGCAGTTTCTACACCTTCTGTAGCCGTGGTGAACGATAAGCCAATTGTAGCTGTGGTAGTACCCACGCCAACGGTTGCAGACGACAAAGAAGGGGCTCAATAAAGATGAATATATCTGCAAGTTTAGTCAAAACATTACGGGAGCGCACGGGTGCTGCCATGATGGATTGCAAAAATGCGTTAAAAGAAACAGCGGGTGATATAGAAGCAGCTATTCAGCTGTTGCGTGAGAAAGGCGCTATTAAGGCCGCTAAAAAAGGCGATCGCATTGCTGCAGAAGGCTTGGTTGCTTTTGCCGTGAGTGCTGATCATCATAAAGCCGCGATGGTTGAAGTCAATTGTGAAACCGATTTTGTGGCGCGCGCCGAAGATTTTATTCAATTTACGCAACGCGTGGCGCAACTGGCTTTGCAACACAATGCGAATGACAGCAGTCAATTGAATGACATTATATTCGATGCGGCTGAAAATTTAAGCGTAGAGGGAAAACGACAAGCTTTAATCGCCAAATTAGGCGAAAACATCAATATTCGTCGTATTGCTTTAGTGAACAGTCACGGTTTGATTGGCGCTTATAATCATGGCAATCGCATAGGCGTATTGGTGGCTATGAAAAGCGGCGATATGCCCTTAGCTAAAGATTTGGCGATGCATGTGGCGGCATTACAACCGCTCGTGGTGAGTCCAGAAGATATTTCAGCAGAACTCATTGCAAAAGAACGCGAGATTTACACGGCACAAGCGGCTGAAAGTGGCAAGCCTGCAGACATCGTGGCCAAAATGGTCGATGGGCGCATTAAAAAATACTTAGACGAAGTCAGTCTTTTAGGACAGCCTTTTGTTAAAGATCAAAATATACCCGTGCACACAGTGTTAGCCGCCCAAAAAGCCGTAGTCGAAAGTTTTGTGCGTTTTGAAGTGGGCGAGGGTGTAGAGAAACAAGTAGTGGACTTTGCCAGTGAAGTGATGGCACAAGTTAAAGGATAAGCTTTTTGTACTTCAAGATGCAAAAAAGATCGTAGGGGCAACCCCCCGTGCCTGCCCTACTAGGGCAACCACAGGGGGTTGCCCCTACGCACTGAACAGCATTGAGATTTGAATACAGAATTAGGAGTTATTATGTTTGGCAGTCATACAAAACCAAAATATAGTCGCATACTGTTAAAAATGAGTGGCGAAGTATTGATGGGGAATTCTCAATTTGGAATTGATCCTGTGGTTTTAGATCGCATTGCCAGCGAAGTCACTGAAATTGCCAGTTTGGGCATTGAAGTGGGCTTGGTGATGGGGGGCGGTAATCTATTCCGCGGTGAGGCTCTGGCTAAAGTAGGTTTGGGACGCGTCACGGGCGATCACATGGGTATGTTGGCCACCACCATGAATGCATTGGCTTTGCGTGATGCTATGGAACGTGCGGGTGTAGAAACGCGTGTAATGTCTGCTATTAGCATGACCGGATTGGTTGATCCTATGGATATACGCAAGGCAGATTATCATCTGCGTCATCGTACGGTGGTTATTTTTTCTGGCGGTACGGGTAATCCTTTTTTTACCACCGACTCGGCAGCGAGCTTGCGGGGCATAGAAATTGGCGCTGATCTATTGTTAAAAGGAACCAAAGTGGATGGGGTTTATACCGATGATCCTACTTTAGTGCCTACGGCAAAACGCTATAGCCAGCTCAATTACCGCGAAGTCATTGAAAAAGATTTACGTGTTATGGATACTACGGCGATTTGCATGTGCCGCGATTATCAATTACCTATTATTGTTTTTAATATCAATAAACCCCATGCGTTAAAAAACATTATGTTAGGGCTAGACGAAGGCACCTTAATTCATGCCACAGAATCTACTTTGGCAACCTCTTAATACTTTTCTATAAGGAACCGTTATTATGTTAGAAACCATTTATACCGATGCCACCACGCGCATGAAAAAGTGCATAGAAAACTTGCACGCAACTTTGTTGAAAGTGCGTACGGGACGTGCGCACCCTAGCTTATTAGATTCTATTAAAGTGTCTTATTACGGGACTGATACGCCCTTGAATCAAGTAGCCAATATCACGTTGGCTGACTCTCGTACTATCAGCGTGTCGCCCTTTGAGAAAAATCTGGTGGCTGCAGTTGAAAAAGCCATTTTAACCGCAGACTTGGGTTTAAACCCCGTTACGGTAGGCAGCATTATACGCGTGCCTTTGCCTCCTTTGAGCGAAGAACGCCGCAAGGAATTGATTCGCCATGTCAAATTGGAGGCTGAAAACAGCAAAGTTGCCATACGTAATGTGCGCCGCGATGCCAATACGCAATTGAAGGATAGTTTAAAAGATAAAAGTATCAGTGAAGATGATGAACGACTAGGGCAGGATAAAATTCAAAAATTAACCGATAAATATATAGAAGAAATCGATAAAATCTTTACGCACAAGGAAGCCGAGTTGCTTGAGGTATAAAGCAAATGGAAGTACCGAAGCACATTGCAATTATCATGGATGGCAATGGCCGTTGGTCTAAAGCGCACGCTAAACCGCGTCATTTTGGCCATAAAGCGGGTTTAGAATCCCTTAAAAAAATCATTGAAGCCGCAGCCAAACGCGGTGTGTCTTATTTAACCGTATTTGCTTTTGGCATAGAAAACTGGCTGCGCCCTAATGACGAAGTCAATTATCTCATGAACTTATTTTTAACGGCCTTGCGCCGCGATATAGGACGATTGCACGAAAACAGTATTCGCGTACAATTTATTGGCGATAGGCAGCGGGTTCATGCCGATCTTATACGCAGCATGCAAGAAGCTGAATCCTTAACGCGGGATAATAGCAGAATGACTCTCATCGTTGCTTTTAACTATAGTGGTCGTTGGGATATACGAGAAGCCTGTCAGCGTTTAGCCGAAAAAGTAGCCGCCAATCAATTGAGTGCTGCTGATATTAACGAAGATCTTATTAGCCAGAACTTATCTACAGCCGCTTGGCCCGATCCGGATTTATTTATACGCACCAGTGGTGAGCAACGGCTGAGCAATTTCTTATTATGGCAATTAAGTTATGCTGAGCTTTATTTTACGGACAAACATTGGCCGGAGTTTAATGAAGCTGAATTAGATAAGGCCATTGCATTTTATGCTGCGCGGGAACGGCGTTTTGGTAAGATTAGCGAGCAACTTAAAGGAACAGAAAATGCATAGCTATAATATACTCAATGTACCTGAAGGTACTAATCTTAGCGTAGGGGCGGACCCCCGTGTCCGCCCTGAAAATAGCGCGGAACTTGCCTTGCTTAGGGCAGACACGGGGGTCTGCCCCTACGATCCATGTCTTGAACGGGGTAGTTATAATGCTTAGACAAAGATTATTAACGGCGGCGATCCTCATCCCGCTGGTTATGGCAGCGATTTACTTTTCATCGCAGCTCTATTTCTTTTTAATAGGCTGTGGCATTGTCGCCTTAGCGGCCTTTGAATGGTGTACATTGGCCAATTTTAAAGATCCAAAAATTAAAATACTTTATATAATACTAACCCTACTCTTATGTGCTTTAATCTGGTGCTTACCCTTTGAATTATTTACTTTAGGCGGCGTTTTATTGTGGATAGCATTCATAATAGCATTATGTCGTTATCCGAAGGGCAGTGCTTTTTGGCAGCGGTCAGCATGGCTTAGGGCTTTTTGTGGGTTGTCTGCGCTCATTGCTTTTTTAGCGAGCCTCATGGTATTAAAAATAGCCTCGCCCGTATACGTTTTCGTTTTACTGGCCATCGTTTGGATAATGGATTCAGCAGCGTATTTTGCTGGCCGTCTATGGGGTAAGAAACCGCTGGCACCAGAGATCAGCCCTAAGAAAACCAGAGAAGGATTATTCGGGGCATTGCTGGTGGTGATGATCTTATCTTTGCCGCTAGTATTATGGGTTAATCCTTATAAACACGCACCATGGGCGTGGTTTTTCTTAATTCTAATCACTGCCGTAATGTCAGTATTGGGCGATTTAGTGGAAAGTATGGCAAAGCGTATGTATGACGTTAAGGATAGCGGCCATTTATTACCCGGACATGGGGGTATTTTGGATCGTATAGATAGTTTGCTGGTGGCAACGGTTTGTTTTGCTTTAGGGCAGATGATATTGCCATAGATGTAAGAATAATTCGTTAAAATACGAGAAATTTACAGAACAGGAGAAAAGGAATTGTCAATTATAATTTCAATCCTACTATTTTTAGTATCGATCTCCATTTTAGTTGCCGTGCATGAATGGGGGCATTTTATCGTTGCACGGTGCTTGGGTGTCAGAACACTGCGCTTTTCTATAGGCTTTGGCAAAGTTATTTGGCGTAAAACAACGCGCAGAGGTTTAGAAATTGCAGTATCGGCAGTTCCCTTGGGCGGCTATGTTAAATTCTTGGATGAAAATGAAGCCAAAGTGCCCTTAGCAGATCGCCGTTTTGCTTTTAATAGGCAATCTGTTTTTAAACGCATCGCCATTGTTTTAGCCGGACCTTTATTTAATTTTTTATTTGCCATAGCTGTCTTTTGGCTTATGTTGGTGATAGGGGTGCATCAAATCAAGCCCATCATCGGTGAGATTGTACCTCATAGCTTAGCCGCTAAAGCAGGATTCTTACCCCTGCAGCGCATTGTGGGCATTAATGACGAAAAAGTATCTTCCTGGCAAGATATACGCCTTGCTCTATACGGGAAATTAGCCGAAGACAAGCCGTTATTGGTGTGGGTGCGTGCACCTAATGATGCGGCAGCGCATTCTATATCGGTCAATATATCGGGAATACGTTTGGATGAGAATAATGTCGATATCTTAGAAGATTTTGGGGTATTTCCCTTTGCCTTAAATGTGCCAGCGATTGTGGATCAAATCGAACCTAAGAGCCCGGCCGCGGCGCTGGGTTTGCGGCATGGCGATAAAATTATCAGTATTAATGGGCAAGCGATAAATAATTGGCAACAGCTGTTGGAACATATCACGGGTTTAGGCGGACAAACGGTAAACTTGGTTATCACGCGCAACGATATTAAAGAGACGCTGAGTGTAACGCTGGGGAAACGCATCGATCACCAAGGCGAGAGTCGCGGTTATTTGGGTATCAGAGCAAAGCCCATGCCTATACCTAAAGAGTTATTGGTGATTAAAAATTATGGTCCCTTAACGGCCATTCCCATGGCTACCCATGAAATGTGGCGTATGACCAGCTTATCATTTAATTTAATGTATAAAATGATCACCGGCAAAATAGGGTTGAGTGGCATAGCGGGGCCTATAGGGATTGCAGAGGGGGCAGGTATAGTCGCTTATTCCGGTTTAGCTGCTTATTTAGGTTTTTTAGGGTTGCTCAGCATAGGCTTGGGGATTGTTAATATATTACCCATTCCAATGTTAGATGGCGGATATTTGTTCTATTTTTTACTGGAAATAGTGCGTGGTAAGCCATTATCAGACAGAGTTCAATTAATAGGCATAAAAATAGGCTTTTCAATCTTGCTTGCCCTGTTGCTGTTAGCCTCTTATAACGATATCATGCGTCTTTTACAAGGATAATTATGAAACATAGACTTAGACTATCGTTAATTTCTACTGCGTTGCTAGCTTGTCTAAGCGTGCGTGCCTATGCCGAAGAATCATTTACAGTCAATAAGATTGAAATCCAAGGTTTAAAACGTATTACTGAAGGTACCGTATTAAATTATTTGCCTATAGAGATCGGGCAAACCATTAAGCCAACCGACACGGCTAAAATTATTCGCGTCTTGTATAAAACAGGGTTTTTTAGCGATGTCACTTTAGATCACCAAGGTAATACCTTAATTGTTAAAGTGGTAGAAAAGCCCACTATCGGTCAATTTAAAATTAATGGTAACAAGAGTATCCCCACTAAAACTTTGCGCAAGACTTTGTCTGATTTGGGCTTTGCCGAAGGGCGCGTTTACGATCCTTCCTTATTAGACAGCATACGCGATTCCTTGCAGCGCGAATATTATAATCGCGGCAACTATAATGCCACCGTGACGGCAAAAGTAACGCCTACATCCAGTAACCGCGTTGACATTAATATTACCGTCTTCGAAGGGCCGTTGGCGAAGATCAGTGAAATTTCTATTATAGGGAATCATGCGTTTAAAGAAAAAGAATTGGTCAAGCAATTTAGCTTATCCACCACAGGCATGTTTTCTTTTCTAACAGATAATGACAAATTCTCACAAGAAAAGTTAACTGGCGATTTAGAAACTTTGCGTTCATTTTACATGGACAGAGGCTATGTGCAATTTAAAATCGACAGTTCTGAGGTATTATTAAGCCCAGATAAACAGAAGGTGACGATCCTCGTTCATGTTACTGAAGGGGATCAATTTACGGTGAGCGGCTATAAAATGGCCGGCACGTTCGTTGAACCTAAAGAAAAATTAGAAAGATTTGTACATTTTAGCCCCAATGAAATTTTTAATCGCAAGAAAGTAACCACTATCACTCAAGCCATGAATAACACCATGGCCAATGATGGTTATGTTTACGCCCATGTAGAACCTCTACCTGAAGTGGACGCCGCTAAAAAACAAGTTTTTGTGACTTTCTTGGTAAGCCCCGGTAACCGTTATTATGTGCGCGATGTTAATTTTCATGGCAATGATAAAACCGAAGACGAAGTATTGCGTAGGGAAATGCGGCAACAGGAAGCTGCACCCTATTCTTTGTCTAAGTCTAAGCAATCCGAAACTCGTTTAAATCGTACCGGCTATTTTAAGACTGTCAAGGTCGATAATACTCCCGTAGCGGGCAGCGACGATCAAGTGGATTTGGACTTTAATGTAACCGAAGCGCCATCGGCGACCATGTCCATGGGCCTAGGCTATACGAATACTTTAGGTTTTTTGATTAATGCAGCCTATTCGCAACCCAACTTTTTAGGGTCGGGTAAAGCAGTGGGGGCTAATGCGAGTGTCGCTTCAGGAGAGCAAAGTGTATCTTTAAGTTACTTCAATCCTTATTACACCATGGATGGTGTGGGTAGAGGCTTTAGTGTTTATGCGGATCGCTATAACACCGATGAAACCTATACCGACAGTGTTGCGTATGAAATGAATGACTACGGTCTTAAAATGTTTTACAGTTTTCCTGTCAGTGAAGAAGATCATGTGAGCGCGGGCATAGGCTATGGAGCAACCTTGTTAAATACGGGGGCTAGTGCCAGTGACTCCGTCATCAATTTTATGGATGATTATACTTTAACCATGCCATTGCAGCGTAACAATTATGTAGCAGTCGATCCCGTTACCGGTTTACCTATACCGTACCCTACCCATGAAAGCATTTATAACGTTAATTTAACCTCTGCTTGGAGTCATGATGGTTACGATAGAGCCATTTTCCCTACACGGGGTTATTCTCATTCGTTAAGCGGCAGCGTGGCATTGCCCGGTGGTGGGACCAACGTCAGTTATTATAAATTAGATTATACGGGTCGTGTGTATCAACCTTTGGGTAAGGGTTTTATTGCATCGGTACGGGGTGAGGTGGGTTATGGCGCCGGTCTTTTAGGCACGCAATATTTGCCTTTCTATCAAAACTTCGGTGCTGGTGGTATAGGTGTACCCGGTGCTGTGCGCGGTTATGAAGGCTTTTCTATAGGCCCTAGAACTTTAAATTCGGATGGTTCTGAATCGACTATCGGTGGTAATACTATGACGGTGGGTAGTTTTGAGTTAATTATACCGACCCCACTGACTCCAGACAGCTTCCGAGTGACTACCTTCATGGATGCCGGTAATGTTTATAATTGGAATGGTGGTGCGCCTGCGGCTACGAATACAGGCTCGGGATCGGGTCCTATACGATATTCAGCCGGTATACAAGGGCAGTGGCAAACGCCTATGGGACAGATCATATTCAGCTTGGCTAAACCGCTGAATGAACAGCCTGGCGATATTAGCGAAGTATTCCAATTCTCGGCGGGAACCTCGTTCTTGTAATAGCGATTTCGAATCAAAGGGCTAGGTCGTAGGGGCAACCCCCTGTGGTTGCCCTGGCTAGGGCAGGCACGGGGGCCTGCCCCTACGAAAACCAGGCGTGGGTGCATTGGTTTGACTATACCCTAAAAAATATGCTACTTTTGGCGCGCAAATCCCCGTATTGAGATGAAAAAATAGAATTTTTAATGTAATAGTGTTTATATATTAACCAGGAGACGATTGAATATGAAAAAATTAACTTTAGCCCTGATGAGTGTGTTGGCCATGGGCTTAGCGACCACAACTTTTGCTGCAGCTAACACAGCGGTGGCACCTGTAAATACAGCGGCCACAACAGTAACAGCCGCTACAACAGTAAGCGCCTCACCTAGAATTGGCGTGATTGAATTGGGTGAAGTTCTAAAAACTGATCCACAAATGCAAGCTTTGAAAAAGCAATTAGAAGCACAGTTTAAGCCTAGAATGGACAAAATGACGGCTACGCAAGCGGCTTTAAAAGCCGATACCGATAAAATGTCACGTAATGCCTCTGTGATGAGTGCTACGGATAAAGATGCATTGACCGACAAAATAAGCCGTGAACAACGCGATTTAGCACGTATGCAACAAGACTACTTCCAAGATGCTAAAACAGCACAAAATGAAGCCATGTCTAAGGTATTAAAGCGTATCGATGAGGTGGTGGCTAAAGTGGCTAAACAACAAAACTTGGATCTCATTTTCCAACGTGAGAATGTGGCTTATCACAGCGCGCGTGTGGATATTACCCAAGCGGTGATTGCACAAATGAAAGCAGCTGCTTAGCCCGTAGCATGAGTGTAAAGTCTTACTCCTTAGCAGATATTGCGAAGCTTATAGGCTGCGAGGTAGAGTGTCGTTGGCAAGATCGGTGTATTACCGGTCTTGCCCCTCTAGAAACTGCCAATGTTGAGCAGTTGAGTTTCATTAGTCATAGCAAGTATAAAAAATATTTGGCAACGACCCAGGCAGCTGCAGTCATAACGCCTGCAGAGACCGCGAGCTGTGTCAATGATAATACCGCTGTACTGATATATCCCGATCCTTATCTTGCTTATGCGAAATTAAGCCATTTATTTGCCTATAGAACGCCTTGCGTTACGGGAATACACCCTAGCGCGGTGGTAGATAAAAGTGCAAAAATTGCTCATAGTGCTAGTATAGCTGCAGGCGTTATAGTGGAAGAGGGTGTGGTCATCGGGGACAATGTAGTTATAGGCCCAGGGTGCATTATCGGCGCGCACAGCAGCATAGGCAATGACAGTTATTTGCATGCTAAAGTAACGCTATATCATCATATCGAGGTGGGTAAACGCGCTATTTTACACAGTGGCGTAGTGCTAGGTGCGGATGGCTTTGGTTTTGCGCCCGAGAAAGGGCATTGGGTTAAAATAGAACAATTAGGGCGAGTGCTAATAGGCGATGACGTTGAAATTGGTGCCAATACCACGGTTGATCGCGGCGCATTGGGCGATACCATTATAGAAAATGGTGTTAAACTGGACAATCAAATTCAGATTGGGCATAATGTCAGAATTGGGCAAGGCACAGCCATTGCGGGTTGTACCGCCGTTGCGGGTAGTACCACTATAGGCCGTCATTGCCGTATTGCAGGTTTGGTGGGTATTGCGGGCCATTTAGAAATCACCGATGGCGTGGTTATTTTGGCAATGAGTGGCGTGTCTAAATCCATTTTAGAGCCCGGGATTTATGCCTCAGGGATTCCGCTCGAATCGCGCGAATCTTGGGCAAGAAATGTGATACAATTCAAGCACTTAAATGAACTGGCTAAACGAGTGAGCCAATTAGAAAAGAAGGATAGGTTGCATGAGTGAATTATTGAAAGTAACGGATATATTAAATTACCTACCGCATCGTTTTCCTTTTATGCTGGTAGATAGGGTATTGGAATATGAAGTAGGAAAGCGTTTAGTGGCTATTAAGAACGTCACTTTCAACGAGCCTTTCTTTGCTGGGCATTTTCCAGGAAATCCGGTTATGCCGGGGGTATTGATCGTCGAAGCTTTAGCGCAAGCGGGCTGTATATTGGCATTTTTAACCAATGGTAATGATGTTTCCAGTGAAGAACTGTATTTATTTGCGGGCATTGATAATGCGCGTTTTCGCCGTGTGGTTATTCCGGGCGATCAATTAAGATTAGAAGTCACTATTACTAAGATTAAACGTGACGTGTTAAAGGTAAATGCCGTGGCCAGCGTGGATGGCGAAGAAGCCTGCAGTGCAGAAATTATGAGTATTAGATCTAGGGTACAAAAAACGTGATACATCCAAGCGCAATCATTCATGAAACAGCCAAAGTCGATAGCAGTGTTAATATAGGTCCATGGACTTATGTAGGCGCTGAAGTTGAAATCGGTGCCGGCACTATTATAGGCCCGCATGTGTGCATCGAAGGGCCGACTACAATAGGTCAAAACAATCACATTCACCCTTATGCCTCCATAGGCGGCGATCCCCAAGATAAGAAATATGAGGGCGGTAAAACCCGTTTAGAAATCGGCGATGGTAATTCCATACGCGAATTTGTTAGCATTAATCGCGGTACTGAACAGGGCGGTTATGTAACGCGTGTGGGCAATCATAATTTGTTGATGGCTTATGCGCATATCGCACACGATTGTATCGTAGGCGATCAGACTATTTTTGCCAATAATGCCACCTTGGCTGGGCATGTGATCGTGCGCGATCATGCCATATTGAGTGGTTTTTGTGCCATACACCAATTTGTCATTATAGGCGAGCACAGTTTTGTGGCTCATGCAGGCATGGTAGGTCAAGATGTATTGCCTTATGTTTTAGTGTCTGGCGATCCCGCAGAGCCGTTTGGTATCAATTCACTGGGCATAAAGCGTCGCGGTTTTACGGAAGAACAAGTTGCAGCGATCAAATCGGCCTATAAGATTATCTTCCGTCAAGGCTTAAAAATAGCCGAAGTAATCGAAAAACTGAAAGAAACAGTCAAAACTCATCCTGAAATTGCTTCTATGTTGCAGGCTTTAGAAAACCCATCGGCGCGTGGTATTGCTCGCTAAGATGTTAACCATAGGGATAGTGGCCTTAGAACCCTCTGCTGATATATTGGGCGCCGGTCTTATGCAAGCCTTGTTAGCTAGACAAGCAGGCCTTGATTTAAAAGATGAAAGAACGGGCGTAGGGGCAGGCCCCCGTGCCTGCCCTACTAGAGCAACCGAAGAACAAGACTGTATCCAATTTGTAGGCGTGGGCGGTCCGCGCATGGCAGCAATAGGCTTTAACAGTTACTATTCATTTTCGGCCTTATCGCATATGGGTTTTGTAGAAGTCATTAAACACTTACCCAAATTATTATCGGCACGGCGTTATTTGTTATCGCAATTTATTCAGCAAAAAATCGACATTTTTATAGGCATTGATGCCCCTGATTTTAATTTATATCTGGAAGAACGGCTTAAAAAGAAATCCATCAAAACGGTGCATTATGTCAGCCCTAGCGTCTGGGCTTGGCGCTCTGGGCGTATTCATCGCATCAAACGGGCCGTCGACTTATTATTAACTTTGTTTCCCTTTGAAGCGCAATTTTATAAAAAAAATGCCATGAAAGTGCAATTTGTAGGCCATCCTTTGGCCGATGAGATTGGATTCGATATAGATATCAATGAAGCGCGACGTAATTTAATTAGTGATAAGGATGCAAAAATAATCGCGCTATTTCCAGGCAGCCGTAGCGCTGAAATCAACTATATGGCGCGCACTTTTTTAGAAGCAGCGTCTGTGTGTTATGCCCAAGATCCTACCTTGCAGTTTATAGTAGCGCTGCCAAACGAAGAAATAAAGCAGCAATTTTTAGTAAAATGCGAAGATCTATTAACGCACTTCCCGGTAATGATACAAGTAGGGGATTCCCATTCGGTATTAGCTGCAGCCGATGTGGTTTTAGTCAAATCTGGCACGGTGACCTTAGAAGCGTTGCTCTATAAAAAGCCGATGGTAATAGCCTATATGGCATCGCCTATTAGTTTTTGGATAGCGCGCAAGCTAATCAACGTAAAATATATCGGTTTACCCAATTTATTAACCGACAAGCCTTTAGTGCCCGAAATTTTGCAAGAAGACGCTAAACCGGCAGTATTGGCACAAGCCTTGCTAGCCTATTTTAAAGATCCACAAAAAAGTGTTGCTTTAAAGGAAGAATATCAACGCATTCATAGTCAATTACGTTGCAATGCGAGTGAGATGGCGGCGAAGGCTATTTTTGAATTGTTGGCTTCATAGATTGCTAGTAAAAAAATGTTTTCGTAGGGGCAGGCCCCCGTGCCTGCCCTAATAGCACTATGAATATGTTCAATTGCACCGTACTGTCATTGCGAGCCGAGCGCTAGCGAGGCGCGGCAATCCAGGGGTTAAAATCCTGCTTCTATAGGTACTACGGTTTTTAAATGTAGCACATCACTATTAAATTGTTTAGGATCTTGCAAGAAAGAAATATGCAGTTCAACCCTCTTTAGCAATTATTTGGCCATTTCACTTCTTCGAATAAATATGTTTATAAAGCTCTGGCCGCTGCCATACATCGCCGAGTAAACCACGTTTAACTGCAGAGGAACCTGGTGTTGGTTGTTTATCTTCTCCTGCTCGCAGTTCACGGATGGGATCTAGACTGACTTCTATAACCGAGAGGCCTACAGCAATCGATTCGAATAAAATTTTCTCTGGGGAAGCGATCATTGCTAAACCACGCTCTTGGTGACTAAACATATTTTGGGTTGTCACTACCAAAGCTAAGTTTTCAATAGCACGCGCCCAGATCAAAGTACGCCAAGTATACCATTGAAGTGATTTATCTACACCCGCAGGGAAAAAAAGTAATTCGGCACCGCGTAGAACCAATGCACGCGCCACTTCAGGAATGTAAATTTCACTGCACATGGCTAAGCCCACTTTTCCATGCTCTGTATCAAATACCGGAAAATCATCGCCTGCCACATATTGAAACTCCCAAGAAGCCTTTCCCCCGGTATAAACATATGGGCCTCTGGGTGGGTACGCCGCTTTTTCACCACTTTTCCATCTGGATAGGCCATGCAAGTCAGATTATAAGCGGTTTCTTTTTTTTCATCGATGAGCTCAAGCGTACCAAAAATGACATGAATTTTATGCTCTTTTGCTGCTGCCGCCATGGTAGGAATTGGATCGTAAACGGCGTCTATACGCCAGGGTCCTGGATAGTTTTCTGGAAAACAAACAAAATGAGCGCCACCCGCCGCAGCCTTGCGAATATATTCAATGGCGTCTGGAATATTTTTTTCATCCTGACCAGGCTTGTGCGATAAGGGTTGAACAATGGCAATACGAAAAGTGTTTTCTGGATCTAGCATGATACGCTCCTTTAGGTAATATTAAATATTTGGGCATTTTTGAACCCGATTTTTTCAATAACTTCAGCCGATAAGCCTGCATTTTGAATGAATTCCATTGTTTTTTGCAGGGGTACATAGGGATAATCACTTGCAAATAAAACATGATCCGGGCCCATGGCCTCAATTACAAAATCTAAGGCGGGTTTATAAAACCGTGCACTGGTTCCAGCATACACATTTTCACACAGCACTTGTGACGGACGTCTCTTCAACGAAGGACAATCTCCAACGGCAAGGCCGGGATTTTCAAATAAAAAGTCTAGTCTTTCCATTAAGAAGGGCATGGTTTCACCTAGACGTCCCATGATGATCTTGAGTTTAGGAAACTGATCAAACACACCTCCTAAGATCATGCGCATTAAACATAGTGCCGTTTCAAAAGTACATCCCATGGCTTGACCTGCCAGGGCCAAGCCATATTTTTCAAATTCAGGGATCATCGGAATAGTCGGATGTAGAAAAATGGGAACGTTCAAACTTTCTGCCGCTTCCAACAAAGGCCAAAATTTCTTATCATCCAGGTACTGCCCCTTGCCTAAATTAGAGTATGTAAGCCAGCCGACAAAGTCTAATTGGGTAATGCTGCGCTCCAACTCTTTCACGCCTGCTTTAACATCTACGCCAGAAATTGCTGCAAAGCCTTTAAAACGCGAAGGGTATTTTTGTATGGCCTGTAAAAGCTCATCATTGGTTTCTCGTGCCAATGCAACTGCATCTGCATTATCAATGCAGTCTATACCAGAGGGGGCAGATAAACTGAGAATTTGCACATCCACGTTATTCTTATCCATCCAGGCGATACGTTCATCCCCTACATTGAGGATTTTCTGCAAAAAATGTTCACTTGCCAACATGGCGACCTGATCGGTACATTGAAGTGTATAGCTTCCAGGTGTTGCTGCTTTAATTAAACGGGGCGCTCGATCACGCTTAATGAGATAGTCAAGAACCGTTTGGGTAAAAAAGTGGGCTTCGAAATCAATCCATTTCATAAGAGATTCCTTTTACTTACTACGAGATTAAGCAGGAAGTATGCATACATATTGAGGCAATATCTCAATTTCTTGTCGATAACCAATTAACTTCAGCTGCGTTTAGGGTTCATTTTTAAATTATAGCACAAAAGTGAATATTTACTATTCTAACACAAAATTGGCTTGTGGTCAATAAATAACCTTTTTCTATTTTCCACCCTTTTCAGGTCAAAATATGCAAGATGTTTCTTTTCATTGACAAATATTTTCCTGGGTTGCTACAGCTGCGCTGCGTGATTAAACCTAGGGAGGAATTATTATAGTTCCTGCTGGCCGGGTCCTGGCAACGGTGATACCCCGTCGTGCTCGTGCCTGCTTGCTGCCTTCGGCCCCTCACCGTGCCACCCAGCCATAACCACCGCGCTTTGTATCCTGTAAATTCATATCCATCGGCACTTTCTTTGTTTGATTCAATCTAGGGATTGCATGGTTAAAAATAAAATGAGTTTTATGCTTTTTTATATTCAGAGCGTGGAGCGTAGGTCCAAAGCTATTGCTGCAAAGTTGTGTCAAACCGTGCGCTGCAGGACGCCATATCTTTATACACAAGTCTCTGTGGGCCGTCATTGCGAGAATACCGTTTCACAGATCTGATGCGAAAACACGGGATAAGTAACGGTATTCGAAGCAATCCAGGAGATCTTCTGGAATAAAAAGGTCATCTGGTTACAGAAGAATTAGAAAAATGGGATTCTTTATGTGGGCGCATTTTTAATCTCAACCCGTATTAAAGATACGCTTCTTTTTAATTTCCCTGATAAAACAGCATCATTCTTATTTTTTTAAGATTTCCTGGATTGCTTCGTCAACCGTTACTAGCATTACTTATTCGCACAAGAATCGTGAGACGGTCTCCTCGCAATCTGAGACATCCCCACGAATTTTTAACAAAAGGGGGGTTGATTTTTAATGGAGTAGATGATCAAATATATCCCATATAAGAGATGGGAGTATAAAATATGTTTGTCTATCAACTGTTACAAGAAGAATTGAATGAAACGTGTGAAAATGTGCATACTAGCAGGTTAAAAGCGGTATTAGATGTTGCAGCTGGACTGCAAAGAAGCCAGAGTTTAGTTCAAGCAGAAATGGGTAGAAAGCTATCAGGAAGTATAGATATTAAACATAAAATAAAGAAAGTAGATCGATTAGAGGGCAATAAAAAATTGCATGGAGAATTAGAAGAAATATACTCTGGATTATCAAGCTATATATTTAAATATTTAACATTCGAGATGCATGCACCCATAATTGTTGATTTATGCTATATACAGGATGATCAAGATATACAGATGCTTAGCGCCGAAATAGCATTAAAGGGGCGCACATTACCAATATATAGAGAAGTTTTTGCAAAAACCGGATTAAAAAACAGAGCGGAAAAATTCTTGGAAGCCCTACAAGAATGCTTACCTACTGGGCATGATATAGTAATAATCATGGATGCTGGTTTTGGAGAGGAATGGATTCAAGCAATCGAGAGTTACCATTGGAATTGGATATTGCGAATTAGGACGGGAAAATTTATTAAACTAACAGATGAAGCTGAGTGGTTAGGTGCAAACGAATTAATGCCATTAATAGAAGGTAAAGCGAAAAGTTATGACAAAGCCTACATAACCAAGCAGCAGCCACATTCTTGTAGAATAGTAACGAAAGAAGCCCCCAAAGTATTAAAACGTAAAAAGCCAAAAGAATTGCCTAGGAATTATAATGCAGCAAATGGTGGTTATCGTAAAGCGGGAAAGGAGCCATTGATTTTAGCGAGCAATTTGCCGAAGACTTATAAAACAACGCAAATAATAAATTACTACAAGAAAAGAATGCAGATAGAAGAGAGTTTCAGAGATATGAAAAATACACGCTATGGGCTTTGTGCGAGACAAGCTAATACAAAGTGCGTGCATAGATGGGGAGTTAAAATGCTATTGGCTGCAATAGTTCAAATAGTATGTTGGATTATCGGGATAATTGGGCATAGCTTGAATTATCAAAGAAAATTTCAAGCGAACACCGTTAAGGATAGAAAGGTATTTTCTTATTTTTATCTTGGCAAGCTCATCATCGAGCATGATATGATATCAACAATACCTATTGACCCTGAAAAATTACCCGATATAATAAGTCAGGAGCTAGCGAGAGAATGGTAAAATTCGCGGGGATCATTCAGCTCGCAATGACGGCGTTCGAGATAGTTGCTTCATAATGCCCTCAGAGATTTATGTATAAAGGTATGGCAGGACGCAGCGCCCGAGCCCCCAGGGATGGGTTTACGGCGTGTTTGACACAACGGCAGCGATAGCTTTGGACGATTAATCTCAGTGTTTCAAACCCCGCTTACACCACCAAGCGATCAAATATTTTCTAAGTGGTGTTAATTGGCTATAGCTATGCAATAAAACCGAAAAATCCTTTTCATTCAATAATAGCTGCTTAGACTTAAGCTTAGCTTCAATCAAAGAAGGATGTTGTGCATATTGTTCAGCAGCGGGCAATAACAGCGATGCGGCTTTATAGTCTGCCAAGGCTTTTTGAGCCTGCGTATTTAAAATGCTGTGAATTTCTTCCTTAGAAATATCTTGCCAGATAGGCAATACGGCTAAAGGCAAAAAAACGCGATCTTTTTGGATATTACGCCCTAGGTGCAATATTTCATCCATTAAACTTAAGGCCACAGCCAGCGCACGGCTATAATGCAATACATTCGGATCTTTAAAGCCATAAATATAAGCCGCTAGACTTTGTTTAATGCCGCGCGTTCTATAGCTGTATGCGTTAAAATCCTCTTCAGTGCAACAATGATCGAGCTCGCGCGTTAATTTTACGCCCTCTAAATAATCTTGTAGCAGGGTAGGCGGTAATTTATACTGCACAATAACATCTTGCAACGCTATAGCCGCTGGATGCGTTGCTTTTTGCCGGAACATATGCGCCATTTCTTGTTGCCACCACGCCCATTTAACCCTAAAAATATCATTTTCTTTTAAGGTCAACATTTGTGATAAGGTATCGCAAAAGGTATATAATTTAATAACGGCGTCTTTTTTGGCTTTGTCTAGAAACAACCAACTGTAATATAAATCGCTGCCGGGCGCTGCAAGGGGTTTATTCATTGCACAGGCTCATTATTTTTAAAGATAGCGTGTATATCTTTCTTCAGATTCGACAGTTCCAATTGTTGTAACTTTTCATAAGCTTTATTAATAACGACATCGGGGATGCCCGCTAATTGTGCCACATGCAAGCCATAACTTTTGTTAGCAGGGCCTGCTTCGATACGATGCAAAAAGACGATAGAGCCATCCTTGTCGCTGGCACTCACATGCAGATTAATAGCGCACTCTATATTATCGCTTAAATGCGTTAACTCAAAAAAATGAGTGGCAAATAAGGTTAAGCTTTGATTGTGTTCTGCCAAATATTCAGCACAAGCATAGGCGAGTGATAAACCATCGAAGGTGCTGGTGCCGCGGCCGATTTCATCCATCAATACTAAACTTTGCGCCGTTGCCTGTCTTAATATGGTAGAAGTCTCTATCATTTCCAACATAAAGGTAGATTGTTTTTCGGTGAGATTATCCGATGCGCCTATACGAGTAAAAATGCGATCGACCAAACCTATGCGCGCTTGTTGCGCTGGCACAAAACTGCCGATTTGCGCTAACAATACAATAATAGCCACTTGACGCATATAGGTGGATTTACCACCCATGTTAGGGCCAGTGATAATTTGCATGCGGTTTTGCGGTGTGAGTTTGGTATCGTTGGCGATAAAGGGTTCTTCTAAATAGGCTTCGACCACTAAATGTCGGCCTTGTTTGATGAGTATGCCCGGTTCATCACAGAGTACAGGACGTATCAATTCTAGGCTATAAGCCCGTTCAGCCAAGTTAGCTAATACATCCAATTGGGCTAAGGCATCCGCTAGATGTTGTAAGGGCAATAATTGTTCGTTGATGATATCGAGTAAAGCCTCATATAATTCCTTTTCGCGAGTCAAGGCTTTTGCTTCTGCACTCAACACCTTGTCTTCAAATGACTTTAATTCTGGGGTAATAAAGCGCTCGGCATTTTTCAAGGTTTGCCTGCGCATATAATGCGATGGCGCTTGTTCGGCTTGGCCACGACTGATTTCAATAAAAAAGCCGTGCACTCTGTTAAAACCAACTTTAAGCGAGCTTAAGCCCGTCTTTTGTTTTTCTTCCTGTTCTAGTTTAATTAAAAAGGAATCGGCATGGGTGGCAAGTTGTCGTAATTCATCTAAGAGGGCATCGTAACCGTCTGCAATGACGCCGCCGTCGCGTATCAGGGCTGCAGGTTCGGCAGCAATGGCTTTAGACAGCGTTTGGCTTAATTCAGGGAATAAGTGGATATTGTTTTTAAGCGTGGTTAATAATGTACTATCGTTTTCTTTTAGACTATTTTTTAATGCCGGCAAGGATAATAGGGTGTCTTTTAATTTGAGCAGATCACGCGGTCTAGCGCTGCGCAAAGAGACGCGCGTTAAAATACGCTCCACATCGCCTATAGGCGATAATAATTCTCTGACGGTATTATGTGTAGTTAATAAAGACTGTATCGCTTGTTGCCGTTGTTCTAATGTAGCGCGCTGGCGTAAGGGTTGATTAAGCCAACGGTTTAACAAGCGGCTGCCCATAGGCGTTTTGGTTTTATCCAATAGAGCGCGTAGGGTATGAGACGCTTTGTCGTGTAAGCTCGTGCTAATTTCCAGGTTACGGCGGCTATGCGCATCCATAATAACCGTATCTTTATTAGAAATGACTTTCAAGGAGTGTAAATGTGCCAAAGTGGTACATTGTGTCTGTAACGTATAACGTAATAAAGCCCCAGCGGCAATGACTGCTGCGGGCAGATGGTCGCAGTCAAAGGCTTTTAGAGTCTGTACCTTAAACTGTTGTAGCAATACTTTTTGGGCGCTGTTTAAATTAAAATCCCAGGGCGGTCGCTTGTTGACATGATATTCTTTTAGATATTGCGGCACGGGCATTTCGCCATTGACCAATATCTCCGCCGGACGCAAACGCGCCAATTCAGCTTGTACGGCTTCTAGGTTGTCTAATTCACTGATTTCAAATTGGCCACGACTTAATTCCAAACAGGCTAGACCAAAACGACCTTTTTCGTGATGCAATGCCAGTAAAATATTGTCGTCGTTGGCATTGAGCAGAGCTTCTTCGGTTAAGGTGCCCGGGGTAATGATGCGAGTGACTTCGCGCTGCATAGGGCCTTTAGCGCCACCGGGTTCGCCGATTTGTTCGCAGATGGCCACACTGCGGCCTAAACGTACTAGCTTAGCCAAGTAATTATCGACGGCATGGAA
>VFJT01000078.1 GCA_009885935.1 Gammaproteobacteria bacterium
ATCCTATTTTTTCAAGTATTTTCAGAAGCCTCAGTGAAATTGTTCAAGAAAGATTACGTCAAGAATACTACAAGAGCAGTGTGCTTCATGTTTTAGCTGGCCAAGCAGATCAGGGTGCGCCCATAAATCCACAAGGATTATTAGAGCACGATAAGGGTTCCGAAGCGGATTATATACTAAAAGGAGGTGAAACGGAATTTACTCGGGGTTTTCGATTCTTAATTGAAGGAGATTTTTTACAGTATAAGTTAAAATTTGAATCAAAAGATGGGTTGGTTAATATACTAGTAAATAAAGGATTTACACAAAGTGAGGCGAATAGCATAGTAGGTTTTATTAGAGAACAAAAAGTTTATTATATATTTTTAAATTTTTTGGCATCACGTGCATACGCTATTACAAAAAAAGTATACACCGTTAAGGAATTGCCTGAATATGTGAATATTTACAAATCAAATGGTAAAGTATATTTTGAGGTAACCTCTGGTCCGTGGAGCTTTATGTGTATAGATGATGAGCTTTTCTTTCCTGATCAAAGAATAGAGAATGCCAAGAAAAAAAGAGGGAACATTGAAAACTTTTACGATGCAGAGTTTAAACTGCGTTATGAATTAATACTTGGAGAGAAAATAACACAAGACGTTTTACAATTGATTGATGTTACAACGGATACACAAGCTAGCTGGCAGTTGTTAAATTTTGATAGTTCAGAATGGCGAACGCTAACTACTATTAAGCGATATATAACGGACATTGATAAAGCAATGATAGCACTTAGCAATTCCGACCCTAAAAAACGACTAGAAGCAAAGATGAAAATTGAAGAATGGCTATGTGATGAGAAACATTTTTTAGATTTAGAAGATTATAAACTTATCCAAATGCACTTGGGCGCAATAAGCAAAGTGAGTATTTTATCGCGGGCTATTGGGTGTGATTGGTTGGAGGGCAATCTTTATCGTTGCTCAGGAAAAATAAAAGAAAAAAATGCAAGCCTAGCAGAACCTAAAAAACAAGAACCTTTACTTTTAGAGTCGTCACCCCCCGATTCTTTTGATGTGCAAATGATGTTCTCTGATCTTATATGCCAGAAGCCTGATAAAGTAGCGCAAGCAAAGTGTAGGGTTGAGCGATTTTTAGGTTCAGACCCATCTTTTGCCCAATGTAAAGAGTTAAAAGAATTTCTATCCCCGCTATTTGAGCAGATGATTCTGAAAGACTCAATTTCGTTACTGAATAAAAATGTGGTTTCTGATCCAGAGGAAAAAGAACAGGGGCTGAGTGATAGAGACTGGCTTCAAACACAGATCCGAGTTTGTGATAGCCACATAGCGGCTGCACAGGATGACGCCGTCGACGTTTCCGTAGTCGTTTCTCAGTTAATGGATAAACAAAGTAGAGAAGGGGCAGTGAAAGATATTAATACCTTTTTGCAGGCTTCTACACAAGACCTTTCTAAACGTGTAGAGTTAGGCAGGCTATTAACTATATACAACGACGCCTTACAGAAAAAAGATAGTGAAGATCCAACTTTTATCCAGTGGCTGAACAATGCAATTGGTGCTGCTAAGAGTGCTTTACCAGAAAGTAAAGCTAAACTATCAACTTCATCTTTATTATTATTGGATTTTATAAGCAAGATAAAGAAGGAAACTCCTGCGGTACCTTCATCCAGTTCTTCATCCAGCAGTTCGGTACCTTCTTTTTTCGCAAATACCTTGTATAGATTAAGCGGCGGAAACATCAAGCCAACAAACGGCAAAACACCTCCTTCTCCTCCTCATTAATGGAGACTATTACCCCTTTGTTTTAACCGCTGCCAGCCTAGCCCCAGCAATAAACACAGCCCCGATACAATCCACACGGGCCAGGAACCGTAATAGATAAACGGCGTCATGCCTTGATGCGGCATGACGCTACCGGTCAATACAAAAGCATCATCGATGGGCAATCGTTTTTGTATCTCGCCTTTGTAATTCACTATCGCTGTAATACCGCTGTTGCTGACAAACAATTGCGGTCGCGCCATTTCTATGGAGCGCATTTGCGCCATTTGCAGATGTTGGTTCAAAGCCGGAGAATCGCCAAACCAGGAATCATCACTGATGGTGACCAATAACTCTGCCGTCGGTAAAGATTTCCGTACCAATCCCGGAAAAATAATTTCATAGCAAATAAAAGGCGCGACATTTACTCCATTGACGACGAGATCGGTCTGCGTCATAGAGCCTGCGGATAAACTGGCATTGGGCAATTGCCAATACTGCAACAATGGCGATAACCATCTCTGCATAGGCAGATACTCACCAAAAGGCACTAAATGCCGTTTGCGATACAAGCCTTGACCTTGCCCCAATAAAATGAGTGCATTGTAATATTCATTATTGGCCCCACTATCGCCAATTCCGGTGAGTAAACTACTATTATGCTTTTTCAGCACCGTATCTATATGATCTAAAGTAGGTATGATATTACTAATATCGGTAGGAATAGCCGCTTCTGGCCAAACAATAAAATCTGTACCCAAATGCTTTTCCGTTAAATCCAGATAATGCTCGATATTCTTGCCTAATCGCCACGGATCCCATTTGATATCTTGCGTCACATTGCCTTGCACTAAAGCCACCGACAATGCGGGCGGTTTGGCTACACCCCACTGTATTTGTTTAGCGCCATAACCCAATGCATAAATTAGCCCAATAATAAGCAAAGGTATAATGCGCATAGAGATACGCTTATTTTGATACGCCATAAACAACAAAGCGCCCATGAACACACACAGCCACGATAAACCATAAACGCCGATGAAAGGTGCCAAACCGGCTAGAGGAGTATTGTTTTGACTGTAGCCCAAGGATAACCAGGGAAAACCGCTGCCGATGATCGCCCGTATGCCTTCTAAGAAAACCCATAAACTAGGGTATAAACACAACCATTTCAGCCATGCAGGCACACTGACACTGCGTAATAATAACCCTAACAGTGTTGGAAACAAAGCTAAGACTATACACAATGAAATCATGATTAAATAGGCAATCCATAAGGGGCTATGGCCGTAGGTATAAATGCTGTAATAGATCCAATAAATGCCGGTGGCAAAAAAAGCAAGGCCAAAGGCAAAACCGATAGCGGTTGCCTCAAAAACAGAGCGGCTGTAATGCCATAAAAAAATTAAGCCGCAAGGAATGAGTATGGCTAATACGGACCATTGCCAAGGCGCAAAGGCTAAAGGCAATAATGAACCTAAGATCAATGCTGCGAAAAGACGATAAAACATAGTTATGGTTCTCTAATATAATACGGCTAATAAATGCTGAATCTTCTGAGCTGCGTCGTTATAACTGTCTAGCACCATGCCCACTGCTTTATGATCTTCACCCAGTAAAACATCGCCGGGACTATAAGAAAAAGTAGTATTACGCGTCAAATAGGATAGTTTGCGTTTACCTCGCCCTAAATAATGCATTCTGGCCACAATTTCTTGACCCGTATAACAACCCTTAGTAAAACTTACACCATGCTGTTCGGGTAAAGCAATAGCATGCGGAGTAAATAAAGCGCTGGTCTTAGGGCGTATATGCGCAAGATGCGCTTGTATATCATACCAATGCCACAGATTTTCGCTGCAGGGCTTTGCTTTATGTGTCAGCAAAGCTTGCCATAAAGAAATTACTACCGATACCGTTGCCGTACACACGAAACGTTCCACTGCACCAGGCACACGGTGTAGATATAATGCTTCATGAAAACATTGCTCATTGACTACAGGCGGTTCTAAACCCAAGCATTGTCGTAAAGCCTTAACACTGCCTACGCCTATAACAGCGATGCTGATCAGATCGGAAGCGGCTAATTCAATATTGACCTTAGAAAACTTGGCATATTGTTCTAGGGCTTTTTGTAATAGGGGTGCGGCTGTGCTGGGTAAGTGTAAATAATAAGCCTCTTTGCGTAGATAAATAGTGAAAGTGGCGATGACTTGCCCTTGGCGGTTGCAATGTGCGGCAAAGTGTCCACGCTGCCCAGTAACAGATTCCATATCGCAGGTTAATTGTCCTTGTAGAAACTTTTTGCTGTCTACTCCTGAAATCTTTAACCACGTCCAGTTCAATAAAGGGCAGAGCAGTAGAGTGCTAGAAGTATCTTTTTGCGCGATAGGCGACGGTTCAAAGCAATAGGCTCCCTCTTCTAGGCGAACTTCGCCATAGTTGGATAAAAATTTTATAAAATCTGGATTAAATTGCATTGTGTTTCGGATTAATTACGGTTAATATTGATTACAATGTTATCAGGACTACAGACACTAAGGCAAGACATGACGAATAATGCACAAGAAAAAGCCAAACTATATTGGGCCTGCAGACGCGGCATGCTAGAGCTGGATTTACTGTTGTTGCCTTTTGTAGAAAATGCTTACGATAACTTGAGTGACAGCGAAAGGTCTGTTTTTGTACAACTGTTGGCGCTAGAAGATCCTACTTTGTACCAATGGTTTATTGCACGCTTAGAACCTGAAGATCTAGCGATACGCGCCTTGGTGGAGAAAATCATTGCTTACGCTCGCCGTTCGGCCCTCTAAACGACTTATCTTATTATACAGTTTGCTATACAGCCTAAGCTTAGTTTTAATCATTGTTTATAGTAAAAGCTGGCCGTGGTTTATTTTTTTTAGTGTTATCATCAGCTTATCCTGCGCCGGGATAATGAGTCTTTATTCTTTATGTGCCCCAAAAGCATTCATTTGGCTGCCCAAAGGAAAAATGGATCTGCAGTTTAAAAGGGATGTTCAAAGCTATGATCACCTTACAATGCTTCATCAAGGCCCTCAACTCATTATTTTGCACTGCAAAAATGCTCGTCAGCAACGTTATGTTTTATGCCTTGCCGATGCTTTTGTTGGCGATGATTTTGGGCTGCTGCAGCGGTTGCTGAAGAGTACGGAGTGGTTAAGTGGCTAACTTTTTCAAAGAGCGGCATAATTTATTGAGAGCACAAATTTTTGTGTAATATTTATGCTCTATAATATTAAACTGGGCGAGGTAAAAAGAATATGTCTACTTTAGAGAGTATTAAGGCGAATGCAACTATTGAAATAAAAGAGGGTTCGCTGCTTGTCAAAGGAAATATTGGCCCAGGTGCGGTAGTTACTGTACATAACGGCGATGTAACGATCGAAAAAAATATTGCCCCAAATGCAATAGTTACTGCACATAAAGGTAATGTAACGGTCAAAGGCAGTATTGCCTCAGGTGCAATAGTTACTGCACATAAAGGTGGTGTAGCGGTCGGGGGCAGTATTGGATCATGCGCGCAGGTTAGTTCAGCGGGTGCTTTGTCTGTTATAGAAAATATTTACTCAGATGCAGTGGTTACTTTAACGGGTGATTGTTCTTTAACGGTCGGAGGCATAATTAACTCAGAGAAGATTAATTTAAATGGTGGCATGCTACATACGCCGAATAATAGGCCTGCTCAACCGCCTATTAACACGGTATCTCATTTTTCCTCAGGACCTACTTTTTTGGCGGCACGCACGGCACTACCTCCCAAGAACGAAGAGACCTCTCTATTACAGAATGAGAAACGGGATCCAGAACGCTGTTGTCCAATAACATGTGCGGTTATGTAAAATGATAAGGTGAAATCCTTTGATTTTTATTAATATTACGTAATACATTATCTCTAAAGTATGACTGACTTCCCCGAGCGGCGGCCGTCAGGGGCGGTTTTTCAAACAGCCACTCTTCATTTCCGCTCCCTGACGGTCGCGGCTCGGACAATGCGTTCATTTTTAGATGCGTTCACCCTGATAAGGCTATATTATGGTATACATATTATGTTATTTTTAGAGACGGCCACCCGTAGGGGCAGGCCCCCGTGCCTGCCCTAGATGAGCAACCGCGGAGATTCACTTTACAAAGGAGTAAACAATGGGACGATTAGGGATTACATATCAGGATGTATCAACCGCTATATCTACATTACAAGCACAGAGCAAACCTCCCACGGTAGATAACATCCGTGAAGTCCTAAGAACCGGCAGCAAAAGCACCATTGTCCGTTTGCTGCGTGAATGGAAGCAGCAAAACGGTCTGCTCCAGACCAATGATGGCATTTTGCCTAACGAACTTTTAGTCATGATTAAGGAATTCTGGTTAAATCTACAACCCAGAGCCGATGATGCGGATAATAAGCGGCTACAAGAAAGTGATGCTGCATTTTACAAAATCCAAGAACAGCTAAACCATTACAAAGCCAAAGACATGGAATCGCAGCGTAAAATACAGGCTTTAGAAGAAAAGCTCTATCAACAGAATGAAGACAGTAAACACCTTGATTTCGCATTTATGGCCGAACAGCAAGAAAAAATTAAAACCGCAGAACGTCTGCTAGCCCTTCAATCCCGTCAGCTAGAAAGTGAATCCGAAAATGAACGTCTGCATCAGCTCTTAAAACACGCACAAGCTAATTTAGAACATTATCAAACTACAGCACAGCAATTACAGCTAGAGCACGAGATTATCCTAGAAAAACAACGTGCCGACTACGAGCAAAAACTAGTGCAGATGCAGCAGCAGCTTGAGCGAGTGGCCCGTGAAAAAATGTTTCTAGAAACCGATTCTGCTACCTTAGACAAAGATTATGGCTTATTGATGGCTCAGCATACTGCCTTAGAATCGCAAGTTGAAGAAATGCAGAAAAAGCAGAGCAAATTAGAATTGGATTGTGCTAGAATAAGCCAAAATTACGCGCGGATATCGCAGGATTTTAATGTGCAGCGCCAAACCTTAGAAACCAAGAATCATGAGTTGACTGAATGTCAACTTAAAGTAGGAATGGCCGAGGATCATATAGATTATCTACAGAACGCTTTGTTTGCAGCAGAAGATAAGTTCATCGCTTTGCACGATAATTATTTATTTGCGTCGCGGCAGAAGGCGAACTTGGAAGGGCAGATTAGATATTTACGAGCAGCATCAGCCACAGCAGCTTAAGGAAATTACAACCATGTCTGAACTAAAATCGGTTACGAACGACGGCCATACTCTTGCTCCAATGGCCGATTTCGTAAAACAAGCCAATTTAAATTTAGAACAAGTTAAGGCCTTAAGGCTCAAAGCCGAAACGAATTATACCGACTTTTGGGGAGAGCTCGCTTTAGAGCATATAGACTGGCATAAACCCTTTAGCCAAATACTTGATGAAACAAATGCGCCATTTTATACATGGTTTGCAGATGGCCAGCTTAACGTTTCCTATAACTGTTTAGATCGACAGGTGCTCACACAGCCGCACAAAACCGCCATTATTTTTGAATCCGATTCTGGGATTGTGAATACAATCAGTTATAAAGAATTGTTAGTACAAGTCTGTAAGTTTGCCAATGGTTTAAAACAACTGGGTGTTAAAAAAGGAGACCGCGTCGTCATTTATATGCCACACAGCATTGAAGGTGTCGTTGCCATGCAAGCTTGCGCTAGGATCGGTGCCATTCATTCGGTGGTGTTTGCAGGCTTTTCCGCCAAGGCTTTGGCAGACAGAATTGCAGATACTGAGGCATGCTATTTAATTACTGCCGATAGCAGCAATAGAGGGGGCAAGAAGCTGCCCTTGAAAACCGTGGTAGATGAAGCATTACTTATTTTAGCCACTAAAAGTCGCATTAAAAATATCATTGTACACAAACGCAGCGATGAATATTGTTATTGTGAGGAAGGTCGCGATATCTGGTGGCATGATTTAATCAATAACCAACCCGATACTTGCGAACCGGAAATAATAGACAGTGAGCATCCACTCTTTATTTTGTATACCTCCGGTAGTACAGGCGCACCCAAAGGGGTACAGCATTCTAGTGCGGGATATTTACTAGGAACCATTTTAAGCATGCGCTGGGTATTTGATATTAAGCCTAATGATATCTTTTGGTGCACAGCGGATGTAGGCTGGATTACCGGACATAGTTATGTATGCTATGGACCGCTGGCAGTAGGTGCTACGCAAATTATATTTGAGGGCACGCCCACTTATCCCGATGCTGGCCGTTTTTGGAAAATCATCGAACGACATCGCGTTAGCATATTTTATACTGCGCCCACGGCATTGCGCGCTTTAATTAAAATAGATGCGAGCTTACCGGAACAATTTGATTTATCTTCATTACGCTTGTTGGGATCAGTAGGAGAGCCCATTAATCCCGAAGCCTGGCGTTGGTATTATGAAGTCATCGGCAAAAAACGTTGCCCCATTGTAGATACCTGGTGGCAAACTGAAACGGGTTCAATCATGTTAAGCCCCATCCCTGGCGTTACGCCTATGAAACCAGGATCCTGCTGCAGCCCCATACCGGGCATCATGGCGGATATTATGGACGAATCAGGCAATCCTGTTGAGCGCAATAACAGCGGTTCTTTAATCATTAAGCGTCCTTTCCCTTCACAAATGCGAACGATTTGGAATAATCCACAGCGGTATCTTAAAACTTATTTTCCTAAAGAAGTAGGCAATGGAGAATATTATGTCGTAGGTGATTCAGCTCATCTGGATAATGACGGCTATTTTTGGATCTTAGGACGTATGGATGATGTTATCAATGTATCCGGTCATAGGCTGGGTACGATGGAAATAGAATCGGCATTAGTGGCGCATCCTAGAATCGCCGAAGCGGCCGTTGTCAGTAAACCGCATGAAATAAAAGGTGAAGCCATTGTTGCCTTTATAGTCTGTAAAGGCTCTCTGCGCCCCATTGGCGCAGAAGCAAAAGAATTGGCTGAAGAATTACGTCTGTGGATAGCCAAGGAAATTGGCCCCATTGCAAAACCGGATGAAATTCGTTTTGGGGATAATTTACCTAAAACGCGTTCGGGAAAAATTATGCGCCGTTTATTGCGTAGCATTGCCAGAGAAGAGGAGATTACACAAGATGTATCGACTTTAGAGAATCCGGCTATTCTGGAGCAATTAAAGCAAAAAGAGTACTAAAAACCGCCCTTTACTTTCACCGCGCTAGCCCGTAAAATGGCCACTGTACTCTAAAAAGGCCGGTTATAGTCTAAAAACATGAAAAATATTCGAAATTTCTCCATTATTGCCCATATTGATCATGGTAAATCCACCTTATCCGATAGATTGATACAACTCTGTGGTGGTTTAAGCAGCCGCGACATGGCTGAGCAAGTTTTGGACTCTATGGATTTAGAGCGGGAGCGGGGTATTACCATCAAGGCACGGAGCGTGTGTTTGAATTACACAGCCCGTGACGGCCAACTGTATATCCTGAATTTCATCGATACCCCCGGTCATGTAGACTTTAGCTACGAAGTATCGCGCTCCTTGTCCGCCTGTGAAGGCGCTTTACTGGTAGTCGATGCCGCTCAAGGCGTAGAGGCGCAAACGGTGGCTGTGTGTTATACCGCCATTGAACAATCCTTGGAAGTCATTCCAGTACTCAATAAAATCGATCTTCCCCAAGCTGAACCCGAGCGTGTAAGACTAGAAATCGAAGACATTATCGGCATAGACGCCAGCGATGCTTTGGAAATCAGTGCCAAAACGGGCTTAGGCATTGAAGACTTATTAGAACAACTTATTACACGCATCCCCGCGCCCAGCATGGATACAGACGCGCCGCTGCAAGCACTGATCATCGACTCTTGGTTCGACAGCTATTTAGGCGTGGTTTCCTTGGTGCGTGTGAAAGCGGGCACTTTGAATATACGCGATAAAATTAAAGTCATGTCTACCGGTGTACAGCATGAGGTCACTAAAATAGGTATTTATACGCCTAAATTAGTCGATAAAAATACCTTAGCCGCGGGCGAAGTAGGGATGATCGTTGCCAATATTAAGGATATCAATGGTGCTCCAGTCGGCGATACTTTAACGCACGCCGCACGCAGTGCCGATAAACCCTTACCGGGCTTTCAAAAAGTACAACCTAAGGTATTTGCCGGTTTATTTCCCATCAGCGCGGAAGACTATGAAGATTTTCGCGAAGCCTTGAGCAAATTAAGCTTAAACGATGCCTCATTATTTTACGAACCCGAAACATCCGAAGCCCTAGGTTTCGGCTTTCGCTGCGGTTTTTTAGGCATGTTGCACATGGAAATCGTTCAAGAACGCTTAGAACGTGAATACGATTTAGACTTAATCACCACCGCGCCTACGGTAGTGTTTGAAATTTTAAACAATAAGGGTGCAGTCACGCACATAGATAACCCCGCAAATTTGCCGCCTCCAGGTACCATCAGTGAAATCAGGGAACCTATTGTTATTGCCAATATTTTAACGCCGCAAGAATTTGTAGGGAATGTCATCGGCCTGTGCATCGAAAAACGCGGCACACAAATTAAACTGCTCTATGTGGGTCGCCAAGTTGCGTTAACCTATGGAATACCTTTAAACGAGGTGGTGTTGGATTTTTTTGATCGCTTAAAATCGATCAGCCGTGGCTACGCTTCTTTCGATTACCATTTTGAGCGCTATCAAGCCGCCGATTTGATTAGATTAGATGTGCTCATCAACTCCGAAAAGGTGGATGCCTTGTCGGTTATTGTGCATAGAGACACCGCCTATCATCGCGGTAAGGCTTTAGTGGATCGCATGCGAACCCTAATCCCTAGGCAAATGTTTGATGTGGCGATACAAGCGGCCATAGGACCACAAATTATCGCGAGACAAACGGTAAAAGCATTGCGCAAAAATGTAACCGCAAAATGTTATGGCGGCGACATTTCGCGTAAACGTAAATTATTGGACAAGCAAAAAGCAGGAAAAAAACGCATGAAGATGGTAGGACGCGTTGAAATCCCGCAGGAGGCTTTTTTGGCAGTATTACAAGTGGAGAATAAAAAATGAATATGTTAGCTTACATTGCGTTGCTATTGCTTACGGGTATCATCAGCTTAATCGATATCCTCCATTGGGCGCCTAAGCGTCGTAAGGCTGAAATTAAAGAAAAACCAGGCTTTATAGATCTGTCTAGATTTGTTTTTGTTTTGTTACTGCTCTATGGAATTTATGAGCTATTCTTTTCCAAACTAAATATTAGCTATTATTTTCCTATAGCCTTAACCGCGGCCACGATCTTAACAGGACTTATTTATGGTTTAGACAAAATCTTCTGGGCTAAAAAACGGGATAAAGCGGCCAAAAAACCGGCGCTCATAGAATTCTCCCATTCCTTTTTTCCTGTTTTCTTAATTGTATTCATCATACGTTCTTTCATTGTTCAGCCGTATCGCGTTCCTACTGGCTCCTTAGAACCGACGGTATTACCCAATGATTTCTTGTTGGTGACGCAATACAGTTATGGCCTACGCTTGCCAATCACCAATACCCGATTCATCAAAATAAGCGACCCTAAGCGCGGTGAAATTGCTGTATTTCATTTTCCTCCCGATCCTAGCGTTGATTATGTTAAGCGCATCGTAGGTTTGCCTGGAGATCACATCGTCTATAGACATAAAACTTTATATGTTAATGGCGTTAAGGCGCAACAAACCTATGTGGGTCCAGCAATCGATTATGAACCAGAGGGAGATATAGAGGTCAAATTATACGAAGAAGACTTAATGGGTGTGAAACATCCTATACTCGTTAACCCCAATACAACAGAAAACCACGCTTACGATCTTATTGTGCCACCCGGAATGTATTTTGCCATGGGCGATAACCGCGATGGCAGCTACGATAGCCGCTATTGGGGCTTTGTGCCTGAAGAAAATTTAGTGGGCAGAGCGCAATATATTTTATTAAGTTATGATAATCAGGCTAAAAAATTACGCTGGTCCCGCTCTGGCCAGGCGTTAAAGTAGAGGTGATAGGATAGATGCCAGTAACTCCCGATAAGCTATCTAAAACTATAGGGTATACCTTTCGTGATCCAGAATTGTTGCAGATGGCCATGAGCCATCGCAGTGTAGACGGCGCTAATTACGAGCGCTTAGAATTTCTAGGCGATTCTATTTTAAATTTCATTATGGCCGAAACACTTTTTTTAAAATATCCTAATGCACAAGAAGGCGAGCTCAGTCGACTGCGCGCTAATTTTGTTAAGGGCGACACACTGGCCGAAGTGGCACGTGAGTTGGGTTTAGGACAACATTTGCGTTTAGGTGCTGGAGAGTTAAAGTCCGGTGGCCGCGATCGCGACTCGATTTTGGCGGACGCGGTTGAAGCCTTGCTGGGAGCTTTGTATTTAGATGGTGGTTTAGATCTATGTAGGCAAAAACTATTGCTGTGGTTTGACGAACGACTCAATAAAATAGTGCATAAGAAAACGCAGAAAGATCCCAAGACTTGTTTACAAGAATGGGTACAAGCTGAAGGCTTAGAGTTACCCATTTATGAGGTTATGAAAATAGACGGGCTCGCGCATCAACAAGTCTTTAGCCTATCGTGTAAATTAGAAGCCTTAAGTTATATCACCAAAGCTAAGGGTTCTACTCGCCGCAAAGCAGAACAAGAAGCTGCTGAAAAAATGCTGGCATTAATTGAGAAAAAGAAAAAATGAGTACTGAAAAATGTATACACGTCGCCATTGTAGGCCGACCCAACGTAGGCAAATCTACGCTGTTAAATCGTCTCGTCGGTGAGAAAATTAGCATTACCTCCCACAAACCACAAACCACACGGCACCGTATTTTAGGCATTAAAACCACTGATAATGTGCAGACGATTTATACCGACACACCAGGCCTGCAACAACAACCTGAACAAGCCTTGCATAAATATATGAATCGTTTAGTGTCGCAAATTGTCAACGATGTAGATGTGATTGTGTTTGTAGTTGAAGCACTGAATTTTAATGAAGGCGATGCCAAAGTGGTGTCACGATTACAACATAGCGACATTCCTATTATTTTGGTTATTAACAAAATCGACATGGTTAGCGATAAAAAATCATTATTACCCTATATTGAAGACATGCAAAAACAATTAAATTTTTGCCATATTATCCCGCTATCGGCACGAAAGAATAGTGGCATCACTGCTTTAGAAAAAGTGATTGCTGATTTAGCGCCCGAAAAAGCCCATGAATATGGGGAAGACGACATCACTAATCGCTCCTTACGCTTTTCTGTTGCTGAAGTCGTGCGAGAAAAATTAACCCGTTATTTAAACGCCGAATTGCCCTATGCGTTGTCAGTGCAGATTGAGGTGTTTAAAGAAAAAAAGAATAGCGTAGAAATTCAGGCTTTGATCATCGTCAACAAAGCCAGTCAGAAAAAAATCATCATCGGCAAACAAGGGCAGATGCTCAAAGAAGTGGGTACTAAAGCACGACTGGATATTGAAAAGATAGTGGGTAAAAAAGTTTTCTTAAAATTATGGGTCAAGGTACAAGATGGTTGGGCCAATGATGAACGTCATTTGCGTGAATTGGGATATGACATAGATGATGAGTAATATTTTCTCTATGCGGTAAATTCATATGCTGTAACCCGTCATTGCGAGGAGCGTAGCGACGCGGCAATCCAGGAAAATATTGAATAATTAAGAAAATCATCACCTACATAATAATCCATAAAAACATGTAGTACTTATAAACCCAGGATTTTTACCCCTGGATTGCTTCGCAAGCTCGCAATGACGATTATCACTTTTTGCGTGTAAATGAATTACCGTGCAATTTAATGGTATAAGAAAGGATAAACCATGCAACAAAAAGCCTACATACTGCACGCACGATCCTATCTAGACGATAGTTTATTATTAACTTGCTTGTGTGCAGAGAGCGGCCGCGTCATGTTAGTGGCTAAAAGAGCCCGCTTGGCTAAATCGCCGTGGCGAGGATTATTACAACCCTTTCAAGGTTTATGGTTAGATTGGCGCGGACGCGGCCAAGTCATGACCTTAACCCAAGCCGAAGGTCAGGGGCTCACGTATTTTTTTCGCGGTAAATTATTAATCGTTGCCTTGTACGTCAATGAATTAACTGAAAGGCTCATTCAAAAAGCCGATCCGGAGCCACATTTATTTCAGTTATATGGCAGCGTATTGGCTGATTTAAACGCGGGGGCTCCTGTAGAAAACACCTTACGCAGCTTCGAATTAGACCTATTATCCTGCCTAGGCTATGCCTTGCCCTTAACCTATCATGTGGCGAGTGGCGAAGCCGTGCTAGAGCAATACTATTACGCTTTCCATTGGCAACAGGGCGCAACCCGTATGGTTGCGGAGCTACGGCCGCATCCGCATTGGATCTCCGGCCGTAGCTTATTGGCCATGGCCGCTAGAAATTGGCAATCTGTAGAAACCCTAGCCGAGGCTAAAAAGCTTATGCGATTGATTTTTAAGGATATTCTTGAAAAGCGCGGCCTACAATCGCACGACGTATTTGCACTGATCTAGCTATATAGTCTATAATGGGCCGTTTTTTCGTATAAAATCTAGGAGTATAGCCCCCGTGGAAGAAAGTGTCCTATCCAATCAGGCTGCGGTAATTCCCGCGGATACAATGCTGTTATCGGCAGAAGGGGAGACTTATAGCGCACGTATACGTGGCGAGCCCTTATTGCAGATGCCTGAAGACTTATACATACCCCCCGATGCCTTGGAAGTTTTTTTAGAAGCCTTTGAGGGTCCGTTGGATCTCTTATTATATTTGATCCGTAGACAGAACTTAGACATCTTAGAGATCCCCATCACCGCGATCACACGACAATACATAGAATATGTAGAATTGATGAAAGCGTTTCGTTTAGAATTGGCTGCTGAATACTTGCTGATGGCGGCAACCTTAGCCGAAATCAAATCGCGTTTATTGCTGCCACGTTCCAAAGATGCTATTGAAGAAGAAGGCAATGACCCCCGTGCAGAGCTGATACGCCGTCTGCAAGAATACGAGCAATTTAAAGAAGCGGCTTTGCAGTTAGATGAATTGCCACGCGTAGAGCGCGACAGTCATCTCATCCATGCCGAACACCCCGACATGAAACAAGTAAAACCCTTACCAGAAGTGGATTTAAAAGAATTATTACTCGCTTTAAAAGAAGTGATGCAACGCGTTGAACTCACCACCAAACACCAAATTGTTATGGAACCCTTGTCCATACGGCAACGCATGACCGAAGTGCTGGATAAAATACGGCAAATTGAATTTGCAGAATTTTCCACTTTGTTTTCCGCCAAAGAAGGCAAGCTAGGTGTCGTAATTACTTTTATTGCTATCTTAGAATTGTTAAAACAAGCTTTAATCGATATCGTGCAAACTGAAATTTACGGTACTTTGCATATTAAAGCCCTAAGCGCATTACCGGAGGAATAAAATGCAAATAGAGCAATTAAAAAAAATCATCGTTGGCGTTTTGTTGAGTGCCAGCGAACCCCTATCCTTAGAACGCTTAGGCGTGGTTTTTGATGAAAATGATAAGCCCGATAATAAACAACTCAAAGAAGCCTTGGCAGAATTGTGTACTGAGCCTGTAGCCGATGTTATCGTTATTAAAGAAGTAGCCAGTGGTTTTAGGGCACAGATTAAAATCGATTATGCCCCCTATATTATTAAATTGTGGGAAGAAAAACCTGCGCGCTATTCACGCGCTTTTTTAGAAACGTTGGTTTTAATCGCGTATAGGCAGCCGGTTACGCGCGCCGAAATTGAAGACATACGCGGTGTGGCAGTGAATGGCAGTATTATTAAAACCTTGTTTGAACGCGAATGGATTCGTGTGGTAGGTCATAAAGAATTGCCCGGACGCCCTGAATTATTAGCCACCACTAAGAAATTTCTGGATTATTTTAATTTGCAGAGTTTGGATGAATTACCTACTTTAGACGAAATCCATAATTTGGACAAAGCAGTAGCCAGTTTAGAGCATGAATTGGAATTGGATGGTGCGGAAAATTTGGAAGTCATACAGAACGAAGAAATAATATTAGCGTAGGGGCAGACCCCCGTGTCTGCCCAGACTAGAACAACCACAAAGGGTGATTCTACTAGGGCGGGCACAGGGGCCCGCCCCTACGAAAAAAGGGATTGGCAGTGATTGGAGACAAGGCGCAATAGTGATGGCTGGGTGGCACGGTGAGGGGCCCCCGACGCGCGCAGGCACGAGCACGACGGGGTATCACCGTTGCCAGGACCCAGTCAGCTAAGAACTATAATGATTCCACCCTATAGAAAAAACTAGAGATCACCATGGCCGAACGCATTCAAAAATTTCTTGCACAATTGGGCCTTGCTTCAAGACGGCAAATTGAGCAATGGATAAAAGAGCAACGTATTACTGTCAATGGCGAATTAGCATCCTTAGGTGCCAAAGTTGAAGCTACAGATCGTATTTGCTTAGACGATAAACCCATCGCCACAAAAGCAACCGCAGATGAAGAAACTCTTATTTTGTTGTATCATAAACCCGTAGGCGAAGTCTGTACTCGCCACGATCCCGAAGGACGTGTCACCGTTTTTAGCGCTTTGCCATCCTTAACACAAGGCCGCTGGGTCGTTGTGGGTCGTTTAGACTATAATACTTCGGGCTTATTGTTATTTAGCAATAACGGCGAACTTGTGAATAAACTCGCACACCCTAGGTATGGTTTTGAACGCGAATATAGGGTGCGCATTTATGGTGAAGTCAGTAACGAGATGATCAACCACTTGCTACAAGGTGTTAGACTAGAAGATGGCATGGCTGCATTTAAAACGATTATTCCCGGCTTGTGTCGTGGTCGCAACCAGTGGTTTAAAGTTACTTTGGCCGAAGGGCGTAATCGCATCGTACGACGATTGTGGGCGTCGCAAGGTTTGGTGGTCAATCGTTTAGAGCGCATACGCTTTGGTTCTATACGTTTACCCGAAAATTTAGAAGTAGGCGAATATCGCTTTTTAACCAAAACAGAAGTAGAGCAATTACTCCATGCAAGCAACACTCTTTAAAAGACTGATGCCCTTATTGTTGGTATTATTCATCGACAGCATGGGTATGGGTTTATTTTTTCCCGTTTTAAGTAGCCTCATCATCGAGCCCAGCTTACATTTTTTAGCGGGCGATTATTCTATAGAAAAACGACAATTTATTTATGGCGTTATCATTTCCGTTTATATGTTTAGCTGGTTTTTTGGTGCGGCCATTTTGGGCGATGTCTCCGACTTCATCGGCCGCAAGAAATCATTGCTCATTTGTTTGGGTGGCGCTGTTTTAGGCTATATAGGCGCGGGATTATCCATCGCCCTGCACAGCATTGCTTTAATGATCGTAGGTCGCCTGATTGCCGGTTTTACCGCCGGCAGCCAAGCCATCGCCCAAGCCGCCATCGTTGACATCAGCGATGCGGGCAATAAAAGCCGCAATATGTCGTGGATGGTATTGACCTTGTCCTTAGGCTTTTTGATGGGACCTATTATAGGAGGCATTTTATCCTCCCCCCAACTCGTTTCTTGGTTTGACTATACCATTCCCATGTATTTTGCCGCCTTTATTTCATTGCTGAATATGGTTTTACTGAGCTATCTTTTTAATGAAACTTTTATCCCTACTAAAAAATTCGTGTTAAACTGGTTTCGCGCCATAGAAGTATTTATTTCCGCTTTTAAACATCACGGCGTGCGTAATCTGTCTGTAGTATTACTCTTTATGGAAATTGGCTGGGGGGCTTATTTCAGCTTTATAGTGACCTTTATAGTGAGTTTATTCCATTTTACGGCCTTACAATCCGGCTTATTTTTATCCTTAGTCGCCTTAGGCTTTAGTAGCGGCAGTGGTATCATTGTGCCACTTTGCCTTAAGTTAATGTCATTAAGGCGTGCTATTGTCATTAATTTTATCATAGCCGCAGCCATGATTTTTGCCATGGTCATAACGCAGTCTTTGCACATTGCTCTGTTAGCGGCTTTTGTTGTAGGCGCTAATATTGCCGTTGGCTATTCCAATTTGTTGACACTATTGTCCAATCAAGTAGGCCCTGAAGAGCAGGGTTGGGTTATGGGGATGACCGGCTCTGTAGGTGCGCTGTGCTTTGCTTTAACCTCGTTATTGGGGTCGGTGGTGTCATTTTTGGGTCTTTCCGCACCGATGATAATCGGCGCAATCGCTTTATTGGCCGGCGGAATAACGCTATGGCGTATGCCCATGAAAGAGGAAACAAAAAATCTTATTGGCAATAATACGTAGGGGCAGACCCCCGTGTCTGCCCTTGTTTGGGCGGGCACAGGGGCCCGCCCCTACGAAAAACACTGTTTTACTTGTTTTCCATACCCAATGTAATTTGAGGGTTAGCACCAGCCTCTTCAGTCGATGAATTTTGAACAGATGGAGGATAAAAAGATGCCTTATTAGATGACAGAGATATTCTAGGACTACCGCTACCATCCTTCATTTCTTCTTCCTTTTTTGCGCCGCTAGACGGTGTTCCTTTTGGAATCTGCTGCATTGAGGGCCTTACAGATAAAGGCCTTTCAGCAAACTCTCGTAGAAACTTACTTGTTCCATCTATTAGTTCATCTTTTTCCCTTGCTTCGAATGCGGAAGAAATTAAATCCATTCTCTTAGGATCCAAAATTGGACGCCTATATTCCCTAACCTTATCTGCGTTCTCATTCTCCCTTTTATGTCTTACAGTCAAATTTGGCTTATTCCATTTAAAATAGAGCGTCTTATCCTCTATAGCTTCTGGCCAATTTTCGCCATCTTTTAACAAAACCATCTTATATCCTTTAAAATCAAGCTTATTTTGAGAGGCACTGGCTGAAAAGCTTCCCGAACGAGACTGTGACAAAGGCTGACTCTGTGGCAAGACAGGTGCAGGCGCAAGCGAGGCTGTTTTATAATCATGGCCACTACCAGCAGCAATAATAAGTTCCTGCTGTTCTTTGCGATTTAACTGTATTTTCTCAAATTCGCTTACATGCTTACAAAGGAGAGTAAGATCACCTCGAGGGCATTCTACCAATTTAGATTCTTTGTCCTTATCTAGAGAATACAAGCGCGCCTTACCAGGGTTTTCAGGACCAATTAGTATATATCCATTGTCAAATTGATCTAATTGTTTTGCTCCTGGCAAAACAGATAAAATATATAAAGTTTCAGATCCCTCTAAATCTTTCCTGCTACTAAAAAAAGTATCGTCACCACAAGGAGTAATGATAAAGTCTTTCTGTTCTTTAAGATCTAAATTTAAGCGCGTTTTTGGTTCTCCTAAAGATTTACTGACATGTTGATAAAGAAGAGGTAAATTATCTCGATCACATTCTACCAATTCCCCGTTCTGTAAATAGAACAGGCGAGCTGTAGGAGGTCTTCTCCGACCAATGAGTATATATCCATTTTCAAGCTGTTCTAATTCTTTCTCGTTTGGCAAAGTAGATAAAACATGTAAAGTTTCAGACTCTTCTATATTTTTTCTAGTAGAGAGCGTATGTTTAGTAGCCTTCGGATATACAGCAGCTTTAGCGGCATTGGCAGCGTTAGAGTTTAATTTTTCTTTAGACGCCTGAACAACTTGTTCACTAACTTGGCTTATACTAGTGATGAGCTTAGTAATTTGTGCTTCTACTTTTTTTTGATCGGCTGAAGAGCGAGCAGTCGATCTTGAAAGTGCTGAACCAGCAGAGGCTCTTACAACAGCAGCAAGGCTATATGCAAACGTGGGAGGGGGAGGAGGCGCTGATGATAAGTATGAAGATAATGCTGCAGATAATGCTGCAGGTGGGTCTATGCTTTCTTTTTTAGCCTTATCAAATGCCGCTTGTGCTTCAACTTCCGCGTTCTCTTCAGACATATCAAAGGTTTCCATATAAAGAGTTTTCAGATATTTTAGAACTCGTTCTTTATCTATAAGTAAAACTTCAACTGCTTTTTCTTCTTTTTCACCTTCTACGGGCATAACTTCAGCTCTTAATGTCGCTTCCATGTCATTCAGTTTTGCTTTAACTGCGTCTACTTGCCTTCTTAGAGCTATACATTGATAATTTTCTGCATTATACCTTTTGAGAATGTCGTCAAGATAATTTGTGAGTTCAAAAAGAAGGTTTAATGTTTTACCCTTTATGTCCATTTTTTTTGTTTCTTCTATTTTCTTCTCTTTTTCAAGATTTAATTCCTCTACTTCAGCTCTTTTCCCCCTCAACATCGCCTCTGTCTTAGCCCTTTTATCTGCCTCTGTACCCTCTGTTGATTCCTTCAGAGCTTCCTCGAATTGTCTTATTACTTCTTCTTTCCCTAAGAGTATTGCTTCTATTTCTCTTATTTCTGCTAAGAGATTAGTAATGGGTTTTATTTTTTTTTCAAATTCACACAGGCGAGGAATAATAGTAAAAAACGGAATTTCGTCTGAGTTTTCACCAGAAATGCTTAAGCTAGAAGCCAGTGTTGGATGGAATACAATACAATCCCCTAAAAAAGAAGAAAATGCTTGTAAGCGCTCTATTTCTGACATTTCTTCTTTTGCGATATTTTCTAATCGCACTTCGGCTGCGCGTTCAAAAATGACTCCAATTCTTCTAGTGTTTAGAAGATTTGAGAAAACCCTCTTTAATCCCTCTAATCTCTCTTCACTTTTCTTTAGTTCTCCGCTTTCCTTTAATTCTTCCATAACATTTTTGAAAAAATCTTCTTCTTTTTTCCCTTCTCCTTTTTTTGAAGAAATTATTTTTATAACGGATTCGGCCATAAGGTCCTGCGGAGATTTTTGGTTTGAAACAGAAGCATCTTCAGGCGTGCTAGCAAATAATTTGCTCAAGAAAGATCCTTCTTTCTTTAATGGCAAGGATTTGTTTTTGTTTATAAATTTTTTCGTATCAAATAACTCTAAAACAGAAGGCGAACCTTCCAAAGCTAATTTAATAATTGCTTTTTCTATCATTTTTATTGTTTCTTCTGAGTCAGCAGCCATGATATTCCTTCCTCGTAAATTGTTAATATTATAATTCAGAAGAATATTGTAACTGAAATAGTTTCTTCTGAACGGCAATACTCGCACAAAAAAGTGTAAACGTCAAAGTTTCGGCGTAGCCAAAATTGTGAACTCTCAAGCGAGTAACTACTTGAGCCCTTTTTATGATAAAATGGGCTATTCATTATAAGTAGGGAGTTTATGCATGAAAGCAAGAATTTTGGTTATTTTTTGTTCTGTTTTAATGGTGGCGGGATGTACTACTACGCCTAGTGCTAACACGAGCACCCCGGCAGTCGCTGCGCCTAGCACTGTAGCTAAGAAAAATTCCCTATACGATGGCGTCAGTGCTGCCAAAGTGAAGGAATGCATGGGCGCGCCGGTTAGCACGTTTTCAGCCAACAGTAATGATTATTGGCGCTATTTTACCCCCAATCGCTGTGAAGTCTTGTTTATTATAGACAATAGCTCACAAAAAGTAGTCAATATGAAATACCTCTTTCCACATGAGTTTACACGATATGGTTATGCCGTGAATGAAAAACAATGTCCTTTGGCGCAAAAACAATGTCTATTAAGTTGAAAGAAGTAATGCACCGTTTTCGTAGGGGCAGGCCCCCGTGCCTGCCCAAATATTACCTTAAAAGAACAGTATTTATACTCTGTCTATTCTCGGCAACAAACCTCTACGCCGAAGGCAGTGCCGAAGACTCTTTAGCAGCGCTATTGAGCAATTATCATACTCTGCAAGCACAATTCACTGAGCAAACGCTAACGAACAACGGCGAAGTCGTTGCCAGCACTAATGGCGATATCGCTTTTCAACGGCCCGATCTCTTCCGTTGGTATACCGTTTCCCCCAGCCGTCAGCTGATCATCAACAGCGGTCAGAAACTCGCCATTTACGATGTCGATTTAGAACAGGTCACCTATAAAGATGTAGATGAACAATACGGCGCTACACCGGCGTTATTGTTAAGCGGTAATGTGGCTAAACTAAAACAGCATTATACTATCAAAGCCTGCGCTAACACTGCGGCCAATTGCTATCAATTATCCGCCAAGGACAGCAACGACGTGTTTAGGCGTTTAACCATTCGCTTTAATAATGCCGTCTTAAGCAGTATGACCATAGATAATAATTTAGATCAAACTACAAAAATCCAGTTTAACGCCGTAAAAATAAATGCTAATTTGCCCAGTAGTCTTTTTAAGTTAAATCTACCGGCTGGCGTGGATGTAGTGCAGTAAGCAATGAACCAGCCGCTAGCCACACAACAACGCCCACAAACTTTAGACGACTTAGTCGGACAAACGCATCTATTAGCTCCGACTAAATCCTTTCGCATCGCCTTAGAAAAAGGACAATTGCATTCTTGTATTTTTTGGGGACCGCCTGGCACCGGTAAAACCACCTTAGCGCAGTTAATGGCGCAAAAAACCAATGCGCACTTTATAAAAATATCTGCTGTTTTTTCCGGGGTTAAGGACATACGCGAAGTCGTGAATGCGGCAGAAGTGAAATTAAAGGACAATCTACAAAAAACCATTCTATTTGTAGATGAAATTCACCGTTTTAATAAGGCGCAACAAGATGCTTTTCTGCCTTATATGGAAAGTGGCTTATTAACCTTAATCGGCGCAACCACAGAAAATCCTTCCTTTGCTTTAAACAACGCTTTGTTATCGCGCGCTAAGGTATATGTGCTAAAATCCTTAACTGAAAACGAAATCACTCTTATCTTGCAACGCGCCTTAAGCGTACACAATAAAACCGTATCGACCGAGAATCTATCTTTACTGGCCATGGCTGCAGATGGCGATGCCCGGCGCGCCTTAAATTTTCTAGAAATGGTGTTGGCCTTAATGGATAGCAATGAAACGGCTGAATTAAGCACTGAGCAAATGAAAGACATTGTGCAGGGCAGCTATCAACGCTTCGACAAACAAGGCGATATATTTTACGACTTAATTTCCGCGCTGCATAAATCCGTACGCGGATCCGATGCCAATGCAGCCTTGTATTGGTTAGTACGCATGTTGGATGCCGGTTGCGACCCCTTGTATTTAGCGCGACGCATGGTACGTATGGCAGTAGAGGATATAGGCAATGCCGATCCCAGAGCTTTAACACTAGCCTTAGAGGCCTGGCAAACCGTGGAGCGCTTAGGGCAGCCGGAAGGGGAGTTAGCCCTAGCGCAAACTGTAACTTATTTAGCCATCGCCGCTAAAAGCAATGCCGTTTATACCGCCTTTGCCGCAGCGCGCGCTTTTGTCAAAGAAAAGGGGAGCCTGGAAGTACCCTTACATCTGCGCAATGCCCCTACCCACTTGATGCGCGCCTTAGAGTATGGTAAAGAATATCGTTATGCCCATGATGAACCGCATGCCTATGCCGCGGGCGAGAATTACTGGCCAGAAGGGGTTAAGCCGCAATCCTTTTATGAACCTACAGATCGGGGCTTGGAAATTAAGATTGCGGAAAAAATGGTATTTTTGAGAAAGTTAGACAAGATGTATACCCATCGCGACTAATCTACCGTAGGGGCGGGCCCCCGTGCCCGCCCAAACAAGGGCAGGCACGGGGGCCTGCCCCTACGAAAAACACTGTGTTACTTCTTTAGAAGTATATAACTAATAAGGTAAAAGACTATGTTAGACCCTAAATTACTGCGCGAACAAACCGATATTATCGCTAAAAAGTTAGCACCCCGCGGGTTTGTGTTAGATGTGGCTGTATTTAATGCCTTGGAAAGTGAGCGTAAAACACTGCAGATTGAAACCGAAAAACTGCAAAACGAGCGTAATGTGCATTCCAAAAACATAGGGATCTTAAAAGGCCAGGGAAAAGATGTCACCCCTGTTTTAGAACAAGTGAATCAGTTAGGCGATAGATTAACACAATTAAGCCACGAATTAAGCACCGTGCAAGAAAAATTACATGACTTTTGTGCGCACATTCCGAATCTGCCCGATGATTCCGTGCCCATAGGAAAAAGCGAGGCCGACAATGTAGAAGTAGCTAAAGTTGGCGCCCCTCGAGTATTTTCTTTTCCAGTAAAAGACCATGTGGCTTTAGGAGAGGCTCTAGGACAAATGAGTTTCGATAAAGCCGCAAAATTAACAGGCTCGCGCTTTGTGGTGTTACACAAACATTTGGCTAAGATGCAACGCGCCCTAATACAATTGATGTTGGATATACACATCAATGAACACGGTTATGAAGAATCCTATGTGCCTTATCTAGTGAATGCCGATTCCTTATTTGGCACCGGGCAGTTGCCGAAATTTAAAGAAGATCTATTCACCACCACGGCGGGTTACAGCCTAATCCCCACGGCAGAGGTGTCTCTAACCAATCTAATGCGCGATGAAATCGTGCGCGAAGAAGACTTGCCCCTGCAATGGACCGCGCATACGCCCTGTTTTCGCAGCGAGGCCGGCGCTTATGGCAAAGATACCCGCGGCATGATACGCCAACATCAATTTGAAAAAGTGGAACTGGTGTGGATCTGTCATCCTGAAGAGTCTTATCATTGCTTGGAAAAATTAAGGCAACATGCCGAAACGATTTTGCAACGCTTAGAATTACCGTATCGCGTTTTATCTTTATGTACAGCGGACATGGGTTTTTGTGCCGCGAAGACGTATGACCTAGAAGTGTGGTTACCGGCGCAAAATTGTTATAGAGAAATTTCTTCTTGTTCTAATATAGAATCCTTTCAGGCACGGCGCATGCAAGCGCGTTTTCGCAATAGCAAAACGGGTAAACCCGAATTAGTGCATACTTTAAATGGCTCTGGATTAGCAGTAGGGCGCACGCTGGTAGCCATAATGGAAAACTATCAAGATGAGCAAGGGCATATTCATATTCCCAAGGCTTTGCAGCCTTATATGGGCGGCTTGGATGTAATTGGGAAATAAATATAAAGGAAAAGGTAACTACTCACTCCCGCTGATCCCGTCATTGCGAGCTTGCGAAGCAATCCAGGAGTAAAAATCACTGTTTTATAAGCTTTCACGTTGTTTATTAACCCTGCTGTAAGTAATATTTTTTTTCATTACCCAATATTTTTCTGGATTGCTTCGCAAGCTCGCAATGACGAAGTTCAGTGAAATTATTATTTTTCAGCACCTTGCCTGCTAAATTTATGGGGATTTCTCAGAATTTAACCTATTCGCAGTACTGAAAGCCCCTCTTTTTTAAAGAATTTTTATCCGCTATTGATTTACAGTCTAAAATGTAATACCATTCGCCAATTGTACTATTTATTTAAATATTTAACGGGGGAATATAACATGGCAGCACCTTTTAATATAGTAGAAATTCACATAGAAGATGAACGAGAAAGCACTTTGGCTGGGAAAATGAAAGACGTTCCAGAAGCTGCTAAACGAATACACGCTGCTTTTCCTACTTTCGCTGAAACCACAGAAAATCCTGAAATAGCCTATACAGACCATTTGCCCGTATTAGCGCGAGTACCACTTACGGCTGGGCATGATGGGCCGACCTTGAATGTGCTGTCACTGAATACATTGGGGCGTAGCCTGGGTGCAAGCGGTATTCATAAAGATCGCGGCAATGAAACAGACGAGGAAATAGAGCAACGATATCGTAGAATAGCGCATGGCTTAGACCTAAGCATAGAGAACCATGGCTTGGATTGTATTTTGCTTCAAGAAACTGAAGTGGATGTTATGTTACCAATCTTAAAAGCAAGCTTAAATGAGAATTGGGCATTTCAAGTTTCAGATCATGGCCTTATTACGGGTTATAATAACGCAATGTTAACTCCTATTAAAGATAAGGCATCATTTGATCGAAACACCCGCGTTCTTAGCAACTCTTTCGAACATCAAGAAACCGAAAAAACTATTCACCTGCACAATAGCTGGGGAATATTTTCACATATTTCTCGCGATCGCGAAAATGAATATAGAGCTTTATTAGCACCTGAAGTAAACGATAATGGTAAAGTGGTACGGATTGTAATGGGAGACACCAATTCTAGAATAGCACCTTTAGATAATATGGCGCGTAATATAGTCACTGGCGCTATACCTATGGTATTTCAAAAAGAGAAAGGTTATCCACCTGAACTGCAACTGGGCGATTATCCCGATGGTGGTTTTTACACTGATCCACAGGGTAAAATCAGGCAAATGGAAACGATTACGCTTAACCCTGAAACGGGCGAAATTCTTGATGAAGAAGAAGATAGGGAAAACATAAGCTGGGTGGATGAATATAGAATGGTCATGTGTCTGGACTATTCCTACGCAGCTAAAAAAATCATTGAGGGTAAAACACTTTCTGAGTATGAAGATGAATTAAAAGAACGCAGTAATGATGTCAATATCCAGGTCAGCATGGCCGCCAATAGCATGAATGACAAGGGAATTGCGATACGCTTCTCTAATCGTTCATCCTTATATAAGGCGTTAAAGGTACTGCCTGGCGTCCAATGCATTATTATTGAGAGTGATCAACCCGTCCCAGTCATCTTCATTCCTATAGAGCACATTCCCACATTAGCCGCCGCGATCAATGCGTTAGCAATAGAACTAACAGATTATATTGCTTATCTATCAGCAGAAATTGATACTGAAATTAACAGATTACAGACTTCGCCTGGATTTGGTCTTTTTAATAGATCTCCTCATAATAAGATAGACAGCTTAGAGAAACTTAAAGAACAGTTAGCAGCTAAGCCTAGTATGACTAAAGATGATGTACGTAACACTATTAGAGACTGGGAAAATGAAGAACGCACGGTGCGCCACGCTGGCGTGGAAGAAACTAAAACCAATGGCGAGATACTGGGAGAACATCGAAGCAGATTAAGAGGAATCTTCCTGAATGAAAATGAGCCGACTGCAGCATCTGAATTTTTAACCAGCCTTAAAACTGGGCCTAAGTAGAAATACGCCCATAAGAAAGTGGTATCCATGCCACTTTCTTATTTAGCCCTTCATTCCTTAGCCTCAGTCACCACATAAAAAATTTGGCTGGTGCTAGTGTCAGCTTTTTGCATATTCCACGGTTGTATAGAGACAAATTCTATGGACATCAGCATGCGCGCATCGAAGGCTTTGGGCAGCATCTTAAAATGCCATATTTCTTCGCCACCGGAGCCCGCCAGTGCAGTGTTATTTGCTGAATAGTTTAACCCTACTACTTTTAGCCAATTATTGGGCCATGTCTTTAAGTACCAACGATAACCGGTAGTAGGATTACTCTTTAAGCGTATACTAAATTCAGGATTATCGGCTGTAACAGTGATAGCGCGAGTGGCATCGCTGTAAGGGTCGCTACTGGCAGTCACCATTGGCGATGCGGGCAAAGGAATGTCTTCAGCGGCTCTAGCCGTATATAAAAGAAACAGTCCTGCCAATAAGGTCAATCGCCAAATTTTTAACATAATAATACTAACTACCCATCATAGCGCCACTAACAGCCCCACCTGAAGAGAGTATACGATTTTGTACGTAATACGCGCCATCCACGCTGTTACTAGGGCCTTCATTCTCACTGACACGCACATTGCTGGTAGGCTTTGTGGGTTCAGCGGGCTTTGCAGGTTGCGCGGGCTTAGCTGCCACAGGTGCTTTGGGCTGTACTGGCTTTTTAACTGCCGGTTGTTCGGCGCACGCCGTCAATAGTAAAAAACTCAAGATAAATACGGTTTTAAAGAAAGTAGCCATAACAAAAATCCTTTTTAGACTAGTAGGACTTGACTATACACCCTAGGATCCTGTAACGCAATATCTATTTTCAGAGTACAAAGCAAGCTCCGTGGTTGTTTATTTTAGGGCAGGCACAGGGGCCTGCCCCTACGTGTCGACTGACAGAACGAGTATATATTTTCCTTTTTAGGCATTTAATGCTACATTATCAAACGAGCTTTTACACGCTAAGGCACACACTTCATGCTAGGGATAACTTTATTCATTGTAGGCTTGCTGGTTTTGTCTTATCAGCAGCGAGCGGCTGTTTATTACACTGTCTACGGCTTTATAGGGTGTTTATTTGCTAGCATTTATGCCTCTAGCGGTTCTATTATTGCCGTGTGGAGCATTTGGGGGCTGTGGCTGCTATTATTTCAGTTAACATTCTTACGCCGCCTTATTTTAACCCCGTTATTATTTCGTGTTTATCAAAAAATACAACCCAAGCTATCATCCACTGAAGCCGAAGCCTTGGCTGCGGGAACCGTAGATTGGGATAGAGAACTGTTTAGCGGCAATCCCGATTGGCAAAAATTATGGCAAAAAGAATTAACCCTCTTATCTCCCGAAGAGCGTGCTTTTTTACTAGGGCCAGTGGAAAGCCTCTGTGCGCAAATGGCTCCTTATCGTTTTTTAGCCGTGCAAAATGATATACCCGCAGAAATCTGGGATACGCTAAAAACACAGGGATTTTTTGGCTTACACATTGCCAAGCAATATGGCGGTTTGGCTTTTTCTAAAACCGCCGTGGCGATAATCTTAGCTAAAATTGCTTCTTGCAGTAATGTTTTATCCGCCATGGTTTCTGTACCTAATTCCTTAGGGCCCGCCGAATTATTAGCTACCTATGGTACAGAAGAACAAAAAAATTATTATCTGCCGCGTTTAGCCAAGGGTGTTGACATCCCTTGCTTTGCCTTAACCAGCCCCGAAGCGGGATCCGACGCCAGTGCCATGCCAGATTATGGCATCGTTACAGAGGGAGAATGGCAAGGGGAAACGGTCATGGGCATTAAGATCAATTGGAATAAGCGTTATATTACTTTAGCCCCCAAAGCAACGCTATTGGGCTTGGCATTTAAGCTATACGATCCTAATCACTTATTGGGGGAAAATACTTACATAGGCATTACTTCAGTATTAATTCCTACACATCATCCCGGAGTCATCATTGGCCGCCGTCATTTTATAGGCAATGGTTTCTTCATCAATGGCCCCACTTCAGGCAAAGATGTTTTTATACCATTAGAGTGGATCATTGGCGGCGTTGCGCAGAAGGGGCAAGGTTGGCGTATGTTAACCGAAAGCCTATCCGCAGGACGTGCCATGGCCTTACCCGGCCTTTCCATTGGTGCTTGCTACACCGCTACCTTGACCACCAGTGCTTACGCTTTCATACGCAAGCAATTTAAAGTGCCTATAGGTCGCTTCGAAGGCATACAAGAAAAAATGGCCGTAATGGCCATAGGATTATATCAAATGGAGAATATGACCCATTTAACCTTAAGCGCAGTAGATCAAGGCGCAAAACCCAGCGTACTATCCGCTATTGTAAAATACTACGCTACCGAAACGGCACGCCAGGCTCTACACGCAGCTATGGATGTGCACGGCGGTAAAGGCATTTGCATGGGTCCGCGTAGCTACTTATCCGATGCCTATGAGTTAACTCCAGTGGCTATTACGGTAGAAGGGGCGAATATCTTAACGCGCAATATGATCATTTTTGGGCAAGGCGCTATACGCTGTCATCCTTATGTGAGTGCTTGCTTACAAGCGCTTAATCAGAACGATGTAAAACAGGGTTTAATAGATTTCGATAAAGCCATCTGGGGACACTTGGCGCATTTTATCAGTTTATGGCCACGGGTAATATGGCAAAGCTTAAGCGGCGGTTGGCTTATTTGGCCACAACGACACCCTTATTGGCGCACCATACAAAAAATCACGCTTCGATGCAATCGTTTTGCTTTTTTAACTGAAATTTGTTTTTTAGTGTATGGCGGTCAATTAAAATTTTCCGAACGCGTATCCGCGCGCATGGCAGATAATTTTATTCATCTGTATGCCGCCAGTAGTACCTTAAAATACGCCAAAGGAGAACATGCACTAAGCTGGACACCCAGTATAGCAAAAGAACTCAATGCAGCCAGCTTCTGCGAGAATTTGTTCGCCATAGATAAAGCGGCGGCCGATCTCTTAAGTCAACTTCCCAATCGTTACATGGCAAAATGTTTGTCTTTTCTGTGTTTTCCCTGGGGACGAAAACGAAGCGGCATAACAGACAAACAGAAGAAAGCCATCGCTGAGGCCTTGTTGATGAATACAGCGATGACAGCCGAGATAGGTGAGAAGATCTATGTGGGAGCAAATGCCAATAGCGTACAGGCTAAATTAATTCACACTCATCAGGAAGCCTTACTGTGCGAGCCACTCTATCAAAAAATAAAAGCCGGCGGCGATATTACAGCAGAAGAGAAGACGCGCTTACAGGCTTTAGAACTAGCGATTGCGGAATTCATTGCTGTAGATGATTTTCCAGCACATGCGTTTTCACGCGTTTAAGGGAGCTGATTATGGATATTTTTTTATTGTGCATAGCCTTGCTAATCAATAATAGTCTGTTGGGCTTTTACAACGCCAATAAATTTGTACACGCCATTGCTGTTTTTATTTTTATAATACTGCTGCTGGCTCTGTTGCACTCCAGCTTGATGAGCGCGAGTGTGGTATTACTAATCTATGCGGGCGTATGTGCCATACTCTTATCCACCCCATTGCGCCGTTTGCTGATCATAAAACCATTGTTGGCGTTATATCGTAGCAAAGTCCCTAAACTATCCGCTACCGAACGCATTGCCATGGCCGCGGGAACCGTTTCTTGGGATGGTGAATTATTTTTTGGCCATCCCAAATCAGCCGTTCTACTCAATTACCCTAAGGCAATACTGAATGCAGAAGAACAAGATTTCCTAGATGGCCCCGTTGAAGCATTGTGCAGGCAATTAAATGCTTGGAATATACAATTTAAAGACGGCGATATGCCCGATGCTGTATGGCAATTTATTAAAGAAAATGGTTTTTTGGGACTCATCATTCCTAAGCAATATGGCGGCAAGGAATTTTCAGCTTATGCGCATAGCCGTGTTATTGTCAAACTGGCTAGTGTATCGCCGGTAGCTGCCGTCAGTGTGTGTGTACCCAATTCATTAGGACCCGCTGAATTGCTATTACACTATGGCACGCAAGAACAAAAGAATTATTATTTGCCTCGTTTAGCGCAGGGCATAGAGATACCGTGTTTTGCGCTCACTAGCCCCGTAGCCGGTTCGGATGCCACTAGTATCATTGATAAGGGAATCGTTTGTGTAGAAATAATCGATGGTAAAAAAGTATTGGGTATGCGTTTAACCTGGAATAAACGCTACATCACACTGGCACCCATCGCCACCATCATAGGCCTTGCTTTTAAATTATATGACCCCGATCGCTTACTCGGTGATAAAGAAGCTTTAGGTATTACCTGCGCCTTGATCCCTAGACAAACGGCAGGGGTTATCATCGGCCGTAGACACTTACCAAATAATGTCCTCTTTCAAAATGGTCCCACACAAGGTCATGATGTATTTTTACCCTTAGATGCCATTATTGGTGGTCCAGAGCAAATAGGGCAGGGTTGGAAAATGTTGGTTGAATGCTTATCCGTAGGCCGTGCTATTTCTATTCCCTCGTTGAGCATAGGCGCTGCAAAAGCTTGTGTAGCCTATGGCGGCGCTTATGCCACCATACGCCAGCAATTTAAACATTCTTTAGTTGATTTTGAAGGCATACAAGCAGCACTAGCAAATATGTGTGGTTTAACGTATATTGCCGATGCCGCAGAAGAATTAGCGACCAGTTTAATCGATCTAGGAGAAAAACCATCGGTTATTTCGGCTATAGTCAAATACCAAGTTTCTGAGATGGTACGTACGACTGTACTCAATACCATGGATATCTTAGGCGGCAAGGGTTTGTGTATAGGACCTACTAATCCCATTACAACCTATTATTCTAGCGCCCCCATTGCCATTACCGTAGAAGGGGCGAGCATTTTGACCCGTTCTTTGGTGATCTTTGGCCAGGGTTTGTTTCGTTCTCATCCATATTTATTCAAAGAAATGCAATTGGCCAGTGAAAAAAGCACTAAAAGCACTGTAGCGCAATTTGATAATATCCTATTAGCGCATATGAAACATGTTATACACGTAACCTGCAGCAGTTTTTGGGGTGGGCTTTCAAAGGGGAGAATGTTATCCACTCATAACCAATATTCTGCATTAAAGAAACCCTTACGTAGCTTATCGCATTACAGCACTGCTTTTGCTTTATTGGTGGATAGTTTGGCGCTGGTTTATGGCGACCGCTTAAAGCGCAAAGAATTTTTGTCGGCACGCATGGCCGATATTTTAAATGTTCTCTTTTGCGCCAGCGCTGTTATTAAAAAATTTCATGACGATGGCTTGCCTGAAGAAGAGCTGCCTTTACTGACTTGGTGTTGTCACCATTTATTTTATCAAGCAGAAGAAAGCATGATGGCTTTATTAAGCAATTTACCGTGGTATCTGCGTGTTAAACTGCGTTGCATTATTTTTCCATTGGGACGTGAGGCGGCTATTCCTAGCGATAAACTAGAAAGAGAACTGGCTGAAGCGGTGGCTAAACCTTCAGCTATACGATCTAGATTGATACACGGCGCTTATTTAAACGCGGGTGATACCCATCCGGTGGCAAGAATTAACGAATTCTTGCCCCTTTTTATAGAAACAGGAGCTTTGTGGAAAAAATTGTTGCACTATAATAAAAGTTTAACCGATCCCTCTTTAAATTGGCC
>VFJT01000184.1 GCA_009885935.1 Gammaproteobacteria bacterium
AATTTATTGGATAAGGGGGTTTGAGAAAATTTTAAAATATTTGTGTCCACTCGCCCCATCATTGTGAGGAGCGCAGCGACGATGCAATGATGGGGCGAGTAGTTACGAAAATTTTTAACATTATTTTCTGGTTTTTAAGGATAAGATATGAACATTGAACCCATTAAGGCCTTCACAGATAACTACATCTGGGCTATCGTCAACAAGAGCAATAAAAGCCTGTGGATAGTCGACCCCGGCGAAGCAAAGCCGGTGATAGAGTATATAAAAGCACAGGATTTAAACCTGTGTGGGATATTGATCACACATCATCATTATGATCATTGCGGCGGTGTTGCCGAACTGCAGAAAAAATACAGTATTCCTGTATATGGCCCAAAGCACAGCGATATCTTGGCAACCCACCTGGTGGCAGATAAACAAAAAATATTTTTACCCGAATGTAATTTGTCTTTTGAAGTGCTGGCCATTCCCGGACACACTTTAGAACATATCGCTTATTACTGCGAAACAGAACATTTACTTTTTTGTGGAGATACTTTGTTTTCAGCGGGCTGTGGGCGGGTTTTTGAAGGCACACAGCAGCAAATGGTTGATTCTTTGCAGACCCTAGCTAGTTTGCCTGACGATACACTCGTTTATTGCGCGCATGAATATACGTTAAAAAACTTGCAATTTGCACAGCTTGTTGAGCCACAGAATGAAGATAGTGCGCGTCAATTGGCTTTTGTACGTGGTCTTGAAGGCAAGCCCAGCATACCTACCACCTTAGCCCTTGAGAAAAAAATGAATCCCTTTTTGCGCACCCATGTAGCAACGGTGATTGCCGCCGCAGAGGCGGAAGCGGGAAAACCTTTAGATGAAGCCGTTAATGTATTCTCAGCAATACGAGCGTGGAAAAATAATTTTTAAAGTGTGCAATTAATGACCATTTCTATGGGGTTAAAACCATGTCTTATCGCCGCTATTTCATTACCTAGGCAAAAGTGATACAATAGAGCTCTTATTTTGAACAGATTTGGAATGGCCTAAACCGCTGTTCTGACTAGGCATATTAACTTGTAGCTGATTGATTTACATGAAAAAAATACTGATAATCGCGCCAGCTTGGGTTGGCGACATGGTGATGGCCCAAACCTTGTTTAAGTTGCTTAAGGGTCGTTATCCTATGGCATCGCTGCATATTTTAGCGCCTGCCTGGACTGCGGCCGTGGCACAGAAGATGCCGGAGGTCAGTCATGCGCATGTTTTACCCCTAGGCCACGGCGTATTGGGACTTAAAGCGCGTTGGCGTATAGGGCGTGAGTTGCGCCGCGAACAATACGATATGGCTATTGTTTTGCCCAATTCCTGGAAATCGGCCCTCATTCCTTGGGTGGCGCGCATTGCAAAGCGTCGTGGTTTTAAGGGCGAAGCGCGTTTTGGTTTGTTAAACGATGTGCGCATCTTAGATAAACAAAAATACCCGCTCATGATCGAACGCTTCATGTCCTTGGGCTTAGAAAAAAATACAGCATTACCCAAACCCTACCCACACCCTAGCTTATTGGGCGATGCCACTGTAGCCGCACAATTAAAGCAGCGGTTGGGTTTAAACACGGATAAACCCGTAGTCGCTTTATGTCCAGGTGCTGAGTATGGTCCTGCTAAACGTTGGCCCACGCAATATTACGGTGAACTAGCGCAACAGTTGCATGATTTAGGCTATGCAGTGTGGTTGATGGGATCTAAAAAAGATGAAGTACTGGCCGATGAAATTATAAAAGCTGCGCCTAAAGCTTGCCATAATCTATGTGGTCGCACGGATCTTAAAGAAGCCGTTGATTTATTATCCACGGTAAGTGCTGTCGTTACCAATGATTCTGGCTTGATGCATATAGCCGCAGCACTGGATAAACCGATGGTCGCCATTTATGGTTCGTCTTCAACTGCATTTACACCGCCCTTAAGCTCACGCGTTGCCATAGTTCAATTATCTTTACCCTGTAGCCCCTGTTTTAAACGCGAATGTCCCTTGGGCCATTTAAATTGTCTAAAACAAATCGCGCCGTCGCTGGTATTACAATCATTACAAAAGTTAATGACAATGGCAGAGGTGGCTACATGAAGTTATTGATTGTCAAAACCTCTTCCTTGGGCGATGTCATTCACACCTTGCCCGCATTAACCGATGCTTTGCACGCCTATCCTGATTTAGAAGTCGATTGGCTAGTGGAAAAAAATTTCAGCGAGCCTTTGCGTTGGCATAAAGGGGTGAAACGCATTATAGAAGTAGAGTTTCGCAAATGGCGCAAAGCACCGTGGCAAGCGTGGCAACAAGGGCATTGGCAATCGTTATACACGCAATTACGTGAGAATCGCTACGATATTATCATCGATGCCCAAGGGTTATCAAAAAGTGCGATCATGGCTTTTTTAGCCAAAGGGAAAAGACATGGTTTAGCCATGGGTTCATCGCGTGATCCTGTTGCACCCTGGTTGTATCATCAACGCCATGTTATAGATTCGCAATTACATGCCATAGAGCGTGTGCGACAATTGTTTGCTAAGGCGCTGGGTTATCCTGCGCCTAGTGGTGTAGTCGATTACGGGGTACAAGACTTTTTTAATCCCTATTTATCTACGCAGACTACACAATACATCGTTTTTTTACATGGTACAACCTGGGATACTAAATTATGGCCATTGTCAGAATGGCAAGCTTTAGGGCAAAAATTAAATCTAGCGGGTTACCAAATTCGTTTGCCCTGGGGAAATGCAATTGAAAAAGAGCGTGCTGAAATGATTGCCAAGTCATGTAATGGGCAAGTATTACCCGCCTTAAATTTGCGTGAAGTTGCTGTGGAGCTTATCAATGCCAAAGCGGTGGTTGCTGTGGATACGGGCCTAGGTCATTTAGCAGCGGCTTTTTCGGTGCCTACACTTTCTTTATATGGCGCAACCGACGCTCATAAAACAGGCACGCGCGGACGCAATCAACAGCATTTGAGTGTGCACTATCACTGCGCGCCTTGCTTACGGCAACAATGTCTCTGGGTAAAGGGCAATGAAACACCCCCTTGTTACAATACTTTAGCCGCTAACCGTGTCATGCAAACACTACAACCGTTATTGCAGGAGAAATTATCTTGAAACAACGTTTGTGTTTTGTTATTTTTAGCTATGTCTCTGGCGTAGATTTGCAACACGATTTTTTGGCCACTATTCATAAATGTTTAGCCGCAGGCCATAGTGTAGATGTTTATACTTTAGAGTGGCGTGGCGATCAACCTAAAGCTGCGACTATACACAGCGTCAAAAAACAAGGCATACCTCTTTTTAGACAATATGCGCATTTGGCGCGTTCGGTACATGAAGCACGCATTAAAGAACAGTACGATTGTGTTATTGGCTTTAATGCTATTCCCGGCTTAGATGTTTATTATGCTAAAGAACCCTGTATTGCCGAATTAGTACAGGGAATACGGCGTTCCATGCCACGCCATCAGCAGCGATTACAGTTTGAAAGAAGCATTTTATCGATGACCAGCCATTGTCAGGTGGTTTCATCCAGTTTAACGGTATTGCGTGCGATCAAAACGCATTATCGCACGCCAGCCCGCCGCTTACATTGGTTAAGTCATGAAACCTGTGAACAAACACAGACGAATATACACATACATCCTTTGCAAAGAGATCAAAGTTTAGGCGACGGCTTAGGAGATTATTTATTAGAATATTTGAATCAACCCAAATTGCTTAAACCTTTTGGCGCTAATGCCGCCATGGCCTATTATGGCTGCGAACCTACCGTGTTTGATCGCATTATGGATTTAAAGGGTGTAGTGGTGCGATATAAAGAAGGGCGTAAAACGTTACGTTTTGAGTGTGAAGGTCAAGGATTTTATGCCAAATTGCACCAAGGCATTGGTCTTGGCGAATGGCTAAAGAATTGGTTATCATTGCGTGCGCCTATAGTCAGTGCACGCACGGAATGGCAAGCCATTGCCAAGTTAAAATCATTAAAATTGCCAACGCTGGATGCGGTTTCTTTTGCTGAACGAGGCATTTTGTCTTTTAAACGACAATCTTTTTTATTGACGCGCGAATTAACGCAGGCTGAAAGCTTGGAAACCTATTGTCGCCCGTGGCGCGATAATCCGCCTTCTAGAAAAGAAAGAAATAATCTTATACGCCAACTGGCAAATTATGTAAAAACCATACACGATGAGCATTGGTTTCATAGGGATTTATATTTATGTCACTTCTTAAAAGCACTGGATGAAGAAGACAAATATTATTTGATTGATTTACATCGCATGCAACATAAAAAATTTACACGGCGATGGCGCATTAAAGATTTAAGTGCTTTATATTACTCCGCGTTTGAATATGGCGTTAACACGCGCGATGTGCTGTATTTTATTCATTGCTATAACGGCGGAAAACCGCATCGTCTGCAAAAAAAATTATGGCAACGTGTGGAACTAAAAGCTCATAGCTTACAAGAAAAAGCATTGCGTAAGGGGGTGGGGTAATGATCAAATTATCTTTTCAAGAAGATGCCTTAAGCAAGGAAGAGCGACAATGTTTTGCGACCCCTGCAGCGATAGAAGCCCTGACTTCTACAGCAAAAATAGTCTCACAAGGCCCCTATAATCGCATGTGGTACTTAGAAATGCCTTCGGGGCAGAGTTATTATATTAAGATTTATCATCGTCGCGGCCGTTATTTACGGAAATATTGTGCTAGAAGTCGTGCGCGCGGTGAATGGGAGAACTTACACTACTTCAAACAAAATAATTTACCCGTCCCAGAGGTATTAGTCTATGGTGAATCCAGTCGTCGTAAACACTATGAAGGTGGATTCTTAGTGCAACGTGAAATTAGTGCGAGTAAAGATTTAAGCCATATTGCCAAAGTAGAATCCCACTGGCAGGTGGATGCTGCTAAGCGCTTACAAGTATTATTAAAATTAATGGTGTATTTAAGACAATTGCATGCCAATCGATTCATTCATAAAGACTTTAAATGGCGTAATTTTGTGGTACAGTGGGATGATCCTACGGAGGTTTATTTGATCGATTGTCCCATAGGGCAGCGATATCTGGGGTTTCAATATAGACTGGGATGGTGGCGTGATTTGCGCGATTTTGATAAAGATGCGCGCCGCTATTTGTCGCGTAGCGATAGATTGCGGCTTTATTTGGCCTATAAACAACGTAAATCACTCACGCCAAAAGATAAGCGAGTAATAGCTAAAATTTGCAAGGAGAAAAATTCATAATGAAAACCTATAGTGCTAAAGAATGGCAAGATATCTTAAGGCTACAAGGCCTTAATTCTTTTGATGACATTTGGAATTGTGAAAAGAATAAAAACTTTGAAACCCATTGGGTAGAAGAACCCAATCAACGGCGCGGGGGTTGGAGCGGTGTAGTGCGCATAGTGTTACGCGATGCCGCAGGATCGGTGCGAGTTGTTTTTCTGAAACGACAATCTAAACATAAGTATTATTCTATAGGCAGCCCATTTAAAGACAGACCTACATTTGAGCGGGAATTTCGCAACATTATCCGTTTTAACCGCCATCAGATCCCTACCGTAACCCCCATTTATTATGGCCAACGCGGTGATGATGCCATTTTGATGACGGAAGAACTCACTGGGTATAGGTCATTAAAAGAATGGTTTTCAGAATGGGAAGAAAAGGGTTTTCCAGAACGCGCCTTGCGTAACCGCATTATCAATGAATTGGCCAGAGTCGTAGGCAAAATCCACCAGAGGCATTATAAGCATTGTTGTTTGGTATTTAAGCATGTTTTTTTGAATCTTGAAAATGATGAAGTGAAGATCAGCATCATTGATTTGGAAAAACTACGCTATTGGTTTTCTAAACAATATTGTCAACTCATCGATCTGGATAGTCTGTTTAGAACCAGAATCAACAGAATCCATACCACTGATAAATGGCGTTTTATTAAGGCATATCTGGGAGTAGATGCGAGCAAAGAGGAAATAAAAACTTTATGGCAAAGATTGTCTCTCAGGTTGAGTAAGCCACGGCAATCACGTACGGTAAGGAATTTATGGAGAAATCTCTCGGCTAAGTTGATTAAGATAGGATGAGCTTGTATTTAATATGAATAATGTTAACACCACACAATTATTGAATTTGTTGCGACAAAAGCAATGGCAAGAACCTTTGTGTTGGACCTGGAGCACAACTGAAGAGCCTATTTTTTTACAGAAAATACTGCGTGATTTAGCCTCACGGCGAGCTACTTTTTTGGCAGAATATCAAGGGCAAAAAAGCATTGTTAAAGTGTTTTACGATAAACAAGGCCTGCGGCATGCACGCCGTGAAATAAAGGGGTTACAATTATTACAACACTGTGATATTGCCACCAGTCAAATAGTACAGCACACGGCGTTAGAAGGTGCTGTTCTACTCGTATTATCCTATTTGGAGAATACCCATACCTTAGCCTCGCAGTGGAATTCTTGGGGTGAACAACAAAAAAAAGAGTGTTTGTCATTTTTACTGCAACAATTAGCAAAAATGTATCAGCAAAACGTATGCCACAACGATTTACACTTAGATAATATCTTAATAGATGAAAAGAAAATATATATAATCGATGGCATGGATGTTAAGCGCGCTAGAACACCAGCCCCATTGTCTTATCGTGCACAATTGAGCAATTTGGCGGATTTTTTTGTGCAGTTTTCCACAACAGATCAGG
>VFJT01000020.1 GCA_009885935.1 Gammaproteobacteria bacterium
AAGTTCGGAAGGGATAACCGCTGAAAGCATCTAAGCGGGAAGCCTGCCTCGAGATGAGATATCCCGACCTGAAAGGGTCTTAAAGGTTTGTTGAAGACTACGACGTTGATAGGCAGGGTGTGGAAGCGCAGTAATGTGTGAAGCTAACCTGTACTAATTAACCGTGAGGCTTGGTTATATAACACCTGAGTAGTTTAACTAAAGAAATGATGTAGAAATGCAGATATTTTGGAAGGTTATGTTGCGATAGACAAAAAAGACGTATGGGCAGGTCCCCGTGCCTGCCTTAAGAATAATCGTAGGGGCAGGCCCCCGTGCCTGCCCTAAATAGATAGAAAAGTATTTGCTAATTCCACGAACAAGGCGAAGGTTGCGAGAAAGCGCAATCCAAGCCGACCGATTTTCTGGTGATGACAGCGAACGGGCCCCACCTGATCCCATTCCGAACTCAGAAGTGAAAACGTTCAGCGCCGATGATAGTGTGATTTACTCATGTGAAAGTAGGACGTTGCCAGAATTTAAACACTAAGAAGCCCGAGGAGAAACCCTCGGGTTTTTTTTTGCGCCGTCATTGCGAGCCGAGCGCTAGCGAGGCGCGGCAATCCATAAAAATAGTAAACAAAATACTGGGTACTGAAATATAAGCGGATCAAACACCACCTTTCCGTACTTATTTATGGCTGAGATATAAGTTTTCCAAAAAAATAAAATTTGTCAATTTGTGAGGCTGTGATTTTAAGGTATAATAGGATATACTGGATTTTGTGGCCTGTTTACAATATATCTTTTTGTCATATATTGTAAATAGGTCTTAAGTTAAATGCTGTTTTTAGGAGTAAAAAATGAAAAAAACATACAGAAAATATGTGTATCTAGCCGGGGCGTTAGTCCTGGGTTTTGTTGGCATGCAAACTGCTTTTGCAGACGTTAATGTTTCAACACCGGGCCCTAATCTTTCAGTCGGCAATAATAATAATGGCTTTTTTGATAATAATTCTAACTGGGGGGATAATAAAAGTTGGCGCTGTGTTGCCCGCGGTCGGGATGGTCATCGTTATAGGGATTATGGATCTGATCGTAGCAAAGCGCGTGATCACGCGTTGAATTATTGTGAAAAACACACGCGTAGTTGTGAGATAGATAGTTGCAATCGCTCTTAATGACAACACATGGTAATGACTAGCTAGTCATTACCTAGTTCGATAAGGGCTTTTCTGGCAAAGTGTTAGAAAGCCCTAACTAAAATGAAGAAAATTTTATTAATAAACGTAGTTCTGTAGACCTTACTTGAGAGGCTCTTCTTTGTTCTTCATCACTATTGTGCCCTGAGATAAGAATTATTAAGGAGTTACGATGAAATCTATCTGGTATCAGCCATTCACTTTAGAAGCGCTTAATCAAAGAGGCGCTGGAACGATGACTGAATTTTTAGGTATCACCTTCATTGAAATTGGCAAGGATTACTTAAAAGCAACTATGCCTGTTAATGCAAAAACAAAACAACCTTTGGGTATTTTGCATGGCGGCGCTAATGTAGTACTTGCTGAGTCCTTAGCGAGTGTAGGCGCTAATGTCGTACTGAATCATGAAACGCATTATGCCGTGGGCCTAGAAATCAATGCGAATCATATTCGTTCCACCTCTGATGGCTTAGTCATGGGAATTACTCGACCTTTACATTTGGGTCGTAGCACGCAAGTATGGCAAATTGATATTTTTAATGAAAAAGGCGATCTTACTTGCACATCGCGTATGACGGCCGCTGTTATGGAGAGAAAATTATAAAATGATATACCGCACATACCTAATGACTCAAATAAACTGCCATCCCTGTAATAAAAAACCCTAACAAGATCAGCGGTGACAGCATTTCTCCTAAAATAAAGTAACCCATAATGGCAGTTACGCCGGGGATAAGGTGAAATAGACTTGAAACCTTGCTGGCTTCACCACGCTTTATTAATACAAACCATATTGTGAAAGCACCAATTGAGTTAATTAGCGATAGCCAGGCAGAGGCTGCGAACAAAGGAAATCCCCATTGCATCTTGAAACCTTCGAGATGCCAAGCAAGTGGGATCACAAAAAGAGATGCCGTAGCCAATTGTATAAAATTCGCCGTACGCAGATCAAATCCGGCACAGAAGCGTTTTTGATATAAGGTTCCCGCAGTAAGAGCAATTAACGCTAATACCACAAAAAAATAGCCTAGTAAGCTTGCTTGCGCTAGACCGCTTTCTTGCATTACCACTAAGCCTACACCAAATAATCCTAAAAAAGCGCCGCCCCATTGTCGCAAGTTTACCACTTCATTAAATAAGCGGCTAGCCACTAGAGCAATTAAGATAGGCATAGTGCCAATAATGAGCGCGGTTACTCCTGCCGATACTCCTAAATTCATGCCAGTATAAAGGCAGGCAAAATCAATGCCCTGTATTAATAGGCCTACTACCATTAAATGAATATATTGACGCCATCCTTGTGGCCAGGTGGCTCGGGTTAATAAGGACACAAACAACATGATGAGTGCTGCGCTAGTAAAACGAATAAGAATAAGGGTGTAGGGGCCTGTATAGCCTAAGGCTATTTTACCAGCAGGATATCCAGAACTCCACAGTAGGATAAACAAAAAAGGCAAAAAAAACTTAGATCCAGATCCTGGTTTGTGTAGAGAAGCGAGGATATTCATTAAAAACCCCTAGTATGGATGATAAAGCTATTTTTTGAAGAGCGTTGCCGTATGGGTTTATACTATCCGGTATTAAGGGTATACTATATCTGAGAATACTCTATATGTAAATGAAGCTACAGAGGAAATGTATGAAAAGAATTGGCATATTAGCGGGAATGGGGCCTAGAACTACATCCCCTTTTCTAGAGTTAATACTAGACGAAGCGCAAAAAAATGGCGCAAAAGATGACATGGATTATCCTCATATCTTAATTTATTCCTTACCTACACCATTCTACGTGGATAGAGAAATTGATCAAAATGCAATGCAAGCTTCTTTAACGACAGGGGTCGAATGTTTGCAGCGTGGCGGTATAGATATGCTTGCAATCCCCTGTAATTCTGCCCATCTTCATTTTGAATTTATTCTGAAAATGATAAATGACTCTAACCCCGATGCTTCCATCCCAGTAATGCATATCGTGGATGAAACGCTAAAAATGTTGCCTGCGAATGTTAAAAAAGTTGCTTTACTCGCCACAGAAACCACCATAAAAAGTAAGTTGTATCATAACAGATTAGATGCGCTATCTATTTCTATAGAACAGTGCGATGCGCATAAGCTTTGGCAGTCTATACT
>VFJT01000150.1 GCA_009885935.1 Gammaproteobacteria bacterium
TTATTGGATAAGGGGGTTTGAGAAAATTTTAAAATATTTGTGTCCACTCGCCCCATCATTGTGAGGAGCGCAGCGACGATGCAATGATGGGGCGAGTAGTTACGAAAAATCTTTGATTTTTCAAAAATGTTTCGTATATTTATGATATTTGTGTCCCAAAAAATAACGCTACAGGCGGCATCTAAAAGGCTTTCAGGTTGTTGCAAGACTTGTCCAATGTGGACATACTCAATAAATTGATGCTGAATATTCATTATTGGTTTTTCGATACTAGTAACTTCTCCCTTAACTGTAGGAAAAGTTATCCAGCCAGCAAATTTATCAGCAACTGGAATTTCAACATCGCCTAATAAACCCATATGAGCCAAATAGTGCCATTCTTCAATATTGACACCATACTGAATTTCATAAGACCTGGGCAATGAAGCCCCTGGAGTTCTGGCAGCAATTTCCAGAAAAACAAGTTCTTGTGATTTTTTTTCTAGAAAGGCTTCTAAATGACAAGCGCCCGTTTTAAATTTTAATTTTTCTATAATTTTATTAGCAAAGGCATATAAGTTACCATACATTTTTTTATCTGTGACAGGAATGCTGCCCATGGGAAAACCCTTAGAAAATTTTGCTAAATGAAATGCATATTCTCCTGCCATAAAAAATTTTACTATTCCATTTCGGAGTATGAGATCACAATGAAATAAATCGCCGTCAATAAATTCATCGATTTCATAGTTATACTTGCTAAGTAAAATTTTGTTGGCAACATTTTTCAAGTCTGAGAAATCGTTAATTTTGTGTGTGCCAATGCTGCTAACCAGATCAATGGGTTTTGCAAACATGGGAAAGCCCAGTTCATTCACAATTTCTTGCAGATAATTTTCTTTTTTTTCCGCATATTGCAGCTTATTGAATGACAGAAATTTAGGCGCTCTTACAATCTTGTCAAGTCGAGTTTTTGAAATCACTTTATCAACGAAAGGGTAAATGCTGTCTATCGATTCCCCAGGTATTTCATAAAATTGGCGTGCTTTAGCGCAAACAATCTGAGTGCTGTCTTCATTCGTCATCAACCTAATGTTTTGTGGACCATATTCTTCTACGTAGTCTTTTACAATTTGCTTAACATTATCATAATCAATATGGTGAAAGTCTCTAGATATTTGGTGTATGGCATCAAAACTAGAACGGTTTTTTGTACTTAAATGCCGTAGGCAGTAATTACTCGCAATCAATATAAATTTTGAGTCTGGACATGCAGATTTAAGTCTTAAGAAATCTGACTTTATGCAAACTACATTGTAGACAAAAATATAAACCATCATTGAATTTCCCCAGCCAGTCATGAATTTATTGCAACACTTGCTGAAGCTATCGGTTACCCAAACACTCATAGCACTGTATTTTGTAGCACATGATTATACACTAATTTTGAAATTTTATCTAGTTAGTATGCACTTAAAAATTGAAGATAAAACACTATGCTCTGTATTGATCGATCATAAAGCGAAATGAAGGCACTAATTAGCGTTAGGTTATAGGTGAATACCACTCTAAATTACTCAGAATTTCTATAGCACTATTAGCGTTATAGAAGGGCGCCTCACGAGGCGCCCCTACAACTTTCCGAGACTCGTTCTGTAGGAGCCTTGTGAGGGCCCCTACAAACGACTGCTTAGACTCATTTCATATTGGAGCAAGCCTAAGTCTGGAGTTCTATCACAATTATCGTTATACTATTGGCCCTGTAGAGTGGTTGTTTGAGGCGCTGAATGGATAAAAAAAGACCTGTTTTCCTGGATTTAACAAAAA
>VFJT01000009.1 GCA_009885935.1 Gammaproteobacteria bacterium
GCAAAAAATAATCATGCGAAAATAATAGAAGTATTACATGCAGCTTGGTGCTGTCAATTATTGGATAAACTAATGGTTACAGAAAGTGGTTTGGCTGAACGAAAAGTTAAGCTAAAGATTGAAGAAGAATCGCAATATAATAAAGACTATAAAGAATTTAAGGACGAGTTATATTTTTTCTTAGAAGAAAAACATGGAAGAAATAACGGGAAAATAAAAAAACTAATAGACTATAGCCAAGAAATTGACCGTCAAATAGTGGACAAAATACATTATACACCCAACTTCTTCAGCAGTGTGACTGGTGTTGATCTTGGAGTGGATAAAAGAGAAAAACAAAATGCTGTGAATCAGGTATTGTTGCATCTTTGCGGCACTGAAGAAATCAATATCAGCCAGTTAGATCTAAGTGATGAAGAGAAAAATGCTTTGAGGGACGGTCAGTTAAATGAGTTGATAAAAGATTTAGATGGATATGATACGGCCGTACCTATAAGAGAAACCGCCTGTATAGCAATGTAAAATAATGTTTAATCTAAGCATTTGATGTATTTAGAGCATGTGCATATACTGCTAAATTACAAAAAATGCCTTTGCAAATAGAGCAAATTATGTTAGAATAAAGCCATAGTTGTATATTATATTGAGGTTGTTATGGGTGAGTTGAAAAATAATACGCGGGGATTTCACACTGCCGATAACCAAGGTAATACGCCGTTGCATGCGGCTGCAGGCAAGGGGCATATTGAGTCGGTCAATACATTACTGAAGCTAAAGGCAGATGTTAATTGTACTAATAATCAAGGCGATACGCCATTGCATTTAGCTGCCTCGAAAGGGCACGTTGAGGTAGTTAAGGCCTTACTGCAGAAGGGTGCAAAAGCCAATTTTCTTAATAGTCAAGGTAAAACCGCGAAGGATTTAGCTACACAGAATGGGTATGAGGTGAGCAAGATGTTCTGGACTCGTGTGAGTTTAGGCAGCACTGCTCAGGAAAGCCCTAAGGCAGCGTTTTTCCCATCCTCTGTGCTATCAGAGAATGGCCAGAAAGCCCTTGCGCTAGGCTCAGAAGCAAAGAATCTGCTCAAAGTCTTAATATGAAAGCCAAAAATGTTCATTTTTAGCGCAATTTAGAGCTGCATACAGATCCCGCGGATCATCCTATAAAACATAGCTTCCATTTATCTTTCTTCTTTCTCATACAAAAACGTTCAATTTTAGTCCAGTTTATGGCTGCATGCGGTCTTGTGGATCATTCAATAAAACAGTATGATAGCGCAACATTGGAGTAAAGATAATGACAGCTGTAGACCAAGTCTGCTTTAGGGCTAATCATTTGCCCGACCCCTGGACTTTAAAAACGTATGAAAGTTTGGGCGGCTATAAAATTTGGCGCGATATTTTAAACAACAAAAGCGATCCGGCTGTTTTATTAGAACAAGTCAAGGCTTCTTTTCTACGCGGCCGCGGCGGCGCGGGTTTTCCTACCGGTCTTAAATGGAGTTTTATTTCCCGCAATACCCCAGGACAAAAATATGTAGTCTGTAATTCGGATGAAGGCGAGCCGGGTACTTGTAAAGATCGCGATATTTTGCGTTATAACCCCCATCAACTGATCGAAGGTATGGCCATAGCCGGTTATGTTATGGGTGCGACCGTAGGTTACAATTATATACGCGGTGAATTTGACGAACCTATACACCGTTTTCACGATGCCTTAAAAGAAGCCTATGCTGCGGGCTTATTGGGCAAAAACATTTTAAATTCCGGTTTCGATTTTGATCTGTATCATCATATAGGCGCAGGGGCTTATATTTGCGGTGAAGAAACCGCTTTATTGGAATCTTTAGAAGGCAAACGCGGTAATCCGCGCTTTAAACCGCCGTTTCCAGCCAGCTATGGTTTATATGGCTGTCCTACCACCATCAACAATACCGAGACCTTTGCTTCAGTGCCCGTTATTTTAGAAAAAGGCGCGAATTGGTTTTTGGAACAAGGTAAACCCAAAAATGGTGGCACGAAAATTTTTTGTGTATCGGGACATGTGAATCGTCCCGGTAATTTTGAAGTGCCGCTAGGCTTGCCGTTTAAAGATCTCTTAGAAATGGCGGGCGGAATGCGCAATGGCCATCGTTTAAAAGCCGTTATTCCTGGTGGTTCTTCGGCGCCCTTGTTATCGGCCGATGTCATGATGAGCTTGGATATGGATTTTGACAGCCTGGCGCAAGCGGGTTCTATGTTGGGTTCAGGGGCGGTGATCATTATGGATGAAACGACCTGCATGGTGAAAGTGTTAGCGCGCATAGCTCATTTTTATTTTGAAGAATCCTGTGGTCAATGTACACCTTGCCGTGAGGGTACAGGTTGGATGTCTAGAATATTACACCGTATTTTGCATGGACAAGGGCGTAAAGAACATTTAGACTTATTGGACAACGTGGCGGAAAATATTATGGGGCGCACTATTTGCGCCCTAGGCGATGCAGCGGCCATGCCGGTGCGCAGCTTTATACAGCTTTTTCGCTCTGAATTTGAATATCATATAGAACAGGGCAAATGTAACTTAGCTGGACATCATCATGATTGAAATTGAAATAGACGGACAAAAAGTACAGGCCGAATCCGGCAGCATGATTATCGAAGTAGCCGATAAAATAGGCGTTAAGATCCCACGGTTTTGTTATCATAAAAAATTGTCTATAGCCGCCAATTGTCGTATGTGTTTAGTGGCTGTAGAAAAGTCTAGAAAACCATTGCCTGCCTGTGCAACGCCTATCACCGATGGAATGGTGGTGTATACGCAAACGGCAGAGGCACTGGCGGCACAAAAAGCAGTGATGGAATTTCTATTGATCAATCATCCTCTGGATTGCCCCATTTGCGATCAAGGTGGCGAATGTGAACTGCAAGATATCGCCATGGGTTATGGCAAGGATATATCGCGTTTTAGTGAGGGCAAACGCGTCGTTAAAGATAAAAATCTGGGTTCCCTCATTTCTACCGATATGACTCGCTGCATTTTATGCACGCGCTGTGTGCGTTTTGGCGAAGAGGTAGCGGGGCTCGTTGAACTAGGGGTGACCGGCCGTGGTGAAGCCAGCGGAATCGGTACTTATGTAGAAGAACATTTAATCTCCGAAGTCTCGGGCAATATCATCGATTTATGTCCAGTAGGGGCCTTAACCTCTAAACCCTTTAGGTTTAAGGCGCGCGCCTGGGAATTGGTACAGCACAGTAGTATCGCAGCGCACGATCCCTTGGGAGGCAATATCTACATACACACTAGGCGCGATGAAGTGATGCGGGTCGTGCCTAAAGAATGTGAGACTATCAACGAAACTTGGGCTAGCGATCGCGACCGTTTTAGTTATAGCGGTTTAAACAGCGGCGATAGATTATTGCGGCCCATGGTCAAAGTGCATGGCCAGTGGCAAGAATGCGATTGGCCCATAGCGCTGGCTACCGTGAATGAAAGATTACAAGCACTCCGTGAAACAGAAGGGGGCAATCGTATTGCCGCAATTGTATCGCCCAATTTGAGCATTGAAGAACAGTATTGTGCACAAAAATATCTGCATGGCCTAGACAGCCCGCATATCGAACATAGATTGCAACAAGTCGATGGCAAACTTATTCCAGCAGCCCGTTTGCCTGCTGCATTACAGGCTAAAATTGCCGATGTGGAAACGATGGACAGCATTTTCTTAGTGGGTTGCGATATACAACGTGAAGTGCCGCTATTAGGATTGCGTGTGCGCAAGGCAAGCTTACAGGACGCAGCCATTGCCAGCTTAAATCCCGTAGACTTTACCTTTAATTTTGAGCAAAATGCGAAATGCATTCTAGATCCGCAAGCTTTTCTCTTAGCCTTAGCGTTATTGATTAAAAGTGCGGTAGTAAGCGGTGAGGAAAAGAATCTATCCTTATTGGCGCAATTGGCTAACAATGATGTAGCTTATTGTGGCAGCGCAGAATACCGTGCCGCTATTGAAGCAGAAATGTTGGCCATTAAAAATGTATTCATGAGCGGCGACAACAAACTCATTATCATGGGCGCGCTGGCGGTAAATCATCCGCAGGCAAGCCTGATACAACAAGCATTATTATGGTTAGCACAGCACTATAAAGCCAAATTCATGATGTTAGCTGCGGGCGCTAACCATTATGGCGCAGTATTGGCAGGCGCACTGCCTGAAAAGGAAAGATCCATTATCGATTTGTGGCAGGCAAAATTGGCCGCTTATTTATTGGTAAACGTAGAGCCTGAGCTGGATTGCGCGCATCCCGCTTTAGCCTTAGAAGCGTTACACGATGCGGAATGTGTGATCGCCATGACGGCTTTTACCAACGAGAAAATGTTTGAATATGCGCATGTGTTGTTGCCGCTAGCTCCGTTTAGTGAATATGCAGGCACGATGGTTAACTTAGATGGGTTGTGGCAAGAATTTAACGCGGCCGTGCATCCTAAGGGTGAGGCGCGGCCGGCTTGGAAAGTGTTTAGAGTATTGGCTGAATTGGCAAAAATGCCCGATTTTGCTTATGACAACTGGAAAGAGATCAGTCAAAAAATTAAACGCGAGGCAGAAAAAGTAACGCTGGCACCACTCACGCAACAGTATGCTTTGCCGATGTTACAGCATGGCTTGCACATTCAACCTTATTGGCCCATGTATAGAAGCGATGCCTTGGTGCGCCGCGCCGAACCTTTACAACGTTGTGCCTTAAGCGACGATGCGCTGATAGTCTTGCATCCGCAAACGGCAACGCAGTATGGTTTCAATGATGGCGATAAAGTATCCTATCAGCAAGAAAACAAAGTCGTCATTATAAGCATTAAAACGGATCAAAGAATTGCGCCGCATACACTGTATTGGCCTATGGGATTTCCAGAGACGGCGGGGCTATGGTCCTTTGCGCCGCTGCTGTTAGAAGCGGTCATTGTAACGGAGTTAAATTAAGCTATGATGCATTTACTCACTTCATTGCTTTGGATAGTACTCAAGGTATTATTGATAGCGTTGCCTTTGTTAGGTGCTGTGGCCTATATGACTTTGGCCGAGCGCAAAATATTGGCGTATGCGCATGTGCGTATAGGCCCTAATCGCGTCGGTTTTTTGGGCTTGTTGCAACCCCTGGCCGATGGCATCAAATTATTTTTTAAAGAAGTCATCATCCCCACGAAGGCAAACTCAACCGTATTTATATTGGCACCTATCGTTTCTTTTACCACTGCAGCCGCAGCTTGGGCGGTTATTCCGTTTAACACGGACTGGATTTTGGCCAATGTCAATGCCAGTTTACTGTATGTATTAGCGCTCACATCTTTAGGGGTTTACGGTATTTTAATGGCGGGTTGGGCATCCAATTCTAAATATGCTTTATTAGGGGCGATGCGTTCAGCGGCACAAGTAGTCTCTTACGAAATCGCTATGGGATTCGCTTTAGTGGGCGTGTTGATGGCGGCCGATAGTACTAATTTACAAGACATCGTTTTGCATCAGCAAGGGGGTTTTTGGCATTGGTATTGGTTGCCCTTATTACCCATGTTCATAGTCTATTGGATCTCCGGCGTGGCTGAAACCAATCGCGCGCCCTTTGATATGGCCGAAGGCGAGGCTGAAATTGTCGCCGGATTTCACGTCGAATATTCAGGCATGAGTTTTGCTATTTTCTTTTTGGCCGAATACGCCAATATGATTTTAATCAGTGCACTGGCCAGCATTTTATTCTTAGGGGGCTGGTTGTCGCCTTTTGAAGGCATTCCTATTTTAGGATCGCTGTTTGCTTTTGTGCCCGGGATAGTATGGTTTTTTTCCAAGATGGCCATTTTCTTATTTTTATATGTGTGGCTGCGCGCCACTTTTCCGCGCTATAGATACGATCAAATCATGCATTTAGGTTGGAAGGTGTTGATCCCCGTGACCATAGTATGGATTGTGATCGAGGGTTTGTTGATTGAATTAAAAGTTGCGCCGTGGTTTTCGTAGGGGTGGGGATGCCTTGTCATTGCGAGGAGCGTAGCGACGTGGCAATCCAGGAAAATGTTGGGTGATGAAAGGAATATTATTTACAGCAGGGTTACTAGAGAAATGTGAGCCATATAAGTCCAGGATTTTAACCCCTGGATTGCTTCGCTGGCGCTCGCAATGACGGGGTTTTAAAGTTAAGAGTACAGATTATGCGTTCATTAAAAGATATTGCTAAAAGTTTCATGCTCTGGGAATTGCTGGTGGGTTTAAAGCTCACGGGTCGGTATGTGTTATCCAAAAAAATAACCATACAATACCCAGAAGAAAAAACACCCATTTCAACGCGTTTTCGCGGTTTGCATGCTTTACGCCGTTACGCCAATGGCGAGGAACGTTGTATAGCCTGTAAATTGTGCGAAGCGGTGTGTCCGGCCTTGGCTATTACCATAGACTCGGCGCCACGCGAAGACGGTTCTAGACGCACCACGCTTTATGAGATTGATTTATTCAAATGCATTTACTGTGGCTTTTGTGAAGAATCCTGTCCCGTGGATTCGATCGTGGAGACCCATTTGAGTCATTACCACTTTGAAAATCGCGGAGAAAATATTATGACTAAGCCCATGTTATTGGCCATAGGGGATCGTTATGAAGCAGACATTGCCAACGCGCGCACTGAAGACGCGCCCTATAGATAGGACTAATTAAAAATGATGATTGAAAAACTGGTTTTTTATGTATTTTCGGCTTTGCTGATAGGCAGTGCGACGATGGTGATTGTGTCCAAACATTCCGTGCGCGCCGCTTTTTTCTTGATCGTTTCTTTTTGCGCTAGTGCCGTATTGTGGATGTTATTGGAAGCTGAATTTTTAGCGTTATTATTAATTTTTGTCTATGTAGGCGCGGTCATGACCTTATTTATGTTTGTGGTGATGATGTTGAATTTAGATAAAGAAGCTGTGCAAGAAAAATTTGTACGCTATTTACCTTTTGCAGTCCTTGTGGTTGCCTTGATGGTAGGCGTGCTGGTGTTTGCCGTTAAGCCCTCGCATTTGGGTAACTTAGGATACGCCATGAGCACGCATCAAGCGGCCGATTACAGCAATACCAAGGCTTTGGGCATGTTGTTGTATACGCAATATGTCTATGCTTTTGAATTGGCCGCAGTCATATTATTGATAGCCATTGTCGCGTCGATTGGTTTAACGCACCGAGAAAAAGCCAATAATAAACGCCAACGCATCGCCTCACAATTGCAGGCAACCAAAGCGGATCGCCTGGTAGTGATTACCGATATGGGAGTGAGCGAATGATTACACTAACCGATTACCTAGTCGTAGGGGCTATTTTATTTGGCCTAAGCTTGGCGGGCATGGTCATTAACCGCAAAAACCTCATCGTTTTGTTGATGAGCGTAGAATTAATGCTCTTAGCGGTCAATATGAATTTCATTGCCTTTTCCAGTTTCTTGCAAGACAGCGCCGGGCAGATTTTTGTCTTTTTCATCTTGACGGTAGCAGCGGCTGAAACGGCGCTGGGTTTAGCGATTTTGATCATTCTATTTCGCACCCGCCAATCCATTAACGTCACTGATCTAGATGCATTAAAAGGATAACGTTTCTATGGAATTATTAAAGACTCTAACCCTATTAATCATCACTGCGCCCTTGCTGGGTGCGGCAGCGGCGGGTTTATTTTGCAGGCACGTGTCGCGGCCTTTTGCGCATAGGCTCACCATCGCTTTGATGGGCTTTTCTTTTCTATTATCGGTTTATGTGGCTTATTTGGTCATACACAATAATTTGGAATACAATGGCGTGCTGTATATTTGGGGCCAAAGCGGACATTTAACCTTAAACGTAGGTTTTTTAATTGATCATTTAACCGCTTGCATGTTAGTCACGGTGACTTTTGTCTCCTTCTTGGTGCATATTTATAGCATAGGGTATATGCAAGAAGATGGCGGTTATCAGCGCTTTTTCTCCTATATTTCTTTGTTTACCTTTTTCATGCTGACGCTGGTCACCAGCAATAACTTTTTACAATTACTCTTCGGTTGGGAAGGCGTGGGTTTAGCCTCTTATCTATTGATCGGCTTTTGGTTTCACCGCGAATCGGCTAATGAAGGCAGTTTAAAAGCCTTTTTAGTCAATCGCGTGGGTGATTTTGGCTTTGTAGTCGGTATAGCCGGGGTGTTAAATTATTTTGGTAGTCTAGATTATGCGGCCGTTTTTGCCGCTGTGCCCAATGTGGCGGCACTGGCGCCTACCTTACCCGGCACGCATTGGTCCGCTATCAGTGCCATAGGCTTCTTTTTGTTTGTAGGCGCTATGGCCAAATCGGCGCAAATGCCTTTGCACGTGTGGCTGCCTGAATCCATGGAAGGTCCTACGCCTATTTCGGCTTTGATCCACGCCGCAACCATGGTGACTGCCGGTGTGTTTATGGTGGCGCGTTTGTCGCCGTTGTATCAATACACACCGTCTATGCAGAGCTTTATTTTGATCATAGGGGCAACAGGCGCCTTGTTCACGGGTTTAATTGCCATTGTACAAAATGATATTAAACGGGTTGTCGCGTATTCGACTTTGTCGCAATTGGGTTATATGATGGCAGCGGCGGGGGTTTCGGCGTATGCCGCCAGTATTTTCCACTTGATGACGCACGCAGCTTTTAAGGCTTTATTATTCTTGGGCGCGGGTTCGGTCATTATCGCTATGCACCACAATCAAGATCTGCGACACATGGGTGGTTTGCGTAAGCACATGCCTATAACGTACATTACTTTTCTCATCGGGACTTTAGCTTTATGCGCTATTCCACCGTTCTCGGGTTTCTATTCTAAAGATGCCATTATAGAAGCCGTCCAGTATAGCCATATCAGTGGCGCTTCTTATGCCTATGTGTGTGTGGTATTAGGCTCTTTTGTAACGGCATTCTATAGTTTCAGGGCGTTATTCATGGCTTTCCATGGGGAAGAGCGCATGGATAACGACACCAAACACCATTTAAAAGAATCGCCGTGGGTAGTGTGGTTACCCTTAGTGTTATTGGCTATTCCTTCGGTGTTTCAAGGTTATTTGATGATAGAGCCTATGTTGTTTTCCAGCCATCCTTTGTTAGGCAATAGTATCACCGTCTTGCCGCAAAATAATGTGTTGGCACTCATGCGCGATGAATTTCACGGCAGTTTCCGTATGATTTTAACGGCCTTTAGCGGCTTACCCTTATGGTTTGCTTTATTGGGTGCCTTTAGTGCCTGGTACGCGTATATGAAACGACCCGGATTACCTGCATTGTGTGCACAACGCTTTAAATTACTGTATACCATTTTAATTCATAAATATGGCTTCGACGATTTTAACGATTTGGTCTTTGTGCGCGGCGGTCAAGCCACGGCGAAGCTGATGTACAAAGGCGATTCTGAAATCATCGATGGCTTTTTTGTCAATGGCACCGGTAGGGTCATCGAGTGGTTTTCGTCTACTTCTAGGCGCATGCAAACGGGTTATATTTACCATTACGCTTTTGTGATGGTGTTAGGTTTGATTGCACTTTTGGGTTGGTTGATGTTTTAATTTATAGGGAAAATGGCATGTTCACTGATGTTCCATTACTCAGTTTGATTATTTGGGTACCGATTATAGGCGGCATTGTCTGTATGTTTGCAGGCGATGATCGTAAGGCAACGCGTGCGCGCTGTATAGCGCTCTTCACCGCGTTTATCAATTTACTATTGTGCGTGCCCTTGTACCTGGGGTTTGACAAAACCACGGCTAATATGCAATTTGTAGAAAACGTCGATTGGATCGCCAAATTCGGTGTGCATTACCAATTGGGTGTAGACGGTATCTCGATTCTCATGGTGATTCTATCCACCATTACCACCTTTTTAGTGGTGATCGCCTCGTGGCGACCTATTAAGAAAAACGTTGCCCAATATATGGCGGCATTTTTGATCATGCAGGGTATGATGGTAGGGGTATTTGAATCCTTAGATGCGATTTTGTTTTATGTGTTTTGGGAAGGGATGTTGATCCCTATGTATCTTTGTATAGGCATGTGGGGTGGCGCCAGACGAACCTATGCTTCTATTAAATTCTTTCTGTATACTTTCTTAGGCTCGGCGCTGATGTTAATCGCCTTGTTATATTTACGCACTAAAACCACCGATTTTAATATCTTAAGTTTTTACCCCCTTAAATTGACCATGACCGAACAGGTAACTATTTTCATTGCCTTCTTATTGGCTTTTGCGGTGAAGATCCCCATGTGGCCAGTGCATACTTGGTTACCCGACGCGCATACCGAGGCACCCGCTGGCGGTTCAGTGGTGTTGGCGGCATTAATGTTGAAGATGGGTATTTATGGGATTTTACGCTTTAGTATGCCCATTACGCCGGATGCAAGCCAGCATTTATCAGGCTTGATGATAGTGTTATCGCTGATAGCCATAGTCTATATCGCCGTGGTAGCGGTAGGGCAGACAGACATGAAACGCTTGATTGCGTATTCATCGGTGGCGCATATGGGTTTTACGACACTGGCTTGTTTTGTGGTTTATAAAATTGTCGCCAAAACCGGCGATTTGCACGATGCCTATTTAACCTTGGAAGGCGGCATGGTACAAATGTTGTCGCATGCTTTTAGCACCGGCGCCATGTTCTTGGGCGTAGGGATATTATACGAGCGCTTGCACAGCCGCGAAATCAATGCTTTTGGTGGTGTGGCGCATAAGATGCCGATGTTTGCTGCTTTTTTCATGTTATTCGCTTTGGCCAATGTAGGCTTGCCGGGTACTTCGGGTTTTGTAGGCGAATTTTTAATTATTCTAGGTAGCTTTAAGGCGAGTTATGTCATCACCTTGTTTGCTGCCACCACGTTAGTATTCTCAGCAACCTATACCTTATGGATGTATAAACGCGTTTTCTTTGGCCCCGTAGTGGCACAAGGGGTGGAAAACATGCACGATTTAGAAATGCCGGAATATACAGTGTTGTTTATCTTAGCCTTCTTGGTTATTTTTATAGGCGTTTACCCCAATGCGCTCTTGAGCGTGTTTCATACGTCTATAGGGCATTTATTAGAATTGTCTACCACCAGTAAATTATAATACGAGGAATCAGAATGAATTTTACAGCCCCTGATTTTCTGCCCGCAATCGGCGAAATGTTTACCTTAGGCATGATTTGCGTGGTCATGTTGGCCTATTTATTTTTTGACAAACAAAATCGGGGCATTACTTATTTTTTAACACAAATCACTTTATTGGGTGCAGCGGTGATCGCCATTGCTTTATATAGCCATCCTACTGAAATCACCTTCGATGGCAGTTTCATACTGGATCCAGAAAGCCTCCTCTTAAAAATATTTATTTTATTGTCTAGCGTATTCGTGTTGATGTACAGCCGTCCTTATATACGCGATAACGAGATTGCACACGGTGAATTCTATCTGTTGATATTGTTCAGCGTCTTAGGAATGCAAGTATTGGTATCGGCTTATAGTTTTTTAACCTTGTATTTAGGCTTGGAAGTATTTTCTTTACCTTTGTATGCCATGATCGCTTTGCGCCACAACCGCCCCGTATGCCAAGAAGCAGCGATGAAGTATTTTATTATGGGCGCGATTGCCTCTGGTTTTTTATTGTATGGGATGTCCTTAATCTATGGCGCTTGCGCGAGTCTCAACATACAAGAAATTGTGTCGATGATGAGCTTGTCGGTGAATTCACAACCGATGATGTTGACGGTAGGATTGGTATTTATTGCTGCGGGTGCTTTGTTTAAATTAGGGGTTGCGCCTTTTCATATGTGGGTGCCCGATGTGTATGAGGGTGCGCCCAATGCCATGACTTTATTCATTGCCACCGCGCCTAAATTAGCCGGCTTTGCTTTGTTGATGCGCTTATTGGTAGAGGCCATGCCCGCCTTGTTCCCGCAATGGCATTATTTATTGATCGCAGTGGCGGTATTATCTATGGCAATAGGCAATATCATCGCTATAGCCCAAGACAATATCAAGCGCATGTTGGCGTATTCTTCCATCGCCAATATGGGCTATATGCTATTAGGCGTAATAGCCGGTACGCCTAGGGGTTATGGCTCGGCGATGTTTTACATCATTATGTATGTAGTGATGTCCTTGGGTGCTTTTGGGATTATCACACTGCTAAGCCGTAAGGGTTTTGAATTGGAAAAAATTGACGATTTTAAGGGCTTAAACACCCGTAATCCGTGGCTAGCTTTAATGATGTTGCTCATCATGTTTTCCATGGCTGGGGTGCCGCCTAGCGTGGGCTTTTTTGCTAAGGTAGGGGTGTTAGAATCCTTGGTACAAGCAGATATCGTGTGGCTACCGGCGCTGGCTTTAGTCTTTGCCATCATAGGGGCTTATTATTATCTACGTGTCGTTAAAGTGATGTATTTTGATGAACCACTAGAAAAGACACCGATTATAGTAGAATCCTTTGACGCTCAATTAGCCATTAGTATCAATGGCTTAGCCGTGTTTTTCTTAGGGATCTTTCCTACGGCAATGATAGAATTGTGTCAAAAGGCGTTTTTGGTGTAGGGTTAGGGTTTAGGCAATCCTTTGCACGCAGGTTTTATAATTATAATGGGCCTATTCGGCAGCGGCTTCTTTAGGCAGGACTCTATTGGTGGCGGAGTCTGGCAGGGTGATATTCAATTCTAAGACAGAGTGTTCGCCACGGCGCTCTACATCCACTTTAACTTGTTCTTGA
>VFJT01000079.1 GCA_009885935.1 Gammaproteobacteria bacterium
TAGACGCAAAAAATGAAAAAATATCATCGACTAAAACGCCGTTTACACACGAGGTGTTAATCGTTGAAGACGATAAAACGTGCCTTTTTGCTGAAAAGAATTTGCTGTCTGCGTATACAAATCGCATTGATAGTGCAGAAACAGTGGCTGGAGCCTTAGCAAAACTGGCTACCAAACGTTATGATCTCGTGATCTGTGATTTAGGCTTACCCGATGGCTCCGGTTGCGATATTGTGGCGAAAATCAAAGCATCCAAAGAGGCGCTGAATCATGAAACCCCTTTTGTGGCAATGACGGCGCATAAGGATAAAGAGAAACTACGTGCAGCGATGAAGGCAGGTTTCTCCATGGCAGAAACGAAACCCTTGACCATAGAAACCGCGATAGAGATTTTAAATATTTATCCCGTAGCGGGTACAGAACAACCTAAAAATGCGGGCGCAATGGTCATCGATTTAGCCTTAGGGATGCACCGCATTGGTGCAGCGGATGAAGAAGCCGCTATAGAAGCTTTAACCATTCTACTCGCTACCTTGCACGAAGATATTCCGCTGTTACAAGCAGCAGAAAAGAATAATGATATCGAAAAAGTGCGTGAAATCTTGCATAAAATACGCGGTGGTTTATATTACAGCGGCACGCCTCGTTTAGAAGAAACCTTTAGAGTCTTGCACGATGAGGTAAAACGCAATTCTGATCTTAGAAAAATAGATCTGTTCTTTTCTTTGGCTTACGGTGAAGTAAAACTCTTGGCTGAGGAATATCAAGAGTTGATTGAAGGTTAATATAGAAACAAGTTTTTGTGCCTTGTTTTTCGTAGGGGGAGATCCTTGTGCCTGCCCTAGATGGGCGGCTCACGAGCCGCCCCTACATGTTCCGAGGCTCATTCTGTAGGGGCGCCTCGCGAGCCGCCCATCTTAGATCATCCTTATTGATGAAATCACCGCTGTGTCTCAATCGCTTCTAATTCATTCAATGGCCAACGCGGTTTTACGCCCACGGTCAGCTCTGCGCGTTCTCCCGCTTGTAAACGCAGATAGCCCGCATAGGCAATCATGGCGCCATTATCGGTGCAGTATTCTAAACGGGGGAAAAATACTTTTCCGCCCTGCTGTTGCATAAATTGTTGTAGATTGTGTCGTAATAAGCTATTGGCACTGACGCCGCCGGCAACGACCAATTGCTTCAACCCCGTTTGCGTTAGCGCACGTTTGCATTTCAGCAACAAGGTATCTACCGCGGCTTCCTGAAAAGCCGCAGCAATATCGGCACGCGCTTGTTCGGTGTCCTCGCCTTGCGCCAATAAGGCTTTATACGTGACCATGGCGTGCGTTTTAAGACCGCTGAAGCTAAAATCCAAATGTGCTTTGTCTGTCATGGGACGTGGAAAACGAAACCGTTTCGCATTGCCTTTTTCGGCTAAACGCGCTAATGCGGGACCGCCGGGATAGCCTAAACCCAATAATTTGGCTGTTTTATCGAAGGCTTCGCCGACGGCATCGTCTATAGATTGCCCCAACACTCTATAAACCCCTAAGGCTGCAACCTCAATTAATAGAGTATGACCACCTGAAACCAGTAAGGCTAAAAAAGGTAATTCGGGTTTTTCTTGTTCCAATAAAGCGGCTAATAGATGCCCTTCCATATGATGCACCCCTATAGCGGGGATATTTAAGCCATAGGCAATACTACGTCCCAATAAAGCACCCACTAATAAGGCACCCACCAAACCGGGGCCTGCGGTATAAGCAATGCCATTTAAGTCTAGTGCGCTCAATCCCGCTTTGTTTAAGACGGTTTCAATCAGAGGCAGGGTTTTGCGTATATGATCGCGCGAAGCTAATTCAGGAACCACACCGCCATAGCGTTGATGCAATTCCACTTGGCTGTACAGCGCATCGGCTATAATACCGCGCTCACTATCGTACAGAGCAATACCGGTTTCATCGCAAGAGGTTTCTATACCTAAGACTTTGTAGCTATTTTTACTGATTAAACTCACTCACCACGCCCTTTTCAAATTTAATGTTTAGAGATTGGCCTCCTTGTGTTTGATAGTTCCATTGTGTCACCGGCGGTAATGCCGAAGTATCTTTCCCATATTGATGGCTCACCTGTGTGGCTGTACCACAGCTAGACATCACCCTATTTAGAGTATCCCCCACACGCACAAAACCACCACCCGGGCAACTGCCCGATGAAACCAGATTACCATTCATAGCTAAACTGCTGACAACGTTATTATTAATCTCGACTACAAACGTATCGGTTGTAGTATTCACCTTTGTGCTGTTATACGGTGTAGGCGCCGGCCAGGATGATTGCGGCGTTAGTTTCAAACTTTGCGCTTGGTAGCTCCAATATTGCGTAGAGTCCAGTTTATTATTGCTGTCTTCTATTTCCACAATGCTATCGGGTTGTCCACAAGCCGCTATAATATCTTCTGGACTCATGCCCTGATTAATCCAGCCATTGGTTCCTTGTGCGGTATTACAAAACGCCGCCCACGATACGGGTGTAATTAAAAACAGTAAAGTGCTGTAGAAAAATATCCTTTTCATGGTTTTATCCTTTTCGTAGGGGCAGACCCCCGTGTCTGCCCTAATAGGGCGGGCACAGGGGCCCGCCCCTACGGTAAAACTGATTCCTGCATGTGATTTTTCAATTTTAGCATTGCGCCCTTTTCGATTTGACGTACGCGCTCTGCTGAAATCTGATAACGAGCAGCGAGATCTTCTAAAGTGGTTTTTTTATCCACTAACCACCGCGCACTTACAATATCACGGCTACGCTCATCCAAGCCGTCTAAAGCAGCATATAGATTTTGCCGATTGTGATCTTCTTCGTCCCTGTTTTCAATTTGTAAACTAGGGGCAAAACGCATATCCTCTAAGTAATGCGCGGGTGCTACTGTGGCACTATCGTCATCATCGTCTTGGGCATCAAAGGCCATATCGTGTGCATACATACGGATTTCCATTTCACGCACATCTTTATTGGAAACATTTAATTCTGAGGCCAAGGCAGCCACTTCCTCGGCAGTAAAAGAAACGCCGATTTCTTTTTTGGCATTACGCAGATTAAAAAATAATTTGCGTTGCGCTTTGGTCGTTGCCACTTTAACAATACGCCAATTGCGGATTATAAACTCATGAATTTCAGCTTTGATCCAATGAATGGCGAAAGAAACTAGACGCACCCCCATGTGAGGATTAAAACGCTTAACCGCTTTCATCAAACCGATGTTGCCTTCTTGGATTAAATCGCTTAAGGGCAAACCATAGCCTAAATAGCCCTTGGCTATACGCAGCACAAAACGCAGATGCGCCACAATCAGTTGCCGCGCGGCATCTAAATCGCCTTGTTCGTAAAAGCGTAAGGTTAGGGCGGCCTCTTCTGCTTCTGTTAACACCGCTACATCGTAAGCGCGTTGAATATACGCTTCTAAACTGCCTAGTGGTAACGCCATCTCTTTGATTTGCAATGTTTTATTCATGGTTAGGACTGCTCCGGTCATAGAATGATTTGTTTAATTAAAACACTAAAACTATTATAAGGGTATCACAAAATCCACCCGTTTGGCCAGGGGCTGTTGCCCTTATTTGGGCAACACGGGGGCCTGCCCCTACACCCTTTATTTTACTACTTTTAAAATAGGCTTCTTAGCCAGTGGTTTAGCCTCTGCACTCAGTTTATTTGTGCCCGTAGTACTGCCCCCATTATCCCCTTCATCCTGCTCTTCAACACTAATATCGAAGGCCATGCCCTGCCCGGTTTCTTTGGCATAAATCATGGTTACAGCATGCATGGGCGCTTCTATGTTGTGTGAAAGCCCCGAAAAACTAGCGCAAAATGACAAGTTTTGGTTGGTTAAACTTAAATCTTGTGTTGCAGTAGGGGAAATATTCAAAACAATTTGCCCGTCTTTAATATATTGCACTGGGACCTTTACCCCAGGAACATTCGTATCTAAAGCAACAAAGGGGGTTAAATTATTATCTAGCATCCATTCATATAAGGCACGTACCAGGTAAGGTTTGGTTGAGGTGGCCATAGAGCTCTCCTTTTAAACTAACATTTCATGCTCAGCACTACTTAAACTATTGTAAAATGTTTCGCGTTCAAACATTCGTTGTCCGTACTCTGTGACTGCACGTGCGTGATTAGGCAATTCGATACCCGCATAAGACAAACGCCACAATAATGCCGATAAACAGCAATCGACTAGGGTCAAATCATTGCTTAAAAAATAAGAATTATTCTTGAATGCAGGCGCAATCGTAATCAAAGAATCGCGTAATTGTTGGCGTGCCACGTCCCTATAAACTTCTTCTTTGGCCGTCATTATCTGCTGATACAGTCCAAATAAGTCTTTTTCAATACGCGATAAACGTAAGCGCGTTTCCGCACGTGCTACGGGATAAACCGGCATTAAAGGGGGATGTGGAAAACGCTCATCTAAATACTCTAAGATGATATTCAATTGATATAAAACCAAATTTTTATCCACTAAGGTAGGCACTGATTGGTATGGATTTAGACTCAATAGTTCTTCCGCGCGATCTTCAAATTTGAGATCGATGATGTCTACCGCTAAAGCTTTTTCGGCAATAACAATACGCACACAATGCGATTGTAGATCGGTGGGTTCCGAGTACAAAGACATTAGTGATCGTTTATTGGCTACAACCGTCATTTTTTTCTCCTGTATATGACCTCACTGTCTAAGCAATAAGCCGGTGAGGCGGGTCCTATAAATAATATATGGTTAACATATGCGTTTAAGTTGGGAACATTATACAGGAAAATGATTCGGATTTCAATATTTTGCGCAATTTATGCTCAATTATACCGCGAAATAGTTTGTCCTATTCTTGGCTTACCGACAATCTGGGCGGTAATGTTGCAGAAACAGCCGTTTCTTCAATGTTATGGGCTAATTGATAAACCCCTTTTTGGCTTAATACGACACCAGGCGTCTTCAGTAGAATTTTCAGATCCAATAAAATGGTCCAATTTTGAACATACCAAACATCATATTCTAAACGCTCTTCATAAGGCAAAATATTACGGCCACTAATTTGTGCCCAGCCCGTTAAACCAGGACGCATTTGTAAACGCTGAGCTTGATATGGCGTATATTTCTCTGCTAAACACAATATCGGCGGTCTAGGGCCCACGAAAGACATTTGCCCTATGAGGATATGCATAACCTGTGGAAATTCATCTAAACTGGTCTTACGCAGCCATTGTCCTATCCGGGTAATTCGTTCATCTTGTGCGCTTAGGGCCAAACTGCGTGCATCCGCATTCACCACCATGGTACGAAATTTCCAGCATTTGAACGGCTGACCCCAGCGACCCATACGCTCATCGCGGAAAAAGACAGGCCCGGCGGAGTCTATTTTAATCAAAAAGCCGATTATGGGTAGAAATAACAAAAAGAAGGGTAATAGCAACAAAGAGAAAAGTAAGTCAAAACCGCGCTTCATCGCGGATTGGAGAGGATATTTCGCTTTTATTTTAATGAACTCTTGCATTATTCAGCCTGCTATAGCCTATAAACTGGACACTATTATAACGCGTACAGGGTTTAAATACAAGATGATGTGGAAAGATGGGTATAACTATCGTAGGGGCAGGCCCCCGTGCCTGCCCTAACATGGGCTGCCACAGAGGGTTGACGCCCTACGAGATTATACGGTTACAGGAGCTTGATCTAAACGGTCTACCAGCTCGATAATAGCCATAGGAGCGGTATCACCCGGTCTAAAACCAGCTTTCAGGACTCGAGTATAACCACCGGGTCTAGTATTAAACCTAGGACCAATTTCGTTGAAAAGCTTAGTCACCATTTTACGATTCCGTAAACGGTTAAAAGCCAAACGGCGATTAGCCAATGAATCGGTTTTAGCCAGTGAAATCAATGGCTCAACGATACCACGCAAGTCTTTAGCCTTGGGAAGCGTCGTAGAAATGATCTCGTGCTCTAACAAAGAAATCGCCATATTTTGAAACAGTGCCTTACGATGAGCACTGGTGCGATTTAATTTTCTACCACTATTACGATGTCGCATATTTTTATCCTTCCAAGTTCACTCGAGTTACTGTTCTTTATCACTTTCATCTTGCTCAACAGCAGCGGCCGCCGCAGCTGCTTTTTTAGCAAAGTCTTCATCGGCTTTGATAATACGTCTGGGTTGAACCCAATTCTCAACACGCATACCCAAAGATAATGAATTCGCCGTCAAAATAGCCTTAATTTCTGTCAGTGATTTCTTGCCTAAATTAGGCGTCTTCAACAAATCAGTTTCCGTACGTTGAATCAAGTCTCCTACAAAAAAGATGTTCTCTGCCTTCAAACAATTGGTTGAACGCACTGTCAATTCCAAATCCTCAATCGGTCGCATTAATAAGGGGTCTAAATTTTGGAACAGATGGCCGGAACGACCATGAATATCTTTTAAGTCTACAAACGCCATCAACTGCTGTTGCAGCAATGTAGCCGCATTGCGTATCGCTTCATCTGGAGATATGGCTCCATTAGTTTCCAATTCGATAATAAGCTTGTCTAGATTGGTTCGCTGTTCTACCCGCGCATTCTCGACCCTATAGGTCACACGTTTAACGGGAGTAAAGGAAGCATCCACCAGCAACATGCCTACAGGCTTAGCTTCTTCTTCATCTTGATAACGACTCACCGCAGCCTGGTAACCTCGGCCCATCACTAACTTTGCTTCTAAACTAATAGAACCATTAGAAGACAAATGCGCAATAATATGCTTTTTATTAATGATATCCACATCCGAATCAACCTCAATATCGCCTGCATAAACAATGCCGGGGCCTTTTTTATTTAATTTTAAAATGGCCTCGTGGCGTGTATGCATTTTGCATGCCAATCCTTTTAAATTTTGCAAGACTTCAATCACATCTTCTTGCACACCTTCCATGGGACTATACTCATGCAATACATTGGCGATCTTAACTTCAGTAACAGCAGCACCGGGCATAGACGACAATAAGATGCGGCGCAACACATGACCTAAGGTGTGACCAAAACCTCTTTACAAAGGTTCCAATGTAATTTCATAGGTACTACGACCAATTTCTTTGACCACTATATTACTGGGGGCCAAAACCTCGTAGGGATTTTGCAGATCATAGGCTTTGTGTTCGTAGCTCGTTTGCAACATAAAATACTCCCCGGTTATCGTGAATAGAATTCAACGATTAAATTTTCATTAATTTCTAATTGAACTTCATCGCGTTGTGGTACTGCAGAAAACTTACCCTTGACTGCGGCAATATCTACTTCTACCCATGCTGGAAAGCCCAATTGTTGTTGGCTTTCTAACGCGGCTCTGATACGTAATTGTGCTTTGCACTTTTCCTTCACTTCAATGACATCACCCGCTTGCACTATATAAGATGGGATATTGACAATGCTGGCATTAACGAGAATAGTACGATGACTCACCATTTGCCGTGCTTCGGCACGCGTACTGGCGAATCCCATACGATAAACTACATTATCCAAGCGACATTCTAATAACTGTATGAGATTGGTACCGGTAGAACCTTTTGCGCGTGACGCTTTATCCATAAAACGCTTAAACTGTCGTTCTAACATACCATAAATACGGCGCAATTTTTGCTTTTCGCGCAACATGGTGCCATAGGTTGATAAGCGGCTGCGACGTGCCACTTTTTGACCGGGAACCATTTCCATATTACATTTTGATTCTAATGACCTTAACTTGCTTTTTAGCATTAAATCCATGCCTTCACGACGCGCTAATCTACAAGTAGGACCTCTATATTTTGCCATCTAATTATCTACTCCTCAATACTATCTTTACACGCGTCTTTTCTTGCGTGGTCTACAGCCGTTATGCGGCAACTTGGTAACATCTTTAATGCCAATCACATTTAAACCTAAAGTCACTAAGGCACGCACAGCAGATTCGCGTCCAGGTCCAGGTCCTTTCACCATAACGATGACATTTTGCAAACCCTGTTCCATCGCTTTTTTACCTGCGATTTCGGTCGCCACACCGGCCGCAAAAGGCGTGCTTTTTCTGGATCCGCGGAAACCTGAACCGCCAGCGGTTTGCCAAGCGATTACATTCCCTAACTTATCCGCAAAAGTTATAATTGTGTTGTTAAAAGTAGCCTGGATACAAACCATCCCGTCTACTACTTTACGTTTAATTTTTCGAGCCGTTTTTTTAATTGCTATTTCAGCCATAATTCTCTATTTCCACACCCATACCATTAATGTACTCTACACATTTGAATTTAGTCTTAAGGCCTTCGCCCATCTCGCCTAAAAATCAACTGCTATGAGTACGGTTCTATGCCGCTGCTGCTGCCGTACTCTTACGATTGCGGCCTTTACGCGTACGCGCATTTGTTTTAGTCCGTTGTCCGCGTACGGGTAAGCCACGACGATGGCGCACACCACGATAACAACCTATATCTTTCAAACGCTTAATATTTGTAGCCACTTCACGACGCAAATCGCCCTCGATTATATATTGCGCCTTAGCGATACATTCACGAATTCGCTCTACATCTTCTTCTGATAAATCCTTAGCCTTACGATGCCCGTCAACCTCGGCAGCCTTACAAATTTTATTGGCCAAGGTGTGCCCTATGCCATAAATGGCAGTCAAGGCGATACAAATATGTTTGTTCGGTGGAATATTAACCCCGGAAATTCGAAACATAGACTACTCCCAACTTTAATGCTTAATCCAAAAAATAGCGGCTAAGGATATCTGCTTTTGCAATAAAAAGCAAGCGGTCACCACAACCACTGCTGTCTTATCCCTGCCTTTGTTTGTGCTTAGCTTCCGCACAAATAATGCGCACAACACCGCGGCGCTTAATGACCTTGCAATTTCTGCACATTTTTTTTACAGATGCTCTGACTTTCATAATATACTCCAAATCAACTCTAAACTCTATCGTAACAACCCTGCGCCCGGCCTATTTTTACCCTTAGCATTCGCCTTCTTTAATAAAGACTCATACTGCACAGACATCATATGCGCTTGCACCTGCGAAATAAAATCCATCAGCACCACGACGACGATCAATAACGAGGTGCCACCAAAGTAAAACGGCACATTAAGCTTACTAATCAAAATTTGCGGCAACAACGCGACAAAGATTAAGTAAATCGCCCCCACTAACGTCAATCGAGTCATAACCGTATCAATATACTTTGCCGTTTGCTCGCCTGGGCGTATCCCCGGAATAAAGGCGCCAGAGCGCTTTAGATTATCGGCCGTATCCCGCGGATTAAACACCAATGCCGCATAAAAGAATGCAAAAAAGATAATACAAGCCGCATACGCCGCCATATAAACGGGGCTAGACGGCTGCATCCAATATGACACACTCTTCAACCAACCCAAGCCAGGCACACTCCCTAAAAATTGGCTTAATGAACCCGGTAACAACAAAATACTCATAGCAAAAATAGGGGGTATAACCCCTGTCATATTCACCTTCAATGGCAAATGACTACTCTGCGCCGCATACATCTTTCGTCCCTGCTGGCGCTTAGCATAATGAATCGCAATACGCCGCTGCCCCCGCTCCATGAATACGACAAAAGCAAAAACCGCCAAAATCAATACTGCTATGAACAATAATACCAGTACATCCATTTGCCCTTGCCTAGATTGCTCTAGCACCCGCACAACGGCTGCAGGTAAACCCGATACTATACCGGCAAATATCAGCAAGGAAATCCCATTGCCCACACCACGCTCATTGATTTGCTCACCCAACCACATCAAAAACATCGTTCCCGTGGTGAGGGTGATGGTAGAAATCAAATAAAATCCAAAATCGGGCGATAATGCAATGTGATTGCTGACTATATATTTAGTCATCCCCAACGCTTGGAACAGGGCTAAAATCAGGGTGCCATAACGCGTGTATTGGTTTATTTTACGCCGCCCAGATTCCCCTTCTTTTTTGAGCTGTTCCAACTGTGGCACAACGGAAGTCATCAGCTGCACAATAATGGAGGCCGAAATATAGGGCATAACCCCCAATGCAAACAGACTAAATCGTCTTAATGCACCGCCCGAAAATACGTTAAAAACACCTAACAACCCCCCTTCTTGCCCCTTAAAAAAGTCGGCCAAACGCTCTGGATCCAGTCCAGGGACAGGAATGTGTGTGCCTATACGATAAACAATAATCGCTACCAGCAAAAACAACAACCGTTGCTTTAGTTCACTCAATCCTGAGGTAGAGGACGCAGATGCAGCACTCATAAATTTTTATCCTTGACTATTTTTCTATAGGGCAGACACGGGGGTCTGCCCCTACAAAAATATGTTCAAACTAATACTTGCCCACCGGCAGCTTCAATCAATGCCTTAGCGCCCGCAGAAGCCGCAATTCCTTTTAAGGTTACCGCTCTGTTGATAGCGCCCGTAGCGATGATCTTAACAAATTTTACATTGTGGCCAATCACGCCCAAATCTTTTAAATCTTGCAAGCCCATTTCGGTTGCACTTAACTTATCTAATTGTGACAAACGTATTTCGCGGGTAGCACGTTTTTTCCACGAGTTAAAACCACTCTTAGGTAAACGTCTGTGCAACGGCATTTGACCGCCTTCAAAACCAATGGCAACCTTACCGCTACCACGTGACTTTTGCCCTTTATTCCCTTTACCGCAGTTTTTGCCTACGCCAGAACCCCAGCCACGACCCACGCGGATCTTGACTTTGTGTGAACCCTCTGCGGGTTTTAATGTATTTAAATGCATACTCTGTTACTCCTGGACTTCCAACAAATAAGCGACTTTGTTTATCATGCCACGATTGGATGGCGTATCTTCAACTTCAACGGTATGACGTATACGACGCAAACCCAAGCCGATTACACAGGCTTTATGATCTGCCAAACGGCCTATAGTACTTTTCTTTAAAGTGACTTTAATAGTTTTAGACTTGCTCATGATCGGTCTGACTCCATATTTCTTGCACTGCTTTACCGCGCTTTGCCGCTATCCAATCTGGAGAATGGATAGAGGTCAGTGCTTTCAAGGTTGCCCTAACGACGTTGATAGGATTACTGGATCCCGCAACTACTTTTGCCAAAACATTTTTAACGCCAATGACGTTGAATACGGAGCGCATCGCACTACCCGCAATGATACCGGTACCTTCAGCGGCCGGTTTCATAAATACGGTGCTTGAACCATGTTTAGCTTTAACTTCATGGAACAAGGTATCGTTATTCAATTCTATCGTGATCATATTGCGTTTGGCAGCTTCCGTTGCTTTTTGTATGGCGGCAGGCACTTCACGTGATTTGCCTAAACCCACACCAACGCGTCTATGACCATCCCCCACAACCACTAAAGCGGAAAAACCAAAGATACGTCCACCTTTGACCACCTTAGCAACACGGCGCACATGCACCAATTCTTCAATATAACCATCTGATTTAACGTCTACTACAGCACTCATGACACTACCCCTAAAAATCTAAGCCAGCTTCACGTGCAGCATCGGCTAACGCCTTAACACGGCCGTGGTATTTATACCCAGAACGATCAAAAGCAACTTGTTTGATATTTTTTTCTAACAAACGCTGTGCTAAAGCTTGCCCTACCTTTTGCGCCGCACCGATATTGGACGTTTTAGTCTTTACTTCGGTTTGTATCGCTTTTTCTAGAGTCGAAGCACTCGCCATCACCACGGTTTGACGTGTTGCAGGATCATACTGCAAAGCCTGCCCATAGATGTGTTGATTGCTGCGAAAAACCACTAAGCGAATAAGGGCGCTATCTTTACCCTGCAACGCTCTGATGTGATTCTTACTACGGCGAGCGCGCCTTTTTCTATTTTCTGCAAAAGCCATAACTCTACTTCCTATTTTTTCTTCGTTTCTTTGAGGACAATAACCTCATCTGCATAACGAACACCTTTACCTTTATAGGGTTCAGGCGGACGGAAAGCACGTATATTAGCCGCCACCTGTCCTACCAATTGCTTGTCTATGCCTTTGATCACAATTTCAGTTTGTGAAGGCACTTCAAAGCTAATACCTTGTGGCAATTTATACGTTACTGGATGCGAAAAGCCCAAAGACAAATTCAATGTATCCCCTTGCAGTTGCGCCCTATAACCCACACCCACCAATAATAATTTTCTTTCATATCCTTTGCTAACACCGATGATCAGGTTATTCAACAAAGCTCGGGTCGTACCAGCGAGCACACGTAAATTGGGTGCATTACCCAATGCTTTCACCTGTATGTGCCCTTCTTCTAATGACACATCTATGCCTTTAGGCAATGTATGGTGCAATTGGCCTTTTTCTCCTTTGACATTAACAATGCCCTGGGCAATAGCAACATCGACCCCTTTTTGTATTTCAAGTGGCCGTCTGGCCATTCTAGATAGCATCATTGTTAATTCCTCCTACCAGACCAAGCACAAAACTTCGCCGCCTACGCGTAACTCACGCGCTTTTTTATCGCTCATCACCCCTTTAGAGGTGGAAACGACGACGACACCTAGGCCACCTAAAGATTGCGGCATATCCTCAGAACCCCTATAGATACGCAACCCCGGCCTACTGATGCGCTTAACGTTCTCAATGACGGGTTTACTTTGATAATATTTTAGATCAAGGATTAAAGTGGGTTTTTCATCCCCTTCAACTCGATACGCTAACAAATAGCCTTCTTCGATCAAAACTTTCGCCACAGCGATTTTTAATTTAGATGACGGCAATGCCACCTGGCTATGTTTAGCCTGTAAGGCATTACGTATCCGTGTCAACATGTCCGCAAGCGGATCTTGCATACTCATATGACTTGCTCCTGTTATTACAATTTAACTGAAGTAGTATCATGATACTCTACGCAGAGTACATTTAAACGATTTCTACTAACTCACAAAAATATGTAGCGGCAACCTCTTGTGTCTACCCTACAAGGGCAGGCACGGGGGCCTGCCCCTACGCCAATCCGAAAAAACGGATATATTCCTCTACCAGCTGGCCTTGCGTAACCCCGGAATCCAGCCTAGCATGGCGAATTCACGAATTTTACTCTTACACATGCCAAACTTACGATACACACCGCGCGAGCGGCCCGTTATTTTACAGCGTCTACGGCCACGGGTTACATGGGCGTTACGCGGTATGCGCTGTAATTTTTCTTGCAGTTGCTCAACTTGTTCATAAACCGTATCAAAATTGGCATTAGGATCTACCGCTTCAATATACAACATGCGTAATTTTTCTTTAATATCTAAAATCTTTGCTCTGTGGCGTTCTGCCAACTTGCTGCGTTTTTTCTCACGCTCAACGCTTGATGTTTTAGCCATTAATTTACTCTCTCCAAATCTTTAAACGGAAACAAAAACGCCGCCAATAACGCCGCACCTTCTGCATTCGTAGCCGCTGTGGTCACAATGGTAATATCCATGCCGCGGATGGCGTCGATCTTATCATAGTTAACTTCTGGAAATACGATTTGTTCGGTAATTCCCAGATTATAATTGCCGCGACCATCAAATGAGCGCACACTAAAGCCGCGAAAGTCACGGATCCGTGGAATAGCAATGTGTATCAAGCGATGTAAAAATTCATACATACGTTCCCCACGCAAGGTTACCTTGCACCCTATAGGCCATCCTTCACGGATTTTAAAACCAGCGACGGATTTGCGTGCAATGGTTTTAACTGCTTTTTGTCCGCTAATAGCTGCTAAATCGGCCAAAGCGAAATCCAATATTTTTTTATCGGCTGCGGCTTCGCCCACACCCATATTGATGACAACTTTAGTGACTTTAGGCACTTGCATCACGTTGCCATAAGCAAACTTGTCCTTTAATTGTTTTACAACATTGGACTGATAATATTCTTGTAAATATGTTGTCATTTTTCTATGATCCCGTCTTTTCCGAAATATCAACTATTTCATTACTCTTCTTGTAGTATCTAACCTTTTTGCCATCCTCAAGCACACGAATTCCCACGCGTGACGGTGCTTTTGCCACCGGATCCCACAACATTAAATTGGACAAATCTATAGACGCTTCTTGTTGAATGCGCCCCCCTTCTATGCCTTTCTGTGGATTAGCACGTTTATGCTTAGTGACCATATTGACCCCTTTTACATAAGCACGCTTTTTAACCACTTCAATTTTAGTGACCTTGCCACGTTGCCCCTTATCTCGACCAGCGGTCACGCACACTTCATCCCCTTTTTTTATTCTATTCATAGCAGCACTCCTCAACTATAAAACTTCTGGCGCCAATGAAATAATTTTCATGAATGCCCCGCGCAATTCCCGTGTCACCGGGCCAAAAATACGTGTAGCCAACGGTTGATTTTGATTGTTCAAAATCACCACGGCGTTGTTATCAAAGCGAATCACCGAGCCATCGCCTCTACGCACACCCTTTGCGGTACGTACCACCAACGCGTTCAACACGTCGCCCTTTTTCACCTTACCCCTAGGTATGGCTTCTTTGACACTGACCTTAATGACATCACCAATATTGGCATAACGTCCTTTGCGCACCTTGATGCACATTACTTTACGGGCCCCACTATTATCGGCAACATCCAATATGGTTTGCATTTGAATCATTATCTTAGCTCCAAAAACCCCGTATACAACTAGGGGCGCGAGTATAACATATTACTGAGTACAACAAAAGAGCCCTAAGACGCTTTTTCTATGACCTCAACCAACATCCAATTTTTATTCTTAGAAATAGGGCGATGCTCCGCTATTTTGACCATATCCCCTATTTGGCAACTATTTTGCTCATCATGGGCATAAAACTTTCGCCTCACACTGATGTATTTTTTGTACACTTTATGACTAACAAGACGAGTCACTTCCACAGTGATCGTTTTGTCCATTTTATTGCTAACGACTCTGCCCGTTAACGTACGCTTAATTTTGCCTTCACCGCTCATAATCACTTGCCACCTTTAGCCGAAGTTAACTCTGTCAAAATGGTTTTGATGCGTGCGATTTGTTTGCGTGCTCTATCAAACAAATGCGGTTTTACCATTTGACCACTTTTTTGCTGTATTCGTAAGTTAAATTGCTCTTTACGCAATTCTAACAATTCAGCTTGTAACCCTTCTGTAGACAGGGCGCGCAATTCATTCTTTTTCATTTACATCACCACTTCCGTCACAAATGTTGTTTTCATGGGCAGTTTAGCTGCGGCCAGTGCAAACGCTTCCTTGGCCAATTCTTCGCTTATACCTTCCATTTCAAATAAAACCATACCTGGGAAAATACGTGCTACCCACATCTCAATACTACCCTTACCTTTACCTTGACGAACTTCTAAGGGTTTTTTGGTTCTAGGTAGATCCGGAAAAATACGGATCCAAATTTTACCACCGCGCTTAATATGGCGCGTCATGGCGCGACGTGCGGCTTCTATTTGTCTAGCGCTAATATAACCCCCTACCGTTGCCTTCAAGCCAAAAGATCCAAAGCTTACCTTGACGCCGCGTGTCGCCACCCCCGAAATCTTCGAGCCTTTTTGCGTTTTACCAATATTTCTTTTAGGCTGCATCATAATAACTTACTCCACTTTCTCTTCAATTTTCTTCGGTGCGTGCGCTATTTTTTCACCCTTGAAGATCCACACCTTAACGCCAATAATACCGTAGGTTGTCAAGGCTTCAGCCAAAGCGTAATCAATCTCGGCACGAAATGTATGCAATGGCACGCGCCCTTCTCTAGTCCACTCAGAACGCGCAATTTCAGCACCTCCTAAACGGCCACTGACGCAAATTTTAACGCCTAGTGCACCTGAACGTAATGCGGATTGCACCGCTCTTTTCATGGCACGGCGAAACATCACTCGCTGTTCTAATTGACGCGCAATATTATCGGCCACTAGAAAAGCATCCATCTCGGGTTTACGCACTTCTTCTATCGTTAAATGCACGGGCACACCCATAATGCGGCTGGCCTCATCGCGTAATTTTTCAACGCCTTTACCCTTTTGACCAATGATGGCGCCCGGTTTACCGGCTAAAATCTTAATACGTGCATTTTTAGCGGGTCTTTCAATCTTAATATGGCTAATCGCGCCTTCTTTTAACTTGTTGAATAAATATTTTCTGACTTCCAGATCAGCCAACAAATTTGCTGAATAGTCTTTCTCGGCAAACCAATTGGAATCCCAATCACTGGTAATACCCAAACGCATACCAACTGGATGAACTTTCTGACCCATAACTAAACTCCCCTACCATCGGAAACACAGACCGTAATATGACACGAACGCTTAAGAATGCGATCGGCGCGACCTTTAGCACGCGGCAATACGCGTTTTAAGCTAGGCCCTTCATCTACAAAGATCTGTGACACTTTCAATTCATCAATATCCACTGCGTGATTGTGTTCGGCATTGGCTATAGCAGATCTCAGCACTAGCTTTACCAGCGGTCCCGCTTTTTTAACGCTAAAAGTTAAAATATTCATCGCATTGCTCACCGGCAAACCGCGAATCTGATCGGCAACCAATCGCGCTTTTTGTGCGGATATACGGGCATAGCGGTGTATTGCTGCTACTTCCATTTTTTACCTCTTAATTATCTCGTAACTACTCATTTTTACGTAGGGGCAGGCCCCCGTGCCTGCCCAAAAAGGGCGGCCACAGGGGGCCGCCCCTACACACTTATTTTTTGCGATCGCCAGAATGCATTTTAAACAATCGCGTCGGTGAAAACTCACCTAATTTATGTCCCACCATATTTTCAGAAACATAGACTGGAACAAAGGTTTTGCCATTATGCACAGCAATAGTGAGTCCCACCATGTCTGGGCTGATCATCGAAGCCCTAGACCAAGTCTTGATAGGCCGCTTATCATTTGCAGCTACTGCTTTGGTTATTTTCTTAACCAGACTGTATAAAATATACGGTCCTTTTTTGAGCGATCTTGGCACTTTGTTACCTCTTAACCTTACTTAGCTTTAGTTTGTTTACGCGTTCTAACAATAAACTTAGTCGTACGTTTATTGCGACGCGTCTTATAGCCCTTAGTCTTCCATCCCCATGGACTACAAGGATGACGACCACCTGACGTTTTGCCTTCACCACCACCCATAGGGTGATCGACTGGGTTCATGGCCACACCACGCACCGTAGGTCTGATACCGCGCCACCGCTTAGCACCCGCTTTACCCAAGGCGATCAAGTTATGGTCTTCATTGCCTACTTCGCCGATGGTAGCCCTACATTCTAATAACACCTTACGCATTTCACCCGAACGCAATCGTATGGTGGCGTAAGCCCCTTCTTTTGCCAACAATTGCATGCCAGCCCCAGCACTACGCGCCAACTGCGCGCCTTTGCCCGGTTGCATTTCCACACAGTGCACTACAGTACCCAGAGGAATGTTGATCAGTGGCAATGTATTTCCTACCCGTATAGACACATCACGGCCTGACATCACTTCATCCCCAATCTTTAAGCCTTGAGGCGCAATGATATAACGACGTTCACCATCGCGATATAACAATAATGCGATATAAGCCGTACGATTTGGATCATACTCTAAGCGCTCTACCTTAGCCGGAATACCGTCTTTTAAACGACGAAAATCGATCATACGATAATGTTGCTTATGCCCACCGCCTCGATGACGCACCGTGATACGCCCTAAATTATTACGTCCACAGGTACGGGTTTGTGGTTTCACTAAAGCCGCATGGGGTCCACCTTTATGCAGATGTTTTTTGTCTGCACGGGTCACATGACGCGTACCGGGCGATGTTGGTTTTAACTTGATTACAGCCATTTTTCTATACCTTTTACTCTATTAAGCACTCGCAAATTGAACATCTTGCCCTGCGACTAAAGTCACATACGCTTTTTTCCAGCCCTTACGTTTACCCACAATGCGACCCGTGCGTTTCGTCTTTGCTTTAACGTGACAGGTGGTCACATGATCGACCAAAACATTAAATATTTTTTCTACCGCTGTCTTGATCTCAGCTTTGGTAGCATCTACAGCCACTTCCAACACCAATTGTTTTTTGGCGCTTTCAGCGAGTAAGGTCGCCTTCTCAGACACATGAGGGCCACGTACAACTTCATAAAGACGTTCATTTAACATGTCGCTAACCTCTCTTCAAAAAATTTAACGCACTCGACGGTTATTATGATGTTACCAAAACCTACTAAATTTACGGGATCGATATCGTGCATTTCCATGACGCCAACATTGGGTATATTACGCGCCGCCAGCATTAAATTATAATCAAACTCAGGCACAACGATTAATACGTTTTCGGTAAAGCCTAGAGCCGCTAATTTCTGTATCAGCCCTTTGGTCTTAGCTTCAGCCACCGTAAAATTATCTATCACTTTCAAACGATTTTGGCGCAGCAATTCGGATAAAATCGAAGAAAAGGCTCCTTTCATCGCTTTCTTATTCATTTTTTGTGAAAAATCACGCGGTGATTTTGCAAAAGTATGACCACCCCCACGCCAAATAGGACCCCGAATGGAACCTGCACGCGCACGACCCGTCCCTTTTTGACGCCAGGGTTTCTTACCGCCACCCCGCACATCAGCACGTGATTTGGTTTGTGATGAACCTTGTCGCCATCCGGCTAAACTTTTTTGAACCGCTTGATGAATCAATGGTTCATTGTATTTTTTAGCGAAAATCGCATCTAAAACATTGAGCAGACTTACCGCATCATGTGTAGTGTTTGAATAAACTTGCAACTCCACGGCTAATTACCCCCTTGAATACTTTTTGTAGCATGCCGCACTACAACGCTACCGCCTTTGGGTCCAGGAACTACGCCTTTGACCAACAATAAACTATTGTCTTTATCGATACGCACCAAAGTTTGATTTTGCACCGTACGCAAAACATTACCCATTTGCCCAGCCATTTTTTTACCTTTGAATACTTTACGCGGCGACTGATTTTGTCCTGTAGAACCGGGTACACGATGCGAACGTGAGTTACCATGTGACATAGGTTGACAACGAAAGTTATGCCGCTTAACGGTACCGGCAAAACCTTTACCCTTGCTGACAGCGCTGACGTCGACTAACTGACCTTCAGCAAAAATATCTAAGCTGATTTCTTGACCTAAGGCATACTGGCTAGGATCGCTGATTAAAAATTCTTTCAGCCTATGTCCTGGAGGTGTCTCGGCCTTAGCATAATGACCTGTTATAGGGCGATTTACTCTGGATAGCTTCTTTTCACCTGTAGTGAGCTGAATGGCATTATAGCCATCGGTCTCTTCTTTCTTGATTTGCACGACACGATTCGTCGCAACGTGAATTACTGTTACAGGGACAGCTAGACCTTCAGGCGTAAAGATCTGCGTCATACCGCATTTTCGGCCAATCACACCGTTTTTCATTCTAGAACCTCGTTTGTTGAGAGCGCAACGGCCAACCCGTTGATCTCTTATATTATTCTTAAAGTGCAGTCACCCCCTCTAAAAGGGCCCCGACTACACAAAGATTGCGATTGTACACAATCTCTGGCAATTACTCAATACTATCAATCTTAATTCGCACATCTACGCCAGAAGCCAGATCCAGCTTCATCAACGCATCTACCGTCTTATCAGTCGGGTCAATGATGTCGATTAGCCGCTTATGCGTCTTGATTTCGTATTGATCGCGTGCGTCTTTATTGACGTGCGGCGAAATCAATATAGTAAATCGCTCAATTTTAGTGGGCAAAGGGATAGGGCCCTGCAATTGTGCCCCAGTGCGCTTTGCTGTTTCCACTATTTCTCTGGCCGACTGCTCAATCAAGCGAGAATCGAATGATTTTAAGCGTATGCGGATCCGTTGTTTCTTTGCTGCCATATTATTTGATTACCTTAGTTACAACACCCGCACCCACCGTGCGTCCACCTTCGCGTACAGCGAAACGTAAGCCTTCATCCATCGCGATCGGCGCTATCAACTTCACCACAAACTTGATGTTGTCTCCAGGCATCACCATTTCTACCCCTTCTGGCAATTCTACTTCCCCCGTTACGTCTGTGGTTCGAAAATAAAATTGAGGCTTATACCCTTTGAAAAAGGGCGTATGACGACCACCTTCTTCTTTCGTTAATACATATACTTCTGCTTCAAAATTCGTGTGTGGCTTGATTGAACCTGGTTTGGCCAATACTTGGCCTCGCTCCACGTCCTCGCGCTTCGTGCCCCGTAATAATACCCCTACGTTGTCGCCAGCCCGACCTTCGTCTAATAGCTTGCGGAACATCTCCACCCCAGTGCAGATAGTCTTTACCGTGTCTTTTAAGCCCACGATTTCCACTTCTTCACCTACTTTCACAATCCCGCGCTCGATTCGGCCTGTTACCACTGTCCCTCGACCCGATATTGAAAATACGTCTTCTATCGGCAACAAGAATGGCTTGTCTATCGCCCGCTCTGGTTGCGGAAAATACGTATCCAGGGCTTCCATCAGCTTCTCTAACGCTGGCACCCCTATCTCGCTCGTATCATCATTCAACGCTTTCAACGCTGAACCCGTGATAATCGGTACATCGTCCCCAGGAAAATTGTACAGGCTCAATAAATCCCGCACTTCCATTTCTACTAATTCTAATAACTCTGCGTCATCTACCATGTCCGCCTTGTTCAAAAATACAACTATATACGGCACTCCCACTTGACGTGCCAACAAAATGTGTTCCCGCGTTTGTGGCATTGGACCATCCGCTGCTGATACCACCAAAATAGCCCCGTCCATTTGCGCCGCGCCCGTGATCATGTTCTTCACATAATCCGCGTGCCCTGGGCAGTCTACGTGCGCGTAATGCCTATTCGCTGATTCATATTCTACGTGTGACGTCGATATCGTTATTCCGCGTGCTCTTTCTTCTGGTGCCTTATCGATATTTTCATACGATACAAATTCACCAAATCGCTTTGTTAATGCCGCTGTCAATGTCGTCTTTCCATGGTCTACGTGCCCTATGGTCCCTACGTTTATATGCGGTTTTGTTCGTTCAAATTTCTCTTTAGCCA
>VFJT01000091.1 GCA_009885935.1 Gammaproteobacteria bacterium
GATGAGCTTTGACTTGAAGAAGATTCATCGCTCTTCGGTGGTGGTTCAGATACGGCTTCTTTGCCTTTTTCTAGGGGGAAATTAGCCATGGTATGTAAATCAGTCAAGAATTGATTATGCCATTTAAAATGAATAGACTCATCGGTCAATTCAATTTGAAAGGTCATCCTTTCGGCATTAAAGTTTTCTAAAAAATCATCTAAATTTTCCATTGAACTAGCTTCTTTTATAAGCCCTTTGAGTTTTATATAATAACAATGCAATAGCGGGGGGATATACTTTTCTTGAGATGTCTTATTAAAAGAATAATTAATCTTTTCACCGCTGAAGAAGCCGCAATCATAAGAGGCTAGCTCAATGATGGTTACTATATATTGCATGCGTAATGTTATTCTCATTAATAAAGGGGCAGAAGGTTCGCATTTTAGTGCAGCCATTCCTTTTTCAGCAACTCGGTAATAAACGTCATTTCTTATTTGTGAAAAGGAGTTCTCTTCTTTTGTTACAAATTCTTGGTATTGTTCGCGAGTCATCGGAAGAAGGTAAGGTTCAGTTAAGCCATGACCGCAAATAGTGATTGTTTCTGTAGCCTGTTGGTAGCCGAGCAAAAATTTTTGGATAAGATCAGTTACCATGGATTCATATTTACGGATGAATTGAAGCATTTTCATTGCCTTGATTGCTGTATCATAATCATAATCTTTTATTTTTGCTTCAAGTTCGAGTGATCTTTTAAATAATTGTGCAGTGCGGGTTAATAGGCCCAATTCAGGAGAAGGATCTTCTTCTTGAGCTAGTTTCTTCGCGCGTTCCTCAATCATACTTATAGATATGTCATTCTCGTTACAAAAATCAGCGATCTCTCCGTCTAAACGAATTTTTTCCTCCGTCATATCTTTCAGCTCTCGCAGTACTGTTTGACAGGCGTTAAATTTTTGCAGTTGATCTTCTATTAGCATAGCGGGTTCTTTGGAATCAGATTTGCGTTTAAAAGATGGGTCCCCTAAACTACCTGATAAGGATACCTTGGATGTTAATTCTTCTGAAAGTAAATGAGATAGGCGTTGATAATCTACAAATGTGCTTGGATCCAACTTAAACCAGTCACAAAAAGAATGGATATACTGGATTGCCCAATCTTGTTTAAACTGTTTTGTGGCCAATAAATCCTCTGTGACTGCATAAGCAGCAATAGAGCTGTTAGAGCCATCAAGGATATAGCTTATTATATCATGTAGATGGAATAAGAGTAGAAAATCGTTGAAATCCGATAGGGCTATACCCTTAGGTAATAACCTATTCTGATCTAAAAACTCATTGAAGTAAATATCCATATGATTGCCAGCTAACCAGCCTAGAAATCGGTCGTCATCACTGCCTTCTAGAAGACGTGCAAAAAATGATTTTTCTGGTTCGCGAAAACTTAGGGGATGGAAGATGAATGAGTACAAACCCTGTTGCTCATGTAGTTTTTGTACAACAGACTCTAAAAAAACAGCGCGCATCACTTCATTTTTTCCTATTTTAAAGATCGTAGCTGCATAAGCGGCCATAATTTTTATCCTCCATAGTTATTCTATATTTAAGCTACAATAGATGTGCAGCAGCATTGTACACCGTGCTTTAAACGATCGCAATAATACAGTTTTTCTGTGGGCCGTCATTGCGAGCGTAGCGAAGCAATCCAGGAAAATGTTAGGTAATGAAAAACGACATCTGGTACAGTAAGGCTAATAAATAATACGGAAACTTATAAAACAGTGATTTTTACTCCTGGATTGCTTCGCTACGCTCGCAATGACGATTACGGGAATTTCCGTGCACTCGACTCATAGCAAGCATCATTATCGCATTCAAGAAATAAAAATATTTTTAAAAAACAACCTAAAAGGGCTTGACAAAGATTTTAAAAAGCTCATAATGGTTATTGTAGCGATAGGCGATTGTTGCAAGACGAAAGCTAGCTCGCTATATACGATGGAGTGCTTACTGAGGAAGTAAGCGCAGCAAGCCTAGTGGTTACACACGAGGCAAGCTGCTAACTCAACAATCAACTTCTAGGAGGATTGTCAAGCTATGGACATATTAACGTACTCAAATGCCTTCGCACAAGACGAATATAGGATTCCTTGCTATATTCCGAAACACTCTGTACGCATAGTAATCAAATATGCGGAATTTTCAACAATAATGCTGCTATTATTGCGCCAAATGGTGCAATATTTGGCCGTGCTTTTGCGAAAAACATAGTGGCTGTTTTGTCCGCGCTTATTGCGTAAGCCTTGCCGTAAAACGGTTGAGGTGGATAAATACGGCTATTAAGGTTCTTACTTTCGCAAGGCCGAGGGTGTGTGTAGCTGCGCATCTTCTTAGCACAGTTTGTCTACCTTGCCGTCAAGTTAGGGGTGAGGTGTTATTAATGCATGAAAGCGCCGGACATTGTAAGCGCGAAAAGCTGCGTCTAGCCAACTTAGGCGCGATGATGCGGTGGCTGATCTGAGATGCAACTTTTAAATCCCTGCCCGGGTTTTGCATCTTAGCGAAAAGATCGACCATTGTCGGTGCTTAGTATAGTCTTGGCCATCGTATCGTGTTCGGTTTGAGGTGTATGCCTCAAACCGAACCCTACTTTTTACTCTAAAGACAAGTCCTTCTCGCTTTCTAATAGCGGATTTTGCACTAAATCTTCATCCACCGCTTCGATTTTGCGGAAATGGCTGGTAATTTTGCTTGCTGAGATGTTAACTTCCCTCACATCTTCATTGGCTTGTTCTATGTGTTTGGCTAAATTATTCATGCGGATTTGGAAGCGATCAAAATTTTTCCCCAAGGCCTGCAAATGTTGTTGAATAATATGCACTTGTTCGCGTGTGGCTTGATCTTTAATCACGGCACGAGCCGTGGTTAATATCGCCATTAAGGTCGTGGGGGATACCAGCCATACCCGTTTTTTTTGCGCGTATTCCACCACATCGGGAAAATAACTGACTATTTCACTGAAAACGGCTTCGGCCGGTAGAAACAACACGGCACCATCGGCGGTTTCACCTGGCAAGATATATTTATCGCCAATGTCGTCTACGTGTTTTTTTAAGTCCTGTCTAAAGC
>VFJT01000066.1 GCA_009885935.1 Gammaproteobacteria bacterium
TGATCAATTTGACCAATACCCCCATTAAAATCGGATCTTGGCCGGTAAAAGGTTCATCGTAAAGAATTAACATGGGATCTAAAGCAATGGCTCGCGCCAAAGCCACGCGTCTAGCCATACCGCCGGATAGTTCATTGGGGTATAAATCGCGCGCGCCGCGCAGCCCTACGGCTTCTAATTTTAATAGAACGACGTCGCGAATCATCGATTCTGATAATTTAGTATGCTCGCGCAAAGGAAAAGCCACATTTTCGAAAACCGTTAAGTGGGTAAATAATGCGCCATTTTGAAACAACATCCCCATTTTACGGCGGGCTTTGTACAACTCTTTACGCGACAAGGTATTGATGCATTGTTCACCAAAATAGACCCGGCCACTGCTGGGTTTCAACTGCCCTGTTAACAGCCGCAGCAAAGTAGTTTTGCCTGTGCCGCTGGGTCCCATAATAGCCGTAATCTTACCTTGTTCAATATTTAGACTGATATTGTCGAAAATAACCCGACCATTGTGGGCAAAGGAAACATTTTCAACGCGGATCAAGGCTTCGGACATGGGTTTTTCCTATATTCATTTTATGTGCAGATTATATAGAAAAACGCTTGGTGTGGCAATTTATTCTTGACCCCCGCTCCCTGACGGTCGCGGCTCGGATAATTCATTTAAACCGTGGTATCCAAACTGTGAAGTCCGGGCCGCGACCGTCAGGGAGCGGGGAATAAAATCAAATATATACAATTATAAAATGCATGTTATAATTATGTGTAATATATTTAACTAACTACTGAGAACTGAATTTATGGCAACTCACGAAATAGCTACCCCACTCGCTTACTTCATTACATTCACGGGTTTTGTCGCAAATAAATAACGGGGCTCAGATAATCATAAGATGAAATTCCTCTCGGCACAACTAGGCTGCTAAAGTGTAAAATTGCTCATAAACAGCCATATTTTCAGAATTCGCGTATTGGCCTTTTCTTAACATATGGTGAAGCTCTATTCCCGCTAACGCCGCTTTATTTGCCCCACTTTTATCGATGACCACTTTTTCAGGCAACATATTATCACCAATGGCTTTCCTGAAAAACGCTTCTGCTGCTGATTTATCGCGGTTTTTTGAAAGATAAAAATCTACTGTGTTTCCTTCTTTATCTACAGCACGGTATAAATAATTCCATTCGCCTTTTATCTTCACGTAAGTTTCATCTGCTCGCCAACTACGGCTTACTTGAGATTTATGTTTTTTCCGGAACTCATTTTCCAGTTGTGGCGCATATTCTATTACCCATCGATTCACAGTAGAATGATCCACTTGTACGCCTCGCTCCGCCATCATCTCTTCTATATCTCGGTAACTCAGACCATACGCTAAATACCAACGGACCGCCATAAGAATTATCGCCTGTTTAAAATGTTTCCATTTGAAGCTTACCATTGCTGACTCCTTTCCCGTAAAATATCCCTTATTCTATATCCTTCGACCTGAAATTGCGACAGAACCCTTTTTTATCCTCCTTTAGGAGGCTAATTTAGCAGAACCGGACAAATCGCTTGTTACTTACGCCGGACAATTAGCATGTTACCAACACAATTATCCCAAAAAAATTGACAAAATATTTAAAACCCTATATTATTCGCCTACAATAATAGCTAACCTGAAGGAATATAAATCGTAACTACTCGCCCCATCATTGCATCGTCGCTGCGCTCCTCACAATGATGGGGCGAGTGGACACAAATATTTTAAAATTTTCTCAAACCCCCTTATCCAATAAA
>VFJT01000087.1 GCA_009885935.1 Gammaproteobacteria bacterium
ACTGGGTGAGGTGCCTCGCTCAATCTTGATTGTGACAGAAAATTGGGGTATTGGCGGACTAGAATCCCGTATCGAGACATTTGTTAATGACGTTTCTGATCAGACAGAGATAATAATGCTGGTCGGCAGCAATTGTTTACATAGCAACTTGCCCAAAAAAATAACTAAGATTCTAAGCACGGATTTTTTTAAACCGGAAGCTAGCACAGCAGAACTCTTAAAGGCAATAAGTCTTATCGATGAAATCATCAAAAAATATAAAGTTGAATTGGTAATTTCTCATCCCTTTTTATCTATCCCGCCTTCGGTCATTGCAAGTAAAAAAAATCTTATTCCTTGTGTTGTTACTCTCCATGGCCCAGCATCGTTAACACCTTATGCTCGAGGTCATAAGCTATTACTTGAGCTTTCTCTGCAGTTAACAGACGCTATAGAAGTTGTGTCAGAGGAAACTAAATCCCTGCTTTCCTGTCTTGCCGTAAGCAACGAACTTCCTGATAAAACTTTTGTCGAAATACAAAAAATAGATTACAGTTTGTTTGAAAAGAAACCCTTTTACGACAATAAAAAAATATGCCTTTTTTCAAGGTTAGATATAGATAAAATAGATTCTATTTTGCATTTGATAAATATAATAAAAAACACAGATTATGAGCTGCACATTTTTGGATGTGGTAGTGAAGAAAACAAAATAAAAGAAAAGATTGATAGCGAACAGTCCAACAACATATTTTTAAACCCAGCGTTACACAACCACCAAATCAGCGAAGAAATTACACGTTTTGATATAGTTGCTGGACAAGGCAGGGCGATATTAGAAGGCGTAGCTTCTAATAAACCATCATTGCTTATTGGCGACGATGGTGTAAAAGGGATGTTAGATATTGATCTTTTTCAAAAAGCAAAAAAAACCAATTTTTCAGGTCGGAAAATAGAGTCTATCAGTAAAGAAGAAGCACTAAATCAGCTAAACACAGTTAAAGAAAATATTGATAAATACTTGCTGCGAGATATAGTTGCTGAAGATATAAAAGCAGAGAAAAGCGCAGCTGAATATTTCAGGAAAATTATTAGCATCGTTAACAGTCATTCTGATAATTATTCTGATTTTTCCAAAGAATTATGCAATCTTCTCTATTATTCAAGCAATAGCTCCACGCAGCAGCCATGGATTAGTAGCGTAGATGCATTCTTAGTATTGAACAGGTTTATTGTAAATAGATTGCCAAATTCTAATATTGCTTATAGCATTTTAGAATGCGAGCATCAAGCTACAAAGCAGCAGCTAGGGCAAACTCTAGCTCAAGAAGAAGCCGAGCATCAAGCTACAAAGCAGCAGTTAGAGCAAACTCTAGCTGAAGAGCAAGCCGAGCATCAAGCTACAAAGCAGCGGCTAGAGCAAACTCTAGCTGAAGAGCAAGCTGAGTATCAAGCTACAAAGCAGCAGCTAGAGCAAGCTGCAATTTTTCGCAATTATGTACGTTCAAACTTTTCTTGGAAATTAACTAAGCCAGTGCGGCGAATACCAGTGCGGCTAATAAAGGAGATTTTATATAAAGTAAGACGAAATGGATTGCAGTTTACCATAAAATACATAGTCAAAAGACTGCTTCATTCTTGCGGAATAGTTTACTTCCTTAATTTTATAAAATTTAAAGTCTTTTTAAATAGTCAAAATAGCGATAAATTAGTTATTGTTTACCCTCCTTTTATGAGCTGGAACATTCCAATGTTTCAAAGACCGAATCACCTTGCAGCTGAAATATCAAAAAAAGGCTACCCATTTTTTTACTTTACGAATACAATTTACGATAAAACGCAGTGTGTTGATTCTATATCTAGTAACCTCTATATAATAAATGATATATTTTATAGAAAATATTTAGCTTCTCAAGGCAGGAAAGTTTTTATTCTTCACCCAAACAGCCAGCGGTTATATGATGAGGGTCTAATCAAACATGAAATATCCAAAGGAAATATTTTTATCTTTGATTACCTGGATCACCTAGATGTCTTTGATTTAAGCCATTCTAGTTTATTTGAATTTATCCTGAAAAATGAAAATATTATCATTTTGTGCACGGCGCAAACTTTACTGAAAGACACCTTACGATACCGAAGTAAAAATGTTATTTATCTTCCAAATGCAGTTAATCCACTAGATTTTATTGTTATGCCTAGATCTCATGCTGAAAAGAAAATCTCAAAAGAACATGCCAGCATAATTAATGCGCTAGACAAAACAAAAAAAATAGTTGGGTACTTTGGTGCTGTCGCAAAATGGTTTGATTATTCTTTGCTGGAACGCTTATCTAAGCACTTCCCTAATGTCGAATTTTTTATCATTGGCCAACACTATGATGATTCTTTTGGTTCTTGTGGAATTGATTTTAGCAAATGCAAAAATGTTCATTTTTTTGGATTGGTGCAATATAAAAAATTAATCTATTACGCATCATTTTTTGACTGCTCTATTATCCCATTTGTCGTAAACTCCATAACCGAATCAACATCCCCGATAAAACTTTTTGAATATATGAAGATAGGTGTGCCAATTGTTTCATCTGACCTTGTTGAATGCAGAAAATATAAATCGGCTCTAATCGCTAAAGATCACGATGAATTCATCAGCCTTATTGATAAGGCGTTCGCAATTCCAAAAGACGACGAGTATTTCAAGATCATGAAAAAAGAAGCGGAAGAGAACACTTGGGGTGCTAGAGCAGAAGTTATTATAGAGGCAATTAATGAAAACATTAATGCTGGTAGATAACTACCCCCCTGAAATGAATGCCAATGCGCGGATATTCTCTGAGCTGGCGGAGGTTTTAGCAAATAAGGGTCTTGATATTTCAGTGGTTACCTCACATCCAAATTTTCCAAAAGGAAAAATATTCTCTGGCCACAAGAATAAATGGATAAGCAAAGCATTGGAAAATGGGGTTAAAGTCATCAGAGTAAAGACGTATCTACACCCCAATAAAGATAAAATCAGAAGATCTTTAGATTTCTTCTCTTTTGGGTTATCTTCTTTTTTCTTTGCTTTATTTGAAAAAAATGTTGGTGGCATTATAGGTGTAACACCTCAATTTTTTTCTGCTCTTTCCGCGTGCTTCTTATCTATTTTTAAAAGAAAGCCGTTCATCATGATTTTATGTGATTTATGGCC
>VFJT01000174.1 GCA_009885935.1 Gammaproteobacteria bacterium
CGCGCGATGTGGTCGCCAGAGCGATATCTTTAGAATTACGCGCTGGCAATGGCTTCGATATCAATGGCGTGAGCTGCGTTAAATTAAAATTAGACCATTTGGGCGCAGAGCTTATCAACTCGCGTTTGCCGGGCATACGTGAGTTATCCCTTACCTTTGCGGGCGTTGATCCCATCCGCGAACCTATTCCAGTCGTACCGACTTGTCACTATATGATGGGCGGTATTCCTACGAATCGTTTTGGACAAGTCATCAACGTCGATCTGCAAGGTAAGGATCAGGTGATGGAAGGCTTATATGCCGTGGGGGAATGTGCTTGCGTTTCGGTGCATGGCGCTAATCGCTTAGGCGGTAATTCTTTATTAGATCTAGTCGTATTTGGCCGCGCTGCGGGTTTAGATGTGAAGGAAAAAATACGCGATCTACCCTTAAGAAGTGTCACTGAAACCGAATTAGATGTAGCGCTCTCTCGTCTGCATCGCTGGGATAATACCCGCGAGGGAGAATCCGTCAGTCAGGTGCGGTTTGAAATGCAAAAAACCATGCAAGAAGATTTCGGAGTGTTTCGTACCGGCGAGCATATGCAACAAGGTTTGGATAAATTACTGCAATTGCAACAACGTTTGAACCACGCGGCCTTTAAAGACCACAGCCGTGTGTTTAACACCACACGTATAGAAGCGCTAGAGTTGGATAATTTAATGGCTACGGCTTTAGCCACAGCGCATGCTGCAGTGTATAGGACCGAAAGCCGTGGCGCGCACAGCAGAGAAGATTTCCCTAAACGCGACGATGTTAACTGGTTAACGCACACGGTCTATCACGGTGAAGGTCATCGTATGACACAACGCGCAGTGAACATGAAACCATTGCATATGAAACCCTTTGAACCCAAGGAAAGAATTTATTAATAAAAGCGTAGGGGCAGACCCCCGTGTCTGCCCTTTAGAATATCGTAGGGGCAGACCCCCGTGTCTGCCCTTTAGAATATCGTAGGGGCAGACCCCCGTGTCTGCCCTAACAAATATAGAGGTGCTCCAATGTCTGAACCCATGCGCACAGTTAAGTTTAAAATTTATAAGTTTAACCCTGAGGTCGATATTAAACCGACTATGCAGGATTATGAACTCACCATTCCTGATAAGCAGGATATGATGTTATTAGAAGCCATTTTACGTATCAAGGCTTTAGATGATAGCCTGGCTTTTAGACGTTCTTGTAGAGAAGGCGTTTGTGGCTCCGATGGCATGAACATCAACGGTCGCAACGGTTTGGCTTGTGTTACTTTATTATCGTCTTTAAAACAACCGATTGAATTGCGGCCATTACCGGGTTTACCGGTAATACGCGATTTGGTTGTAGACATGAAGGTCTTTTTTCAACAATACGAAAAAATGAAACCTTATTTAATCAATAACGATCCCCTACCCGCCAAAGAGCGTTTGCAAAGCCCTGCTGAGCGTAAAAAACTAGATGGTTTATATGAATGTATCTTGTGTGCCTGTTGTTCGACTTCTTGTCCTTCTTTTTGGTGGAATCCTGAGAAATTTGTAGGTCCTGCTGGATTATTACAAGCTTATCGTTTCATTGCCGATAGCCGCGATACGGCCAAAGTAGAACGTTTAGAAGCCTTGACCGATCCCTTCAGCGTCTTTCGTTGTAGGGGCGTGATGAATTGTGTAGACGTATGTCCTAAGGGTTTAAATCCCACGCGCGCTATAGGCCATATACGCTCTGAGTTATTAGCAGAAGGAAACTAGTGATCATGACACCAGAACCTTATATTGAGAAAATGAAAAAAAGCTCTTTTTTAGCGGGCGGTAATGTCGCTTATTTAGAACAAATGTATGAAATCTATTTACGCGATCCGAATGCCTTGGAAGCCGATTGGCGCAATTATTTCGAAAGTCTACCTAAGGTCAATGATCAGATTGAAGTATCACCCGAGAGTGTGCGCCAAAACTTTTTGCAATTGGCGCAAAGTCCCGCACGGGTTGTTACTGCAGGGGCAGTAGCCTCACCGCTGTATTATAAAATTGGTCAATGGTTAGATGCGTATAGACGTTATGGTCATACCGCAGCCGATTTAGATCCTTTGGGTTTGACACTGCATCCGGCGCATCCTTCATTAGATCCCAAGAGCTATGGTTTATCCGCTGCCGATCTCAATACAGCCATTAATCCGCATGATTTTGGCGTGAATCATTTAGGGGATAGTGCTACTGTGCAAGCAGTGGGGAAAAAACTCGCGTCGATTTATTGTGGCCATACCGCATTAGAGTATATGCACATCAGCGATCCAACGGTGCTTTCTTGGTTGCAAGCACGCTTTGAAGACGAAGATCCGCAAAAAACAGTGAGTAGCACCGAAAAGAAAGCAATATTTGAAAAATTAGTGGCGGCTGAAGGCTTAGAAAAGTATTTAGGCAATAAATTTGTGGGACAAAAACGCTTTGCCTTAGAAGGCAGCGATAGTTTTATTCCTTTAATGGCCACCTTAGTGGATCGCGCAGGAGATGAAGGGGCTAAAGGGATTATCATCGGCATGGCACATCGCGGCCGTTTGAATGTGTTGGTGAATATTTTAGGGAAACCTACGCAAAAACTATTCGATGAATTTGCAGGCATTCATTTGCAAAATGGCCGCTCTGGCGATGTTAAATATCACTTGGGTTATTCTACCACTGTAGAAACCAAGCATGGGTTGATGCATTTGGCTTTGGCTTTTAATCCATCGCATTTGGAAATTATTTCTCCAGTGGTGGAAGGTTCTGTGCGCGCTAGACAAGACAATCTAGACGATATAAAGCGCAATGCGATTATTCCTGTAATCGTGCATGGCGATGCTGCTTTCATTGGGCAAGGGGTGGTGATGGAAACCTTCACCATGTCGCAAACCCGCGGCTTTAGCACGGGCGGTACCGTGCACATCGTGATCAACAATCAAGTGGGGTTTACCACCAGCGATCCGCGCGATGCGCGTTCGTCGCGATATTGTACCGATGCCGCGAAAATGATCGAAGCACCCATTATTCATGTCAATGGCGATGATCCCGAAGCGGTGGTGAAAGCCACACAATTGGCTTTAGATTTTAGAATGCAATTTAATCGCGATGTGGTGATCGATTTAGTGGCTTATCGTCGTTTGGGTCATAATGAAGCCGATGAACCTGCTATCACTCAGCCAGTGATGTACAATGTTATACGCAAGCGCCCTAGTGTTTTGAGTTTATATGGTGATGCTTTAGAGCAGCAAGGTGTAATCACGGCCGCTGAACGCAGGCAATCCATAGATGCTTATAGAGCTTTGCTCGATGCCGGTAAAGCTGTGGTGAAGGTGGTAGACGGCAATCCAGTTCAGGCCAAACAAATCGATTGGAAACCCTATTTAGACACAGAATGGGATGCGGCTTATGATAAAAGCAGTGACGGCAAAAAATTACATGTGTTGGCTGAAAAATTATTGAGTTTACCCCAAGGCTTTTCTTTACAACCGCAAGTCGCGCGTGAAATGCAAGCGCGGCAGCAAATGTTAGAGGGCAAAGAACCGTTTATGTGGGGCTTTGCCGAGAATCTGGCCTATGCTTCATTATTAGATGCCGGTTTTGGCGTACGTATTTCGGGTCAAGATTCTGGTCGCGGTACCTTCACGCATAGGCATGCGGTGTTACACGATTATGAAACGGGGCAGGAATATTTACCGCTAGCACAATGTCAAGAACACGGTGCGCGGCTTGCGATTATAGATTCCATATTGTCCGAAGCGGCGGTGATGGCCTTTGAATACGGCTATGCCAGCACCGATCCCAAAACTCTGGTGATTTGGGAAGCGCAGTTCGGTGATTTTGTGAATGGCGCGCAAGTGGTGATAGATCAATTCATCAGTGCTGCTGAACAAAAATGGTCGCGCTTATCGGGCTTAACCTTATTTTTACCGCATGGGTATGAAGGCATGGGTCCTGAACACACGTCTGCACGCTTGGAACGTTTTTTACAATTGTGTGCAGAGCACAATATGCAAGTGTGTGTGCCGACGACGCCTGCGCAATGTTTTCATATGATCAGACGGCAAATGTTGCGACCTTATCGTAAACCCTTAATTGTCATGACACCCAAGAGTTTATTGCGCCACAAATTGGCTGTTTCGACTTGGGACGATTTAGTAAAAGGCACATTCCAACCGGTTATAGGTGAAGTAGATGAAATGCCTGCAAAGAAGATCAAACGAGTTGTATTGTGCGCAGGTCGAGTCTATTACGACCTATTACAAAAACGTCGCGACGATGCGCAGAAAGATGTAATCATCATTCGTATTGAACAATTGTATCCGTTTCCAGAAGCGCAGCTGAAAGAGGCCTTAGCGCCGTATCAGCAGGTTAAAGATATCATTTGGTGTCAGGAAGAACCACACAATCAAGGCGCTTGGTATTCATTGCAACACGCTATGCGTAGGGCATTGGTATCGGGTCAAGAATTACAGTATGTCGGCCGTCCTGCTTCGGCCGCCCCTGCTGCGGGTTATCTGGCTAGACATACGGCAGAGCAGCAACAATTGGTTAAAGATGCACTTACAGTAAAATAAGAGAGGAAAGAAAATAATGTCTATTGAAATTAGAGTTCCTGCGTTGCCTGAATCAGTCGCGGATGCCACCATTCTTAAATGGCATAAAAAAGCAGGGGATAGTGTACAACGCGATGAAACCTTAGTGGAACTCGAAACCGATAAGGTGGTGTTAGAAGTGCCCGCACCTGAGACGGGTATTTTGGCTGAGATCACGGTAGCGGAAGGCAAGACGGTATTGGCCGATGCGCTGTTGGGTAAATTGAACGCGGGCGCTATTAGTGTAGAAAGCGCTAAACCAATCAATAATACTAAAACTGCTGCGGCAGTTGTTGAATCCGAACCGCATTTAAGTCCCGCAGTGCGCCGCGCCGCTGCCGAGGCAAATATCAAAGTACAAGACTTACAAGGCAGTGGTAAAGGGGGGCGCATAGTCAAGGAAGATTTAGCAAAAACAGCACCCGTTGCTGCGGGTACTGTGACTGCAGGCTTACGTACCGAAGAAAGAGTGCCGATGACCCGTTTACGTGCCAAAATTGCAGAGCGCTTAGTGGAAGCACAGCACAATGCTGCTATGTTGACAACCTTTAATGAAATCAACATGCAAGCCGTGATGGATTTACGCAATCGCTATAAAGATCAATTTGAAAAAACACACGGTGTTAAATTAGGGTTTATGTCCTTCTTCACCAAAGCCATCGTTGAAGCCTTAAAGAAATTTCCCGATGTCAATGCCTCTATAGACGGCACAGATGTTATATATCATGGTTATTATGATATCGGTATTGCCGTGTCTACACCACGCGGTCTAGTGGTGCCTATCATACGCAACGCCGAAACATTGAGCTTAGCCGACATTGAAAAAACGATTGGCACTAGTGCTGCGCGCGCGCGCGATGGTAAGTTAACGGTGGAAGAAATGACCGGCGGCACTTTTACTATTACCAATGGCGGTGTGTTCGGTTCATTGATGGCAACGCCCATCATTAATCCTCCACAAAGCGGTATTCTAGGCATGCATAAGATCGAAGAAAGGCCGGTGGCCGAGAATGGCGTCGTCGTTATACGCCCGATGATGTATGTGGCGCTATCTTATGATCACCGTATCATCGACGGCCGCGAATCCGTCAGCTTCTTAGTGGCGGTGAAACAGTTTTTGGAAGACCCTGCACGGATGTTGCTCGCATTATAAATAATTTTCATAAAACGATAGGAAACAACAATGAATTTACATGAATATCAAGCCAAAGCGCTGTTTCGTGAGTACGGCATTGCCGCACCGCGCGGCGAGGTGGTCTCTAGCGTCGATGAAGTAGCGGCGGCATTAGCCCATCTGGGTGGTGAACGTTGGGTGGTGAAAGCGCAGGTGCATGCCGGTGGTCGCGGTAAAGCCGGTGGCGTTAAAATCGTTGCCAATAAAGAAGATGTTAAAGCAGCAGTACAAGCTTTATTGGGCACGCGTTTAGTGACCTATCAAACCGATGCGAATGGACAACCTGTACATCAAATTTTAATTGAAGAACCTTCCGCCATTGCTAAAGAATTGTATTTGGGTGCAGTAGTCGACAGAGCTTTGCGTAGGATTGTTTTTATGGCTTCTACGGAAGGGGGTGTGGAAATTGAAGAAGTGGCAAATAAGCATCCTGAAAAAATTCTAACGACGGTGGTCGATCCACTAGTGGGTTTATTACCTTTTCAAGCGCGTGACTTGGGTTTTAAACTAGGCTTAAATGCAGCACAAATAAAAGAGTTCACGCATATTCTGCTAGCCTTAGGTCGATTGTTCATAGAGAATGATTTAAGTTTATTGGAAGTCAATCCCTTGGTGATCAAAGAAAATGGGGAATTGGTGTGTTTAGATGGCAAAATTAATTTAGATGACAACGCCTTATACCGTCACCCTGAATTGCGTGCGCAGCGCGATACCACTCAAGAAGATGAGCGTGAAAATAAAGCGCATCAATGGGAATTAAATTATATTGCATTGGATGGCGATATAGGGTGTATGGTCAATGGTGCGGGTTTGGCTATGGCGACGATGGATTTAATTAAGTTGCACGGCGGCCATCCGGCTAACTTTTTAGATGTGGGCGGTGGCGCCACTAAAGAGCGTGTGACGGAAGCCTTTAAAATTATTTTATCGGATCAAAAGGTCAAAGGTATTTTTATTAATATTTTTGGCGGTATAGTGCGTTGCGATATGATAGCGGAAGGTATTATTAGTGCGGTCAGCGAAGTGAAAACGCAACTGCCAGTAGTGGTGCGTTTAGAGGGCAATAATGCCGAATTAGCCGCACAAATTTTAGAAAAAAGTGGCTTAAACGTGATTGCAGCCAGTAGTTTTGAAGATGGGGCAAAACGTATCGTTGAAGCGGTGGGAGAGAAATAATGAGTATATTAATTAACAAAGATACGAAGGTGATTTGTCAGGGTTTTACGGGCAATCAAGGCACTTTGCATTCACAACAAGCCTTAGACTATGGCACCAAATTAGTAGGCGGTGTTACTCCAGGTAAAGGGGGGCAGCTGCATTTGGATAAACCGGTATTCGATACGGTAAAAGAAGCGGTCACAGCAACGGGAGCAACCGCCAGTGTCATTTACGTGCCAGCGCCTTTTTGCAAGGACTCCATCGTTGAAGCGATCAATGCCGGTATAGAGCTGATTGTTTGTATTACTGAAGGTATTCCTACTTTGGATATGTTAGCCGTACGCGCCTATTTGGACACAAAATCGAACGTACGATTGATAGGCCCAAATTGCCCTGGCGTTATTACCCCGGGTGAATGTAAGATTGGTATTATGCCAGGGCATATACATAAGAAGGGGCGTGTAGGTATTGTTTCTAGGTCTGGAACCTTGACCTACGAAGCCGTATATCAAACAACGGCGCTGGGCTTTGGTCAAAGCACTTGCGTGGGTATAGGCGGCGATCCTATTCCGGGCACATCCTTTGTGGATATATTGGCATTATTCCAAAAGGATCCGCAAACAGAAGCCATTGTCATGGTGGGTGAAATTGGCGGTAGTGCTGAAGAAGAAGCCGCAGCCTTTATTAAGGCGCATGTGACCAAACCTGTGGTATCTTATATTGCCGGTGTGACGGCACCTGCAGGCAAGCGTATGGGGCATGCAGGGGCTATTATTGCGGGTGGCAAGGGTACGGCCAAGGAAAAATTTGAGGCTTTAGAAGCAGCGGGCGTGTATACTACGCGTTCTCCCGCGCATATAGGGCGGGCAGTGGCTGAAGTGACGGGCTGGGAGGTTGTGTAGACCTGACGTCAAAAATTGCTTGTAGGGGCGGGAACATACCGCCCATTTTCTAGCGAAATAGGTCTATAATTGTAATATAAATACGGATGCTAAACTTATATGGCCGATGTAGAAGATAGTAGTTTTAAAGCGCCACCGGGTGTCAAGGTCGTGACCAGCAAAGCACAATTAGCGAGTGACGATAGACCCGCGCCCGAAATGGCGGCCTGGTGTTTACAGCGTAAAAATATCATTGTGTTAAAAAGCGGTATTATCTTAACCGCTGATCCAGGTTCGCGCGATGTACAAAACTGCCGTATTGCCATGGTCAATAAAAACATACGCCCCGGCGAAGTTTTGGTCGCAGCCCCCTCGCTGATTAATTCTTTATTAGAGAACTTAGGCTCTGTAAAAGAGTACCAACAAATTCAGCAAGACATCACCGAAGAGATCAGCGGCCAACAAAAGCGGTTGCGTACTTTGGTGCAGGAAGCCGTAGACGCGGATGTCAGCGATATACACATGGAAGTACGTACGGACGTGTGTAAGATTCGTTTTCGTAAATATGGTGAATTGTATTTACACGCTGAGTGGTTCCCACGATTAGGGCGCGAAGTAGCGGCGGTTGCTTTTAATAAAGAAACCGACCACGCCACGGCGCATTTTAATCCTTTAGTGCCACAAGATGCTGCTATGCCGTTGAAGATAAAATCTGGAGATATACGCTTGCGTTTGGCCAGTATGCCTGCGCATGGTGGTTTCGACATGGTGATGCGGATCTTAGGTACAGAAAAAGAGAGTAGCATCATTTCTCTAGAAGAATTAGGCTATACCATAGAACAAATTTACATTATCAAACGCGCCATACAAATGCCCCACGGTGCAGTGCTATTATCGGGACCAACGGGTTCCGGTAAAACGACTACTTTGGCTGCTTGCTTACATCTCATCAAAAATACCCGTAAAGTGTATACTATTGAAGATCCGGTCGAAAAAGTAGTGCCTAGTGTCACACAGGTGCCGGTGAATGTTAAGACAGATGACAGAAGCTTTGCCAGCTTTGGTCGTGCGGCTTTGCGTATGGATCCCGATTACATAGTGCTAGGGGAAATGCGGGATGAAGATACTGCCAATGTTATGTTGCGCGCTACCATCACGGGCCACTTGGTATTTTCAACCATACATACCAACTCAGCACCCGGTATTATCTTGCGTTTGGCGGATATGGGTATTTCGTCGGTGATGTTAAGCGACAGCAATGTGTTGGTATGCCTCATTTTCCAACGCTTAATTGCCGTATTATGTCCGCATTGTAAAATCCCTTTGAAAACCGCTAAGGCTCATGTTGATGATATGCATCGTTGGCAAATCATTTTTGGCGATGCGGTAGAACATTTATATGCCCGTAAACCGGGTGGCTGTAAGCAATGTGGGGGTTCAGCCCTATCAGGCCGTAAAGTCGTTGCTGAAGTGGTGTGGGTAGATGAAAAAGGCCGTGAATACATTCAAAAATTAGATATTTTATCGTGGGAGCGTTATTTGCGCTCTATGGGTTGGCGTACTTACCGCGACAGAGCGGTAGAGATGGTGCGTGAAGGTCTAATCGATCCTTTCGATGCCGAAGCCTTGATCGGTGAAATGAGTCTGACCGATGAAAGCAAAGGCTTTGATTATAACGTTGCGCGCGAGCAGATGGAAAAAGAAGAAGCGCGTAAGAAAAAGCCGTAATTATGTGCTAGGAATAGTGTCAACCCAAAGTAGAAATGTCCGGTTTTGCGCAAAGTACAGATGTCCGGTTTGCCAGGATACGAATGGCCTATAGTCAGGGAGATTATGGGTGGTCAAGGATGGC
>VFJT01000032.1 GCA_009885935.1 Gammaproteobacteria bacterium
CATTGGAATACATTCAATCTTTAGCTGCAGATGAAAAAGAACAAATTTTTCTGCTTTCGGACTATGAACTGTTAAAGCAAGATTTGAATGGATTGCACATCATTGCACAAAGTGGCATAAATCGTTCTATTTTAGTTACCAGCCATTACGCCGATCCACTCATTCAAATACAAGCGGCAAAAATTGGCACCAAAATTTTACCTAAACAATTGGCTTCTGAAATTGTGATCAAAATCAGTGAGGCTTGTAAAAATAGTACAAAAGTCGATGCCGTCATCGTCGACGATGATAAAGCATTTATTAACACTTTGTTACTGTTTTCCTTTGACGATCAAATTACAGAGGAATATAATAATCCAGAGCATTTTCTGAAGAATGTAGATAAATATTCTAAAGATACCAAAATCTATCTGGATAATAATTACGCTACTTCTGAATTAAAGGGTTTAGACGTAGCCAAAAAATTGCATGCGCTAGGCTATACACAGCTCTATCTATTATCTGGCGAAGTTTTTAAGGATGGTGATATTCCTGACTATTTGACTGTCATTGGAAAAAATGATATTGAGCGGCTTAGGAATTTGTAGGAGATATTTTTTTAAAGGAGACACAAGGTGGTGAGTTTGGTTGCTTTAAGTATGCAAAATTTTACTTTAACGCTATTTATTTTTGGTTTATTTTTTTCTCTAGTCTCATGGATTTTACAAGCTAGACCAAGAAATAAAGCCGCCGTGATTGAAATTCTATTTTCCTGGTTTTTGTTGTTCAATATTGGATTGAGTTATTTTTTAAACTTTATCTTCCATGTTTTTTTTGGCGATTTCTCCGCTCAATTTATTGGATGGGCACAAAGCCCATTTCAGCTTGAAGTGGGTTTTGCAAGTCTAGGATTTGCCGTCAATGGATTGATTGCTTTCAAGAGCAGTCTTGTATTTCGCGCGGCGACGATTATAGCCCCAGCCATGTTTCTATGGGGGGCAGCTGCTGGACATATTTATCAGATGATAATTGCCCAAAATTTTGAACCGGGTAATGCCGGTACAATATTTTGGACAGATATATTGATACCCATCATGGCATTTATTTTACTCTGGCTGCAATATAAAAATCAGGAATAAATGAGTCTCATAACAAAATAAAGGGGAAACCTTGAATTGAAGCTGGATCCCCGGCTGCGGCCTTGCCGAGACGGACAAAATCATCGCGGTAAGTATTTAAAATATAATGTTTATGGCATTAAGTCAATGTTTTAGGGCCCTATTTGCATGAGTTACTTGCGGAATATGACACCTATAAAAAAAGAGCCTGCTTTTGTGGGCTTTTTGAACAGTCAATGACGGATTCAATACACCAACCTAACCGCCACATGCTGCCCTAATTCATCCAACAAAGCATCGCTGGGGTTGACTTGAAAGGATTCACCCAAAGCCAATTGGGCTGTGGCAGTGTGAGTAGAAAAACAAATGCGCGTTAAGGTTGAACCGTGATTGTGTCGTCCTAAAATAGCTTGTATGGTTTGTAATTTCTGTGCGGAGCAATCGGCATCGTGCAGGGCCAATTCAATGTGCTTGACATGAATTTGTCTAAAGTCTTCTAAACCCCATAGCTTTCTAGCACTCATACGCAATGTATTATTCCATTCATCTACATTGGTATCGCCCTCTATCACCAGCAAACAATCTTTCTGAATGATGGGGCGCAATTCTTGGTATAAATCAGGAAAAACAGTAATATCCATCTGCCCCGTTTCGTCTACTAATTTTATAATCGCCATGCGTTCATTCTTTTTAGTCATGAGCGTACGTATATCCAATACCCAGCCAGCCACTTTTTGATAGTCACCGCTGGATAAGCCCACTATACGGGTTTTAAATACAGCTTCTAACTCGGCCCTATAAGCACTAATAGGCAGTTCTGAAAAATAAAAGCCAAAGCTGTTTTTTTCCGCTTGTAAACGTTGTCTCAAATTCCAGGGGGTTGCCATTACATAAGCTGTTTCAGGTTTGTCGTCTAATAAAGAAAATAGACTACCCTGTTTGTGGCTAGTTTCTAGCGCGTTCTTTTCCGATAAGGACAGTGCTGTAGGTAAACTGGCTAATAAAATCGATCTGTAGCCGTGATATTTTGAATTTGGGCAGACACGGGGGTCTGCCCCTACGGCAGGCACAGGGCCCATTTCTATGGCAGGCGCAAGATTTGTCCCTACACTGGGTATATCTCTTACAAAATCATCGCAGGCGCCGCTATTGATTAAAGTTTCAAAAACACGTTTATTGACTTTCTTTAAATCTACATGGGCGACAAAATCGTAAAATGAACTAAAATGACCACGTTGCCTACGTGCTAGTAGAATCGCTTCTACAGCACCCTCGCCTACGCCCTTTAATGCGCCTAAACCATATTCTATGGCATGATTCTCATTGACCGTAAACCTATAAGCACTGCTATAAATAGACGGAGGCACTATGCTTAAATTCATTTTTCTGCATTCGTCGATCAAACCCGCTAATTTATCCGTATCCTGCAATTCAGAGGTCAAGACCGCCGCCATAAATTCTGCTGGGTAATGCGCTTTTAACCACGCCGTTTGATACGCTAATAATGCATACGCTGCAGAGTGTGATTTGTTAAAGCCGTAGCCTGCAAATTTTTCCATTAAGTCAAAGATGGCATTCGCAAGTTTTTCGTCTATATCACGCAGTTTTGCGCCATGAATGAAAATCTGCCGTTGTTGTGCCATTTCTTCGGGTTTTTTCTTACCCATAGCGCGGCGTAATAGATCAGCACCACCCAAGGTATAATTTGCCAATACTTGCGCTATTTGCATCACCTGTTCTTGATACAAGATAATACCGTAGGTAGGTTTTAACACGGGCAATAAATCCGGGTGTTGATAAGCTACTTCGGCGATACCTTGTTTACGATTGATAAAATCTTCGACCATACCCGATTGCAATGGTCCCGGCCTAAATAAAGCAACCAATGCGATGATGTCTTCAAAACAATCGGGCTTTAAACGTTTTATGATATCTTTCATGCCGCGTGATTCTAGCTGAAACACTGCCGTGGTTTGACATTTTTGTAATAATTCAAAGGTAGCTGCATCCTTTAAATCGATCAAAGCGATGTCCAATAAAGTACCTGGCTTTTTACGTTGTTGTACGTGTATGGCTTCTACGGTCCATTTGATAATGGTCAAGGTTCTTAAACCTAAGAAGTCGTATTTGACCAAGCCCACGGCTTCCACATCGTCTTTATCGTATTGCGTTACCCAGGCATCGCTGCCCGCTTCACAGTAGATTGGTGCAAAATCGCTGATCTTCGACGGCGCAATCACCACGCCACCCGCATGTTTACCCGCATTGCGCACACTGCCTTCTAATATTAAGGCAAGCTCAATCAACGCACGCACATCTTCCTCTTCTTCATAACGCTGGCGTAGTATTTCTTCTTGGGCTAAGGCTTTTTCCAAAGTTATGCCTAATTCAAAAGGAATCAGTTTGGCAATGGTATCTACAAAACCATAAGGATAACCCAACACGCGGCCTACATCGCGCACAACGGCTTTTGCGGCCATGGTGCCATACGTGATGATCTGCGATACGCTGTGACGACCATAGCGGCCGGCTACATAGTCTATAACCTTATCGCGTCCTTCCATACAAAAGTCCACATCAAAGTCAGGCATGGAAACGCGCTCGGGGTTTAAGAAACGCTCAAATAATAAATCATATTTTAAAGGATCCAGATCGGTAATGCCTATGGAATACGCCACCAATGAACCCGGGCCAGAACCACGTCCCGGCCCCACCGGTACATCATTATTCTTTGCCCAATTGATAAAGTCAGCCACAATTAAAAAATAACCCGTATAACCCATGCCGTTGATCACGGCTAATTCACGCTCTAAGCGTTCATCATAATCTAGGCGTTGCAAAACGCCGTCATTGAAAGTGGTGATCGTAGGCCAACGATCGGCTAAGCCCGTTTTAGCCATATGTTCTAAATAACTTTCAGTGCTAAAACCTTCTGGTACAGGATAATGCGGCAGATGATATTCGCCTAAAGCAATGTGTAGATTGCAACGCTTGGCAATTTCCACACTGTTGCTTAAGGCCGAAGGAAATTTTGCAAATAATTTTTGCATTTCTTCTTCACTGCGCAAATACTGCTGTGGTGTATAACGGCGCACTCGGCTGGGGTCTCCCAGCAATGAAGCTTCACTGATGCACACCCGTGCTTCATGCGCTTCATATTGCTGTGCAGTTAAAAAACGCACCTTGTTGGTGGCGACTATTGGCACCTGCAATTCAGCGGCCAATTGCACTATTTCTTTTAAATAATATTCTTCATCGGCAACCCCTACTTTGTGCACTTCTAAATAATAGCGATCGCCAAACACGCTACGCCAATAAGAAATACAGTCTTTGGCTGCTACACGGTCTTTTTTTAATATGTATTGCCCTACATCACCATTTATACCACCGGATAATAAAATAAGTCCTTCGTTGTGTGCTTTGAGCCAATCCCGCGCTATGCCGGGTTTGTCTAAAATGACTTGCCCTTGACTATACGCACTAGAAACCAATTGTATTAAATTACGATAACCCAGGTTATTTTGACATAATAACGTTAAGTGTGGTGCGGTGGGGGCAAGGCTGGATTTTGTTTTTTTATCTTCGGTTGTTATATTAGCATAACATTCTATATCGCAACCTATAATGGGCTTAATGCCTTTTTTAAGGGCTTTAGTATAAAATTTAATGGCAGCGAACAGATTGTTTAAATCGGTCAACGCCAATGCGGGAATACCCCTTTCGCTACAGTGATCGAATAAGGCGTCCAAATGACATAAACCGTCTTTTAAGGAATAATCGGTGTGTAAATTAAGATGCACAAATGAAGGCGTTTTCATTCCGCTGTTAACGCCGCTTTAACCGGCGCAAAGCTGCATCTGTGTATGGCACAAGGCCCATATTGCTGCAAAGCTTGCCTATGCATTAAGGTTCCATAACCCATATGCTGATTAAACCCATATTGCGGAAATTCTTCATGATACTCTATCATTTTTTGATCGCGATAGACTTTGGCCACAATCGATGCGGCAGAAATAGCGGCTACTTTTTGATCGCCCGCTATGATGGCATGACTCACGTAAGCCCATTTAGGACAACGATTGCCATCGACCAACACCACAGTAGGTTGTAAAGCTAAGGCCTTCACTGCGCGGTGCATCGCTAATAAAGCGGCTTGTAAAATGTTCAAGCGATCAATCTCTTCTACTTCAGCCCAACCTATAGCGACACTCAACGCTTTGTCGCGAATTTCCAGGTCTAAATACCGTCTTTTGCTGGGGCTTAATTGTTTAGAATCTTTTATTCCTGCAATATAAATTTCTTTGTTTAAAATAACCGCTGCCGCTACCACTGGACCCGCCAATGGGCCACGCCCTACTTCATCTACGCCGGCAATGATCATCTTATTGCCATCTATCCCTAGTTGTGCTAAATCCATAAATTGTCCTTAAAACTTAATTTGAAACTGGATCTCCGGCCTCCGTCATTGCGAGCTTGCGAAGCAATCCAGGGGTTAAAAATCTCTATTTTATAAGATAGCATATTACTTTATTAGTCCTGTCGTAAATGATGCACTTTTTCATTGCGCAACATTTTCCTGGATTGCTTCGCAAGCTCGCAATGACGGCTCCCAGCATTATTTTATGGCTCCAATCCAAACACCTGTTTTAAATAAACTAAATAATGCGGATCAGGACACATGGTTTTGCCCGGAGTATCCGATACTTTAGCCACCGGATGGCCATTGCAATAAATCATTTTAATCACATTTTGCATCGCTTCTATACCCATATCATTGGTTAGATAAGTCCCTATACCAAAAGCCACCTTGATTCTGCCTTTAAAATGGTGATAAATACGCAAAGCTATGTCAAAATTTAAATTATCGCTAAATACCAATGTTTTGGTTCTAGGATCAACACGATATCCTTCATAATGTGCAATCATTTTTTCGCCAAAGTCAAAAGGATCGCCTGAATCGTGACGCACACCATCAAATAGCTTACAAAAATACAAATCAAAATCATGTAAAAAGGCTTTCAAGCCATAGACATCCGTTAAAATAATACCTAATTCACCGCGATATTCTTGCGCCCAGCGTTCAAAAGCAAATTGCTGGCTGTAAACCAAGCGCGGCCCGAGAGTTTGGCAAGCCTGCAAATATTCGTGTGCCATCGTGCCTATGGGTTTTAATTTGAGTTTTTTTGCAAAATAAACATTACTGGTCCCGGTTAATTGATGCCCCAATTTGTCTTTCAGCATCTCTAGCACTAAACCTTGCCAATCTTTAGAAAAGCGACGGCGTGTGCCAAATTCTGAAAATACAAAGGCTTCGCCCTGCGTGCTTTCTGCCAGCATTTTGATCTTATCGTGCAATTTTTCTTGCCCGTCACTCAGCAATTTTTTGTAATTGTCTTGATGCTGATAATAAATTTCACTGATGAGTGCTAAAATAGGAATTTCAAATAAAATCGTGTGTAGCCAGGGTCCTTTTATGGATAGCTCAAATTTATCATCACTACTAATAGTGACAAATTCCGGATTAAAACGGAAAATACGTAAAAACTCTACGAAGTCGCTTTTAAAGAAAGGAATACCGCGCAGATAGTCTAATTCATCTTTAGTGAAAGAGAGTGTAGCTAAACCGTCGATCGCCTGGCGAAGTTCGGCAGCATAAGGTCTTAAATCTATATTGGGATTACGGCATTGAAAACGGTATTCCACCATAGCACCCGGGAATTGATGCAATACCGTTTGCATCATCGTTAATTTATAAAAGTCCGTGTCTAATAATGAATCTATGATCATGTTTCTAACCCGTCATTGCGAGCGTAGCGAAGCAATCCAGGAGTTAAAATCTTGGATTTACAATCACCACATTTTTTTATCAGCCTTAGTGTAAAAGATGTTTCTTTCATTTATATATATTTTCCTGGATTGCTTCGTCGCTACGCTCCTCGCAATGACGGCACTACTAAATGGAGGAGAGGGCGGGATTCGAACCCGCGTGGAGCGTAAAGCCCCCGACCGATTTCGAGTCGGTGCCGTTATGACCACTTCGGTACCTCTCCAATAATAATTCCCAATCGTTTTGACGCTTCTTTATAGAAGTGTATTACATTTCCTAAATCCTGACGGAAACGATCTTTATCGTAAATTTCGCCGCTTTGTGTGTCCCATACCCTGCAGCCATCTAAAGTAAATTCATCGCCTAATAACAATTGCCCTTGATAATACCCAAACTCTAATTTGAAATCAACTAAATCAAAACCTACTTTGGCAAATACCGGTTGTAATATCTCATTGACGCGATGGGTTAAAGCCCTCATGGCCACGAGTTCTTCTTTGTTTGCGAGCCCTAACATTAAAATATGATCTTCGGTAATGATGGGATCGCCTAAGGCATCGTCTTTCAAGAAAAATTCAAATATTGGCGGTGTAAATACGCGACCCCGCTCAATCCCCAAGCGTTTACAAATACCGCCAGCGGCCCTATTGCGTAGCACGCATTCTATAGGCAACATTTTTAAACGCCGTACCAGTATCTCAGTGTCGGTTACACTTTTTAGCCAATGGGTTTTGATGCCATTCTCGGCCAATATCGCCATAGTAAAAGCATCGAATGCGCAGTTAACGCGACCTTTGTCGTCTAAAACAGCATGTTTTGCGCCATTGCCTCCAGTGGCATCATTACGAAATTCAACCAATAACTCGTCAGGCTGGCCTATCTCGTAAACTGTCTTAGATTTGCCCTTATAGAGTTGGCGACGTTCACTCATTATTTATGAAGTTCCTGCTGCATTATTAGCGGTGTTATTACTGACAGCGGGGGTTGTAATCCCCGCTTTAACATTTTTATCCACAGCGGATTGATAGGCACGACTCCCCGGCGGTAAAATAGAAATGGTCTTGACATCGGCCATAGGACCCGGCGGCACTACATAATAATTATCTGCCCCTTGTGTATTGACTCCAGGTGGCATTTTAAGAACGCTTAAACTGCCTTGTTTTTGGTAATAACTGCCATAATCGTTTTTACCTTCTACGCTGCAAGCCGCCAAAGCGCTGGCTAATAAAGAAAACAATAACGCATTAATCGTAACCACTCGTCTTCTTCGATCTAACGTAGGGGCAGCCCCCTGTGGCTGCCCTTTTTTGGGCGGGCACGGGGGCCCGCCCCTACGAAAAACACTGCGTAACTTCTGAATTGATACACCTTTCATTTTTTCATTCATTCGCGTCTTCCTTTATGCCTGCTTCCTGCATAGCCTGTAAAACTGTATTATGATGCTCTTTTGACAGCACCGTTAGCGGTAAACGTATCCCTGCACGGATCAATTTCAGTTGGTGTACAGCCCATTTTACGGGGATAGGATTGGTTTGCACGCCCAAAGCATGGTGTAACGCCTGCATTTTATTATCCAACTCATCGGCTTTAGCTTTATTACCCTGTAATGCCGCTTCAGCCATATCGTGCATTAGCCTAGGGGCTACATTGGCCGTCACTGAAATGACGCCCTTACCACCTGCTAGCATTAAGTCTTTACAGCTGCCGTCATCGCCACTCAAAATGCTTAGCCGCGAACCGCAGGTTTTGATTAATTGCAGATATCGCGCTCTATCGTGTACCGCTTCTTTAATGCCAATGATGTTGCTGCAATCGGCTAATCTTGCCACCGTTTCCGGTAACATATCGCAGGCCGTACGGGTAGGAACATTGTACAAAATTTGTGGCACAGGAACCGCTTCACTGATTGCCTTGAAATGCTGATATAAGCCTTCTTGGGTGGGTTTAATATAGGCCGGTGTCATGAGTAAGCAGCCATCTACACCCATTTCCATGGCATTGAAGGTCTTGTCTATGGTTTTATGCGTACTATTAGCGCCTGTACCCGCAATCACCGGGATACGCGAGTTGACTTTGCGCACTACAAAATGAATTAATTTATTAATTTCTTCATCGGTCAGCGTGGCACCCTCACCGGTTGTACCCGCAATGACCAGGCCATCGCTCTTTTGTTCTATATGAAAAGCGATTAATCGCTCCAAACTGGTGTAATCAATATTGCTCTCTTCATCCATGGGAGTGACTAAGGCAACTAAACTGCCGTGAAACATGCAACTATCCTCGTATGACCATTGAAGGTTGAATGATACCCTGCTAAACGTAGAAACTCAAGTTTTGACTTTTTCTCCGCTCCCTAACGGTCGCGGCTCGGATAACTCGGATTTATGAATGAAATATCTGAGCCGCGACCGTTAGGGAGCGGTTTTTTGGGGTACGATGCACGAGATTCAAGAATTATACTATAATGACCAACCAAGGGATTTTAATAAGGTATTTAGCTGTGAAATTATTTGAACACGTACAAAAATGGATTACTGGTTATTTAATGCACGAAAAACCGCGGACCAACGTGCCCATTTGTGACTTCGATAAGTTGTCTTATGAAATCAGGCCAGGCGATGTGCTCCTGGTCGAAGGCAGAACCCGTATCAGCGAATTCACCAAAAGCTTTACCCAAAGCCCGTGGTCCCATGCGGTATTGTACATAGGCCGTCTACACGATATTGAGCACCCTATTCTACGGCAGAGAATTAAAGATTTTTATAATGGCGAACCTACGGAGCAGCTAGTAATAGAAAGCGTATTGGGCCGGGGAACCATCATTTCACCCTTAGACCATTATAAGATGGAACACATACGTATTTGTAGACCTAATGGCATTTCTAGAGCCGATGCACAAAATGTCATTGCTTATGCCGTTGAGCGTTTGGGGTATCAATATGACGTGCGACAAATTCTGGACTTAGGGCGCTTTTTTTTACCCTGGAAATTTTTTCCTAGGCGTTGGCGTTCTACTTTATTCGCTGAAGACAGCACCTCTACCCGGCAAATTTGTTCCACTTTAATTGCAGAGGCTTTTCGCTCCATACAATTTCCTATTTTGCCTATTATTAAACAAAGCCCCGATCAAAACATACAATTAGCGCCTGGAAATTCCAGACTCTATACGCCTAAAGATTTTGATTATTCCCCCTTCTTTGAAATTATTAAATATCCTATTTTCGCTTTATCCGAAAACGCGCTGTACCATCATTTGCCGTGGGAAGATAATAGCGAGAAGGTTGTCTAAGCAACTCTTTGATTAATAAGCATAATAACAGCTATCAGACCGTCAATTCCAGCACATAGTCTTTTTTGCCTATTTATGATACAATACCTAACAAATAATTTATAGTAAAATCTGCTTTATTTTTGGCTTGTTTAAGGTTAAAACGCTTTTTTTACTACATTAAAAATACAGAGGTCAATATGGGTATTAGCAATGGCGAATTAGTCAACATCAGCAAAAAACTGGGTTATAAAAATGTTGGCGAGGGGTTATGTGCAGGTGCTACAGCTATTTCCGGAACAGCTGTTCTGCTAGGAGTAGAAGCGATTCAACAGTATAATGATCGCTTAGATAGTATCGACGTCATTCATGTTAAAAGTACAAAACGTGTTTTTGAAAAGCAAGAAATAGAAATAAAAGCATTTTTTGATGCATTGGTCCTTCATACAGAACCTTATACGAATCGATCGTATCTTCCCCATGATATCCAACTTCAAGAACCGCAAGATATTCATGCTACTTTAAACCTTTTCGGCGCAACCCAGATTGCTGAGCAAGGAGGTGTACACGTATTATTAGATCTACCCAAACTGCATGTTGATAAAGAAAGTTTTTTTAAACTAATGGAGGCCCTTTTCCATATAGTCAGTGATATGGCACAACAATCTTTATCCGAATCTGTTCGATTTTTTATTGATATAAGACATCTAACCTATTTCTCTTCTACTACTACTGGCCATTCAATGATGTTAGGTTATGCGGAAGGAAAGTGGTATTTTTATAATACCAATGGAATAAGAGCACCGAATAGCTTAAACAGTAGATTTGGCATCTTTAACAGTAATCGTGATACTTCCGATCGTATTTACAAAATCTTGCAGACAGGTACAAACGAGTGTTATTTTTCTTCACAACAAGAAGGAATGGTGGAAGATATTGATTTTTCTCGCCCGATTAGATTGCATTTATTCTCTTCAGCTAATTGGGCAGAAAATGCAAAAAAAATAAGTGGGAAATTTCTAGATGCTATCTTAGAGTTAAAAGAAAATGCTATAAAAAGCAGTGAATTGCGATTAAGTAATGAAAATTTTAAAGCAGCTTACTTACTCTGCGAATCAAAAATAGGAACTTCACCCGATATTATAATGATACTATCTGGTTATGAAGTTATTTTAAAAACAGAATCACATAATCCTTCCACCACTGAAAAAATTTCTTTTATAGCTTTTGCTTTATTCACGAGCATTGGTTTAAAAAACACTGAACTCTTTCACTACTTTCTTGAACAACACAATGGAAACATAAATGAACGACAAAATAATGATTGCACCCTTCTACTGTTCGCTGCTCAACGTGGAACGCCAGAAATGATGCAATCACTTTTGAGTAAAGGAGCTGATCTCACCTTAGTAGATAAAAAAGGCCTCAATCCTTTAATGCTTGCTGTCAAAGAAGGAACTTTGGATAACGTCAAATTTTTGGTGGATAAATTTGATCTAAATGTCGTTTCTAATGAAGGCTATACGGCACTGATGTATGCAGTTCAAAACAATGATAGTAAAATGGTTTGTGTTTTTCTGCAACGCGGTATCCATGTAAAAGTCAAAAACACTAGTGGACAAACTGTCATGACCATTGCAGTACAACAAGGTTATACTGAACTTGTCAAACAGTTGGCGCCATTCTTCACGCAAGAATTGTTGGCACTAATAGATTTAGCACTACTATCTGGACAAATAGATACAGCCAAAGAACTATTACTATTATTTTGGGAGGAAATCATAACACAACTCGCTGACAGAGCACATACCAGTTTTACTCGTAAGACTATAGAAACCGCAGTCAAATTTCGGGGGGAATTAAAAGAAACACTTTCTGAATGTTATGATTTGTTACCGGATGATGAACGAAACATACAGATTTTATATGCTTTGTTTAGCGCGAAAAGCTCCTCAATGTTAAGGGGTAGAGTTTCTAGTACAGATGTTGGCGATTTTATTAGTGAAGATATTGATGCTGTTCTAATGGCTATGGGCGTCAATGAAGAACGTTCACTTCTTTTAGATATGAGAAAAGCATTAGAAACACTACATGAAATCGCATTTTTTCCTAAAAAATCGGGACATATGCCTTCTTTCCCATCATTAAAACATCCAATCATAGTTGAGTTTATTTTCAAATGTACAGAAGAAGCTATTGTTAAAAACGATATAGTACGACTTCGTTCATTGTTAAAATTATCACGGAACTATAATATCATGATTCACGAGGAAGAGCATACTGTCAGCAGGTTGTACCTATTATTAATCGCTTTAAAAAATAAAAAGCCACTTTTAATTATTGCCATTTTAGAGGAAGATGCTCAATGGAAGCAGGAACACAGTGGAATACCAACTATTCTAGCCTATGCTTCAGAAAATCCTAATTACTATCCTTTGCTAAGAGAAATAGAAGATCTTTGCAAGGATAATGATGCATATAAAAAAGCATTAAAACAGCAATTTTTTTATCAATTCAGTTACTCCATAGGATGGGGAACGATGGCTTTTTTTCTAGGGAATAGTCATCTTATTTGTGCTGTACAGAATAATGATCTTGAAAACACCCAAAAATTAGTGCTGAGAAAAGATGAGGATGTAAACCACCGCAATTGCAATGGTTATACTGCCCTGATGGTTGCTGCAGAAAATGGAAATCTAGAAATAGCCCGTTTCTTGTTAACCCAAAAAGCGAATGTGAATGCACAAACGCATGCGACAATAGTCAAAAATCATTTTGTCAAAGAGCTCGAAGAAAGTCAGCTCCGCTCTAAAAAACCAGCGCACACAATTGGCATGAGTGCACTGATGTTGGCAGCGAAAAAGGGCCATCTGGATATGGTAAAATTATTACTCAAGCATAATGCTAATGCCAATTTAAGCAATACATCAGGTAAGACTGCATTGATGTTTGCAGTAAAATATGGACATCTGGACATTGTAAAATTTCTTATTGAAAATGGTGCCGATACTGATCTAAAAAATAAAGCAGGTCATACGGCTAAAGATATTGCCCTACAACACAAGCGGGACGACATCATAGCTTGTTTCCCTGCCCAAGTAAAAACAAAAGCTCCGGTTTTTTCAAAAGAGACTAACAGTCTATTTAGAGGTATGTTTGCATCTTCATCTTCTGGGCCCGCAGTAAAAACAGAACAGAAAAAGGGTATTTCTAAAGCAATGACCCGTTGATTGCTACGCTTGCTCACAGTTCCCTGTGAGCAAGCATCTTTACACCTCAGAACTTACACAGTCACTTGCGGCTTAATACTCGCAAATAGCTTTTCGCTAACACCAGCCACCTTTTTCAAATCATCCACGCTTTTAAAAGCGCCATTTTTCTGACGATAATCGACAATAGCCTGCGCTTTTTTAGGGCCCAGGCCCTTTATCGCTGTCAATTGATCGGCTGTAGCCGTGTTGATATTGACCATTGCTGCTGCCGTTGCGGTTACCGATTTTGCCGCAGTGTCTACTGCCGCATAGGCAGATTGCACCAAACCCATGGCCAAGGCTATAACCGCTAGACGTATTTTCCATTGCTTGTTCATAAACTCACTCCAAAAAACATTGATTGTTAAAAGCAGATTACCTTTTAAGGAACATCTACTCTCTCATAGACTCCGCTAACAGAGCCTGATTAAATCATACATGTATTTTATTAAAATGTATAGGTGGTTTTATAGATTTGGAGCTTTTCTTATTGGGTTTCCAAGATACGATAAGGTCGTCTGCTGAAAATAATAATGACCAAACCCAGCGCCAACGATAAGGGCGGCATTATAATCATGAGAATGCCCAGCCAAGCACGAAAAGAAAAGGCTTCCGCTAAACGTAAGCTTAGCCTTATGTATTTATAAAAGCCGTACATCACCGATAGTAAAAAAAGACCAAAAATAAAAAATTCAGCTTTAGACACTAAAATGCTGGGTACGGCGTCTATGGATGTAGGCTCGCCAAAAATACGCGCATACCAAGGCATCACATAAGAGATCCCATAGATGAAAATAGAAGTCGTAATACAGCAATGCACAGGTCTTTTCATGCGTACGACCCGCGCCCAGCAATAGAATACCCATATCGGAATAAGCGCATACCAACCGCGCATGCCGGCTGCGCTAAAGACATGCCATAATCCGCTATAGATAATGGTCATTACACATAAAAGGATCAATAAAGATATAAACATATTACTGTCTCCCCATGCACTTCAAGGACGGCCACAGGGGGCCGCCCCTACCCTACGGCGTATCATCCATCACATCGCGCGACGGCGGCAGTAAATCGCGGCGATCTAGCCCTAAAGCAACCGCCAATGCCCCCGCTACGTAAATAGAAGAATACGTCCCTACAACGATACCTACAACCATCGCCGTGGCAAAACCATGTAAAGTTTCACCACCAAAGAGAAATAACGACAACACGGCCAATAACGTTAATCCTGAAGTCATGATGGTACGCGATAGGGTTTGATTGACCGATAAGTTGACAATTTCTGTGGGGTTACCCTTCCGACTCTTACGAAAATTCTCGCGTATACGATCAAAAACAACAATGGTGTCGTTTAATGAATACCCCATAACGGTTAATAAAGCCGCCAAAGAAGTTAAATCAAACTCCATTTGAAAATAAGAAAAGATTCCCAAAATAATTAGCGGATCGTGAATGAGTGCTACCGCAGCACTAATGGCAAATCTATATTCAAAACGAAAAGCAATGTAGATGGCCGTACCCAACATCGCTAAGACCAAGGCCAAGGCACCGCTGGTGGCTAACTCCTTACCCACCTGCGGTCCTATATAGGCGGTACTCTGCAAGGTGGCGCCATTTAAATGTGTCACTACTTCCTTGCCTAAGTCTTTATTTTGCAGACTGTCTTGTTTACCACCTAGGCGGATCAATACCACCTTGGCTGTGCCATAGATCTGCGCTTTAACGTCTTTATAGCCCGCTTGTTCTAGGGTACTACGCACCGTTTCTAAATTTTCGGCTTGTGGGAAAGCGGCTATGACTTCAGTACCGCCGGTAAATTCCAAGCCCCAATTCAAGCCTTTAATACTCAAGGTCAAGACACACAATAGCGCTATTAACAGCGATAAGGACATAGCCCACTTGCGTAGGGCCATAAAATTAATCGCGGTATTGTGTTTAAAAAATTCCATGTTGTTTCCTTATATGCCGATCGACAATTTAGTCAAACGTACTTTATGCCCGTAAATTAAGTTGACTATAGCGCGTGTGCCGGTGATTGCCGTAAACATAGAGGTTAAAATACCAATGGTTAAGGTGACTGCAAAGCCTTTCACCGCACCGGTGCCTATCATCAACAAGGCCATGGCCGCAATCAAAGTCGTGACATTAGAGTCTACAATGGTGGACAAAGCGCGTTCATAACCCGCTTGTATACTCGCCTGTGGCGACACCCCATTACGTAATTCTTCGCGTATGCGCTCGAAGATCAGCACATTGGCATCTACCGCCATACCCAGGGTTAAGAGTATACCCGCTATCCCCGGCAAAGATAGGGTTGCACCCAACACCGATAATACCGCCACCAATAATACTAGGTTCATCCCCAGAGCGATATCGGCTAAGAAGCCAAAGAAACGATAATAGAGCATCATAAAAATCACGATGACGACGAAACCCACTTCAATCGAAAAAACGCCCTTATGGATATTCTGCGCCCCTAAACTAGGCCCAAGGGTGCTTTCTGCGATAATCGCCACTGGCGTAGGTAAGGAACCGGCACGTAATAACAAAGCCAAATCGCGCGCTTCTTTGCTATCCGATAAACCGGTAATTTGGAAAGTACTGGGCAAAGCACTTTGGATAGTGGCGATGCTGATGACGCGTTCACTTTTACGTTGTGTGTATTGGGCTTTGCCCTCTATCACCACGGGCGTTAATGCCGTTTCTACATAGATGATTGCTAAAGGCTTACCTATATTTCCACCGGTAATGCGGTAAAAAGCAGCCTCACCGCCGCCGCCTAAAGTAATAGACGCCGCAGGCCGTCCATCTTCACCCACCGTCGCCGTAGCATTGGTAATGGATGAGCCCGATAAAACAACACGATCTTGTAATAATACGGGAATTGCTTGTGCCATTCCTGCAGAAGTATAGGAATACAAAGAGCTTCCGGGGGGTATCAAGCCGCTTTCTTTTGCTTCTCCCGCATCGTGTTGCACATCTTGCAAATGAAATTCTAAGGTGGCAGTGCCGCCTATGATTTGTTTAGCCCGCGCCGTATCTTGCACCCCAGGTAAATCGACGGAAATACGATCCGCGCCTTGGCGTTGCACTATGGGTTCATTGACACCCAATTCGTCTATACGTTTGCGTAACACGGATATGGTTTTTTCTACGGCGAAGTTTTGGGCGTCAAGACGCGCTTGCTCGGATAAATTGGCCTGTATCAACCATTGTTGCCCATCGGGCGCTAAGGAATGTGTAAATTCAGGGTAATCTTGTGACAGTACAGCCGCTACTTTGTCGGCAGTGCTGCGATCAGCGACGCGAATGCTGATGCCATTTTGACTATCTTGTAGGCCTAAATAACGTACTCCGTTTTTACGTAAAGTATCGGAAATATTGCGTTCAGCCGCTTGGATGCGGTGCGTTACTAAGGAATTGACATCGATGGCCATCAAGAAATGCACGCCACCACTTAAGTCTAAGCCTAAATGCAATGGCATGGCGCCTATAGCTTGCAGCCACTTAGGGGTGGTTGCCGCCAAGTTCAAAGCGACGGTATAACCCGCGCCCAAGGTATCTTTGATAACATCATCGGCACGCAATTGTGTGTCGGCGTTGAGAAAATGATAGGACACGCTGTCATTAGCCGTTTTTTCAACCTGACTATACTCTATCTTCTGATTCGCCAAGGCTGTGCGCACGGTATTTAAAGTATTGTCGTCCAAGGTGTGAGTACTATCGGTGGAGACTTGTACCGCAAAATCTTTTTTATACAAATTGGGTAAGGAATAAAAAATTCCAAACAAAATCACTACAAAGACTAATAAATACTTCCACGTCGGATAGCGATTCATGCAATTTCCTTAAAAAACTTTTGGGCAGGCACAGGGGCCTGCCCCTACGATAATAGATTACTGTGACACTAACTATTTAAGTCTTTACTGTACCCTTAGGCAAACAAGCTACAATGGCTGTTTTTTGGACTTTAATTTCCACCCCTTTGGCAACTTCTATGCTGGCTATATTTTCATGCATGCTAGCAATCATACCCAGAATTCCGCCAGCGATCACCACTTCATCACCTGTAGTCACTGCAGCCAACATTTGCTTCGTTTCTTTTTGACGCTTGCTTTGTGGGCGGATCATGAAGAAGTAAAAAAACAAGAAAAATACACCGATGAACAATAAAAAGCTTAGGTTACCACCGCTTTTGGTTGCTGTCGTTGCTGCTGCGTCGGTGGTTGCCGCCAGGGCTGTAGGGATTAGAAAACTCATGTTAGGCTCCTATTATATTAAAGGATAAACTGTACCTGGTTTAGGAACAATACGCAAGCAAGAATTAAGAAACAAAATCGTATCTTCGTAGGGGCAGGCCCCCGTGCCTGCCCAAAAGGGCGGCCACAGGGAGCGCCCCTACGAAAACATTTGGCTACATCCTACATAATTAACATGCAATCGCCATAACTGTAGAATCGATACTGCGCTGCTATGGCGTGCTGATACGCCGCCATGGTGCTTTCATAACCAGCAAAAGCGGCTACCAACATCAACAAGCTGGATTGTGGTAAATGAAAATTGGTTAATAATCCATCAATTACCTTAAACTCATAGCCTGGGTAAATGAATAAGTTGGAATCGCCGTTGAAGGGTTGCAAGCTTCCACTTTGCGCTGCGGTTTCTAAAGAGCGCACTGTGGTTGTACCCACGGCAATCACTCGCCCGCCACGCTCCTTGGTGCGCGCGATCGCCTGGCAAACGCTGTCTGGCACTTGTAACCATTCGTAATGCAATTGGTGTTCGCGAATTTGCTGTACGCGCACGGGTTGGAAAGTCCCCGCACCCACGTGTAAGGTCAAATACGCTAATTCTACCCCTAGGGCCTGTAAGCTTTCTAAAAAAGGCTTATCAAAATGCAAGCCTGCCGTGGGGGCTGCCACTGAGCCATCGTTATGGGCATATACGGTTTGATAACGCTCTTTATCTGCCGCTTCGGCTTCACGGTGAAAATACGGGGGTAAAGGGATTTCGCCTGTTTGCGCCATGATATCCACCCAAGCCCGTTGATTTAAAGCCGCAATAACAAATAGGTCATTCTGCCGTTCTAGCACCTCTACAACATCGCCACTGTCCAAATGAATGGTTTGTCCGCTTTTGGGTGTTTTACTGGCGCGTAGATGTGCCAAGGCACGGTTGTTATCTAATAAGCGTTCAATGAGTATTTCTACCTTACCACCGCTACTTTTGTGGCCATATAGGCGCGCAAGCATAACCTTAGAGTCATTCATTACCAATAGGTCGCCTGGCCGTAAATAATCGGCTAAATCTAGGAATTGCCGATCGACCTGTTGCTGAGTACTTCTATCCACCATCAATAAACGACTTTGGGTGCGTTTTTCGGCAGGATAACGGGCAATTTTCTCCTCCGGCAAGGTATAATCATAATCGCTTAAAGTATACATATTGTGCTAAATCCATGGGTTTTGACGATTTTAACACACATTTTTGCCCTAAAACAGGTCATTTTTTTATATAGTCCTTAATATTTCCTTAATGTTTTTGTATTATAATCAACTATAGGCTATAGTTAAGCCAAATTGAAGGTTAACTAAACTAAGTAAAGGATACTATGAAAAGCTTATTTCTTGATCCGGAAGCGCGTCCCGTTGAGGAATGGCCTAATAGTTTGTATATGATTTGTGATGTGCCCAGGAATTTTCTGGACATGCCTATCGTCGATTTGATGGTAGAAGCGGTTTCCATTGCCCAAGAGCGTAATTTTCAGAATTCACGCAATTATACGGACGATGGCAGCGGCAAGCACAGCTCAAATCAATACTTTACCGGCAAATTAGCCGAGGTTAAGCATCATATTGAAGTATCTTTAAACCGCTTCGATAAGATATTTAACAAAGACCCTAGCAAAAAGTATGTGTTGCTAGTGTTTAAGGTGCCCAATGATATGCCAATTAAGACCGATAAGGTGTATGGGCAAAGGATTAAATCGGTCAATCCAGAGGTGATTAAGCCTTTGTATTTGAAACAAATTTATTTTTTTGAGGATTGATAAAATGGCGATAGAAAAAGCAGACACAATAGCAACGTTGGCTGTGCGCTTAGGTAATGTAACGAGGGTTGAATTCACTTCCCTGCACGAAAAAAGAGCCGACAGAAAATTTAACGAAGAAGGGCTCCATAATCAAGCTGGGGTTGTTCCTTTCAAGGGACATGATGGTGGTTCATCAACTCCTGCCCCACATCGCTAAAGTGCTTAATGTTCCTCGTGGAACAAAATCTGGGGAATAACGGTCTGAATTGTTCAAAGAGCCCACATTGTGGGCTTTTTTTTATCGATATCCTATTTAAAAACGTACGGGGATCTCCGTACCATTCGTAGGGGCGACCCCCTGTGGTCGCCCATCTAGGGCAGGCACGGGGGCCTGCCCCTACGAAAAACGCTACACTACTTCTTTAAGCCGCTAGCGCTCGCAATGACGGGTACGGACATTTTAGTCTGATTTATAAAGAATTATGGGGCTTAAATGAAAAAACCGCCGCGGGGGAGATGCCGGGGGTTTTAAAAACTGAATTGATCAGCCTTAGCACCCTTGTTAGGCACTAAGGCTAAATCAAAGATAAACTTACCTTCCAGCTGATGGAATAGCCGCTACCCCTGTAAAATCTATTGCTTGTGTCGGACGCAGAGCATTTAACATAGCACTCATACCTGCCGTTCTAGCAAACTGAACCGCTTCAGGATTTGCCCGCTTATGGGCAGCAGCAGCATCCAAACTCTGGCTCATGCTAGTAGCAGCAGGAGCCATAAACTGATTCATAAACGCGGATGCGTCCTTCGCCAAATTAAAAGCTACTGGTGCCGCGAGCTCAACACCCTTTTTTAGGGCAAATAACCCTACTGAACCCATTATTGCTGAAGCCATTTTCATTCTCCCCAAAATTGTTTATTTAACTAACTGGCCTTCGTGCGCCATTTCCCATCTGAATAAAGCCATTGTACCGTATTAACCTTAAGGAAATATTAAAGATCCAGATTTATCTCACATTTTTTTAAATAATTTCATCTTTTTTGCATGAAAAACAGTAATTTGTATAAAAATCAAGCTGTTCCGCCGTTTTGCAGGATTTGCGTCTGAATATTGTAACTCGTTGATATATGAAAGACGCACGGCGGCGCCCCTGCAGCTCTGTTTTCGTAGGGGCAGGCCCCCGTGCCTGCTCTAGATGGGCGACCACAGGGGGGCGCCCCTACGATAATGCGTATTTCGCCACTATAGCGTTCAACCACAGCTCCCGCGAGGATTGAGCTCGTTCATAAGGCGCAAAGGGCGATAAAACGGCATCCAAGGCCTGTATTGCCTTCTTTAATAAAACTCGCTCGCCATCACTTAGGGTCGCTTTGCTGCCATTGGCGGTCAGCAAACGTATACGGCGCAGCATCATCTCTTTGGTGGCGATATTTTCGGCTGTGGGTTCATTCACACAAAGGCCATAAGTTCCCTCTAAGTAAGCTTGCCATTCAGCTTCTAAAAATTTATCTAGAGCCGCTGGTTCATCACCACAATCACGCAACACATCGCTAAAGGCATCTAATTCTTTGAGTTTAGCCACATAATGCACTTTAAAGTCTTCTTGCAAGGTTTTCGCCATATCTTCAAAAGGCATAAAACGATGCCAGGTGATTAAGTCATGCAATAACAAAATATGGCGTGGATGGTAGTACAATATGCTTTGACCAACCCACTCTTGTTTTCCTAAAAAAGAACTGACTGCACTCTTTATTTGCCATTCATAAGAATGCTGTGGTAAACAACGCGCGGTTACATAAGCAAAAAACTCATCTTTACTTAAATCACAGGTCTTTAGCAAATGCTCCAAAGTGCAATAATGCTGCTGCAAATATTGCTCTGTAGCCTGCATTAAAGGATCGACTGTCATTTTAGCTTTTGTCGGCATTGTCGCTATCACCCGCTGCTGCTTTGTCTTTATTCACACTAAATAACAACTGCCCTATCATTTGTTCTAATATGATAGCTGAATGCGTTTCGCTGATGTTATCCCCGGCCTTTAAAAATTGGGTGTCAAAACCAGGGGAGAGTGAAATATAGTTTGAGCCCAATAATCCGGCCGTCAAGATACTGGCGGAACTATCCTTAGGGATATTATCCGCACTTTGATCCAAACGCAAAAACACGGTAGCGCGATAGTTTTTAGGGTCTAAAACAATGTTGGCCACTTGCCCTACTTTAACTCCAGCGACGGTCACTGGCGCGCGTACTTTTAAATCACCAATATTGTCAAATTGTGCTTTCACCTCGTAGGTATTGCTACCTTGAGAGATGGTCAAGTTACTCACCTGAAATGCCAGCATCACTAAGCCCGCGATTGCCAATAAAATGAAAAAACCGACCAGAGTCTCTAAACCTTTTTGTCCCACGCTACCATCCCCCCATCATCATTGCTGTTAATACAAAATCTAAACCCAATACGATCAACGACGAATACACGACCGTACGCGTCGTAGCGTGACTAATGCCCGCTGCTGTAGGCACAGACGATGCGCCTTGATATACCGCCATCCACGTGATCACCACGCCGAAGACAGCACTTTTAATAATGCCATTGATCACATCTAAGCGAAAATCAACACTGGATTGCATATTACTCCAAAAAGCCCCGCCATCTACGCCTAGCCATTTTACACCGATTAATTCGCCACCCAAGATGGCGACGGCACAAAAGATAATGGTCAATAAGGGCATGCTGATAAAACCACCGAGTAAGCGCGGCAACATGATGCGTCCTAAGGGATCGACCCCCATCATTTCCATGGCATCCAATTGTTCCGTTGCTTTCATCAAGCCAATTTCAGCCGTTAGCGCGGAACCTGCGCGCCCAGCGAATAACAAAGCGGTGACCACTGGCCCCAACTCACGTACCACGCTTAAAGCAACCATTTGCCCTAATTCGCTGGTCACGCTAAATTTATTCAAAATATTAAAGCCCTGCAAGCCTACCACCATGCCGATGAATAAACCCGAAACGATGATGATGGGTAAAGATAAAACGCCCGAGTTAAATATCGTATGGGCTAATAAATGTAATTTTTGACCGGATCGCGGCTTGCGCCATACGGATTTAGATAAGAAAAAGCCCGCGCGGCCCAATTCAGTGCAGACAGAAAGCCCCACACGGCCTACTCGTTGTACAAATGCAATCAATGTTATTTCCCCTTAGTGCTTAATAGATCAGCCATGAAATCGGGTGCTGGATAATGAAATGGTACCACACCATCGGCCAAGCCATGCATAAATTGACGCACATGCGGGTTATCATCCGCCACCAACTTTTGCGGATCGCCTGCGCCGACGATGTTCCCGCCCGCTAAGACATAGATGTAATCGGCAATGCTGGCGGTTTCGGGCACATCATGGGACACAATGATAGAGGTCAATTCTAAACTGTCATTGAGCTCTTTGATCAATTTGACCAATACCCCCATTAAAATCGGATCTTGGCCGGTAAAAGGTTCATCGTAAAGAATTAACATGGGATCTAAAGCAATGGCTCGCGCCAAAGCCACGCG
>VFJT01000035.1 GCA_009885935.1 Gammaproteobacteria bacterium
ATAAGCAAGCAATGGCGGTTGATCCTACGCAGGATTTTAGCCACGTTAATATTACTGCAGTCGAGCCTGTGGGTCTTTACGCGCTAAAACTCGTTTTCGACGATGGCCATCAAACGGGGATTTATAGTTTTACCTTGTTGCATTCTTTAGCACAGAAGTTTTCAGATTTTTCGTAGGGGCAGCCCCCTGTGGCTGCCCTTGTTTGGGCGGGCACAGGGGCCCGCCCCTACGAAAAAAATAGCCCCAATGCTAACAACAGCCATCTTCTTTTCTGTTGTTTCATCATTAATGATTTTAACTTATGCAATCAATAAAATATGCCGCACCATCGCATCGATCCCTTGATAAATTTCTGCAGGCCCTTTGCCTAACATGTACGCCGGTGTTGAAACCACATTGTGACTGCTGTCTACAACAATATTTTCCGCGGAACAATCTTCAGGCTCTGCGCCCATTGCTTGTAATTTTTTCGCCATTTCGGGATCATTGCCTATGGTTAACTTAATCCCAGCATCGCAGATTTTTGCCGCTAATACCGGTGAAATACAAGCAAAGCCCAATGGTTTTTTGGCAGCGTACAGCGCTTTTACAAATTTTAAGGTATTTTCTTCCAATTCACAGTTTACATCTTTTTCAGCAAAATCTGATAAATTCATCACCGCACCAAAACCGCCGGGAAATATAGCCGCATCAAAGTCCTCGGCTTTGACTGTGGCAATGTCTTTGATCTTACCGCGCGCGATACGCGCCGACTCGACCAAAACATTACGCACTTCATCGCTAACTTGTTGCGTCAGATGATTCACCACTTGTCTTTGCCGAATATTAGGCGCTACGCATTGATATTGTGCACCATTATTGTCTATAGCCAACAAAGTTAATACTGCTTCGTGTATTTCTGTACCATCGTATACACCACAGCCCGATAAAACCACTGCAATCTTTTTCATAATACTGTCCTTATCTCTTTAGCATAATAGGTGATGATAAAATCAGCACCGGCTCGTTTAATTGCCGTCAACACCTCCAAAGCCACCGCCATTTCGTCGATGCACCCTTGTGCCGCCGCAGCCTTAATCATCGCATATTCGCCGCTGACATGATAGGCGGCCAATGGCAGCGTGGGAAAATTTTCCTTAACATCGCGTATAATGTCTAGATAAGTATGCGCTGGTTTTACCATTAACATATCCGCACCTTCTGCAATATCTAGGCCGATTTCTTTTTGCGCTTCAAAACGATTGGCGGGATCCATTTGGTATGTTTTACGATCGCCTTGTTGCAAAGTCGTTCCTGCTGCCAAACGAAAAGGGCCATACAAGGCAGAACTGTATTTTACCGCATAGCTTAAAATAGGAATGTGGGTAAAGCCCGCGCCATCTAAAGCCGTTCGTATGGCAGCCACCATGCCATCCATCATGCCACTAGGCGCAATGACATCGACGCCGGCACGCGCATGGCTTAAGGCCTGTAGAGCCAACAATTCTAAAGTGCGATCGTTGTCTACATCCAAACCCGTTGCCGTTAAAGCGCCACAATGGCCATGATCGGTATATTCGCAAAAGCACAAATCGCTCATAACCAAACATTGCGGATAATGTTCTTTAAAAACACGTATCGCTTGTTGCACCACGCCATCATCGTGGCTTGCACAACTACCCAACGCATCTTTGCTGTCGGGAATGCCAAACAGCATAACCCCTAATACGCCCAGATCGCGCAAGGCTTTTACCTCGGCAACCAATTCGTCGCAAGACCATTGATAATGCCCAGGTAAACTGGGTATAGCCTGGCGAATACCGCGCCCAGCACAGACAAATACCGGTAAAATTAAATCGTCGCCGTGTAAACGTGTTTCTTGCAATAAGCGCCGTAGGCTAGCATTTTGTCGTAATCGTCTAGGCCTGTGAATTAGGTTCATGAAATTTACCTTTATGATGTTATGGGTGAATTATACCTTACAAATCCACCGTCATCAATGCTGTCTGATAAGCAAAAGCTTCTGCCAAATGCACCTCTTCTATAACATCGCATTGGGCCAAATCGGCAATAGTACGCGCTAATTTTAAAATACGGTGATAGCTGCGTGCCGATAAACGCCGCTCCTCCACTATAGACACTGCATACTGTTGCAAAGCCGCACTCAAATGACAATATTGTGCTAGGTTTTGATGCGTTAATCTGGCATTAGATTGTTGCTGCCTTTGATACTGTGTATTCCGCGCTACCACTACGCGCTCTTGTACCGTGCGGCTATTTTCAACCACTTCTAGGCTATTTAATAAGATCTGCGGCGGCAATTGTGCCACCGTAATACGCATATCAATTCGATCTAAAAAAGGACCCGATAAACGTTGATGATACCGTTGAATTTGTTCGGCACTACAATGACATCGCCCCAATGGATTGCCATAATGACCACAAGGACAAGGATTCATGGCGGCAATGAGTTGAAACCGCGCCGGAAACTCTGCTTGTTGTGCAGCGCGTGAAATAATCACCACGCCCGATTCTAAAGGTTCGCGCAAAGACTCTAAAACACGGCGCTGAAATTCAGGCAGTTCATCTAAAAACAATACGCCTTGATGTGCTAAAGAAATTTCTCCGGGCTTAGGCGGCGAACCACCGCCCACCAAAGCCACACTCGATGCCGTATGATGTGGAGCGCGGAAAGGTCTACTAAACCAGTGTTTATTCAGTGTTGTGTGCCCTTGTAAACTGTACACTGCTGCCACATCTAAGGTTTCTTCTTCCGTCATTGGCGGTAAAATACTGGCTAAACGATGCGCCAACATGGTCTTCCCCGTGCCCGGCGGCCCTACCATTAATAAACTGTGTTCACCCGCAGCCGCTATTTCCAATGCGCGTCGTGCTTGTGCCTGACCTTTCACATCGCTTAAATCAAAATAATGTTTGCGATCTCCAGCCCTAATTGTAGTCGCGATAATTTCTGGCAGTGGCATGTTTTTTTTTGAAAAATGGGCGCACACGTCTAATAGATGCTGCGCCGAATGCGCCTGTAAATGCCGCACAAAAGCCACATCGCTGGCATTTTCTGCGGGAACAATGAGTGTTCTCCCCGCTTTTTGACAATGAATGGCAAAAGGCACTAACCCCGTCGTAGGTCGTAATACGCCCGATAACGCCAATTCACCTGCAAATTCATAAACACTGTAATCCTGTTTTTGTAATTGACCTGAAGCAATTAAAATCCCTAAGGCGATAGCAAGATCATAACGGCCCCCTTCCTTAGGCATTTCTGCAGGCGCTAAATTAAGGGTAATGCGACGTGCTGGAAATTCAAATTGACTATTCATAATGGCACTGCGCACACGTTCTTTGCTTTCTCGAACCGCGGCTTCAGGTAAGCCTACGATGTTAAAACGAGGTACCCCGCCGGTGATATGCGTTTCAACCGTAACCACCGGCGCTTGTACGCCGATTTGCGCGCGGGAAAATAAAATTGCTAGACCCATAGGATGCCCCCCCATATAATTATTGTTTGTGGGGGATGGTTTTACGTTAACGACATAGAAATCCGTAGTGGCGGGCCCCTTGTGCCCGCTCAAACAATAGGACAGGCGCGGGGCCTGCCCCTACGCACCTTTCTTTTTTTTCTCTTCTTCTAATTTTGCAACTTGTTTTGCTAACTCTTCTAATTTTAAACGGGTTTTAGTCAACACTTTAGTTTGCACATCAAATTCATCGCGTGTGACTAAATCTAGTTTAGAAAAAGCACTCTGCAAAACGCTGTGGAAATTCTTTTCTAGGTCTTTTTTAGCATCGCGCAGGCTATCGGGTAAAACAGCGCTCAGCTTTTTCGAAAGTGTTTCAAAAAATTTGGAATCAAACATAATTTCTCCTCACGTATAGACTACAACCCATAGAGTCGGTTATTATAGCACAAGCCCATTACATTAAAAAGGAATGCTCATGAAACTCATTACCGCCATCATTAAACCTTTTAAACTAGATGAAGTGCGTGAAGCTCTAGACGCCTTGGATTTGCCCGGCATGACCGTCACTGAAGTCAAAGGATTTGGCCGCCAAAAAGGTCATAATGAGCTATATCGCGGTGCTGAATATGTTGTTGATTTCTTACCCAAAATTAAAATCGAGTTAGCTATTGCCGATGAAACCGTCGATACCGCCATAGAGGCCATTATGAAAGCCGCGCACACCGGTAAAATTGGTGATGGTAAAATATTTGTGACACCTTTAGAACAAGTAATCCGCGTGCGCACTGGCGAGACCGATGCCGAAGCATTATAGCTTAATAGTTAATCGTTCGGTTTATCTGGTAAGGCAGTTCCCTTCTCTGTTGTAGTAGCGGGTGTAGTATCCACTGCAGCGGGCGTAGGCGTAGTCTGGGCGGCATTAGCCGCAGGCTTTGTTTTATCTTGAGTATTATCTTTCGTGGCTGATGTCTGAACTTCAGTTCCATCACTATTCAACAAAAAAACGTCCTTTTTATGCACCCCTGTGGCCTGACCGGGCATATACAGTGGGCCGCTCTGCCCGCAAGCTACTAATAACGTCCCTATAATCAGCATGCTTGAGATTTTGACCCCATTTCCCATTTTTTGTAATAACTCTTCTAAAACCCATTTCATTTGTATTATACTCAGCTTTAGTTAATAACAAAAGCATACGGACGCCATACTCATGAACAACTTGTTACAGCATATCACTTTAGAGCCCGGGGCCCCCGTCGAGGCTTCTGTCATCTGGTTTCATGGTTTGGGTGCCGACGGCAATGATTTTGTGCCCATAGTGCCACAGATGGCATTACCTAAAACCTTGCCCGTGCGTTTTATTTTCCCACATGCCCCTGTTATTCCCGTTACCATCAATGGTGGTTACCCTATGCCAGCGTGGTTTGATATCACCGCACTCACACCCGAACTCAAGATAGACGAAAAAGGCTTAGCGGCAGCCATAAAAGCCGCACACGATTTAATACGCGCTGAAATCAATAAAGGCATAGCACCCGCACGCATTATTTTAGCCGGTTTTTCGCAAGGCGGCGCCATCGCCTTATCTGCGGCCTTGACTTATCCCGATGCTTTAGCGGGTGTGATTGCTTTATCTACTTTTATTCCAGCTACACAATTGGCGCATATAAACAACCATCGCCCCCCTATTTATATGGCGCACGGCAATAGGGACGACCTTGTCCCCATGCCCCTAGGGGAACAAACCTATCATCTGCTCAAAAAACAAGGCTTTGACGTCTCTTGGAATGTTTATGCTATGGGGCACGAAGTCTGTAAAGATGAAATTGACTCTATCTCTCAGTGGTTGCAAGAATCTTTAGTAACGGTTCAAACACAATAGGCCTTTAATCAGGAGTTTTTCTAATGGATGTCTTAAAACCCATCGCCGTTAACAATTGGCACAACAATCCGAGTAACGAAATCTCGCAAGAAGCAATACAGGCATTAGAACACGGCAAGATTGTTTTTTTGCCACAACTTAATTTTACGCTTTCTGCAGATGAAAATAGTTTATTATCCCCTGCGCTCACTAATCCTAAACGAAAAAATATTTGTTTTAATCCGCACTCCGGTGAAACACGCGGCGCTGCAGCCTCAGCGCTACAACAGGTGCAGTTAAAAATCCTAATGCAACGTTATTATCAGCACACTCTAGGTTTAGTCAGTACTTTATTTCCAAGTTACCAAAAACATCTCATTGCCGGACGCACCAGTTTACGCACCGTAGAGATTTCAGGCCGCAGCAGTTCTTATAAAAAAGATGATAGTCGTGTACACGTAGACTCTTTTGCCGCCACGCCAGTCAATGGCCTACGCATCTTGCGCGTATTTAGCAACATCAATCCGCATGGAGTAGCGCGCATTTGGCAAACGGGCGAATCTTTTAGTACCGTTGCTAAAAGATTTCTCCCTGAAATTCCATCTATTTCTACAGTAGAACAATATTTATTGCGCTTATTTAAAGTCACTAAGGCACTGCGCTCGCCTTACGATCATTTCATGTTGAACATACACAATAAAATGAAGAAAGATAGGGCTTATCAACAATCGGTGATTAAAACCACTCTAGCCCTACCACCAAAAAGTTCTTGGATAGTGTACAGCGACCAAGTCTCGCATGCAGCTATTTCTGGGCAACATGTATTAGAACAAACCTTTTATCTGCCATCAACGGCAATGCATTATCCCGAAACCACGCCTTTGTTTGTTTTAGAGGAAATGCTAAAGCATTCATTGATCATTCAAGATAAGCAGGTTGTATCTGCTGCTGTAGAAATGTGATTTATTATCGTAGGGGCAGCCCCCGTGCCCGCCCCTACGATTATCTATGTTTTCCTATAAAATCATCGATCAACTTTCTGGAAATGCTAATAGATGAGCTAGGCAGTCCGGGAAAATTATCTGCTGTATACCAAGCCGCTGCTTCTAACTCACCATCGCGTAATTCTATTTCACCGCCCGCATAATCGGCAGTAAATGCAATCATCAATGAATCGGGAAAAGGCCAAGGTTGTGAATCAACATACTGTACGTTTTTAACTTGTAACCCCACTTCTTCAGACACTTCCCTATGTACAGTTTCTTCTAAACTTTCACCCACCTCAACAAAACCGGCAATTAAACCATAAACATTGGGTAGAAAATTGGCTTTGCGCGCTAATAGAATTTGATTGTCTTTGTGAATGGCTACAATGATAGAAGGCGATATGCGCGGATAAAATAGTAAATGACAGCTTGCACATTGTCTTTCAAAACCACTGCCATTAACCTTTGTTTCTACACCACAGTGACCACAATAGCGGTGATTTTTATCCCAGCTTAAGATTTGGTGCGCGCGCACTAACAAATTAAAGAGTTGTGGGTATAAAGCTTCTAGCGCTGGCCGTAGTGCTACCCAAGTATAAGGATGCGGTACGTCCTTAGGCCCGGTTACTTCCACCACATCGATAGCAGCGCCTTCATGCATTCCTAGAGGATGCGTGATTTGTGGTTTTTTTAACCATGCGGGCGCTGCAAAAAATTTGGGAATACGATAGCCGTCATCTATCTTTTCTAGCAAAACGTTATTGTGACTATAATATAATTTTTGCGTGGTATTTGGCATAAAGACTCCAGCTTGGGTGATGAGATTTCCAAAAGGCTACAATCATTCCATTGTAGCGAAAATTGAATTATTAATCAATTTACTATACACTCTACACTACTCTGTTCATAGGAAAACCCCATGTTTAAAGATCACTTTTCTGGACATGCTCATCAATACAGCAGCGCGCGCCCAACCTATCCGGATAGTTTATTTGAATATTTAATCACGCTCGTTAAAGGCCGCGATCTCGCTTGGGACTGCGCCACAGGCAATGGCCAAGCAGCGGTGAAACTAGCCCCTTATTTTAAAACCGTTATCGCCACCGATGCCAGTGAAACACAATTGGCTGAAGCCACACCCTGTGCCAATGTACAATACCGTATGGCCACAGCTGAAACTTCCGACTTAGACAATGCATCCGTGGATTTAATCACCGTTGCAACAGCGGTACATTGGTTTAATTTCGATAAATTTTATCAAGAAGCCAAGCGTGTAATGAAACCCAATGGTATTATTGCCGTGTGGTGTTATAGTCTATTTTACACCGATAATTTAGCTTTTAATAAACTAATCCATATTTTTTACACCGATATTGTAAGTCAATATTGGCCGCCCGAAAGAAAATATATTGATGAGGCTTATAAAACAATTCCTTTTCCTTTTACTGAAATAACTTCTGTTCCGGAATTTTCCATCGTTAATCATTGGAACAGCAAACAAATCATAAATTATTTACAAACATGGTCTGGGGTTAAAGCCTATGAAGTTCACTATAAGGAAAACCCTGTGGAAAAATGGTTACTGCCTAGATTGGCAGATTGTATCCCCGATATGGAAAAACCATTGATCGTAACAATGCCTTTGGCGATTAAAGTGGGGTATTAGATTCATTAGCATTTTGCACTGTAATGGGTATAGTCATAAATACTCTTTATAATTTACGATTTGCACCACCGGATCTAAAGCGAGCGTTTTACCCCTGTAGATTAAAAACGCTTTATCTTCCTCACCCACCAACGCTGCAACTGCATTTTTCATACGAGCAGTATAGGTTTCAGTGGATTTTATCTCAATAAATTCTCTATACTGTTTACGATCGATAATCAAATCAACTTCTACGCCATGACTGGTACGATAATAAAATAATTCGGCATTTGATTTTTGATGCAATTCTCGTTTATAGATTTCTGAAACAATATAATTTTCAAATAAACTGCCTGCCATAGGTCCTTTTTCATAATGTTCACGCCGAGTGATCCCTACCAAATACGAAACCAGACCCGTGTCATAAAAATAAACCTTAGGGCTTTTCACAATTCTTTTACCGTAATTATTATAATAGGGCGGCAATAAAAAAAGAATATAGGATGCCTCCAAAACAGAGATCCATTTTTTAACTGTCTTAATATCCACACCCAAATCATTAGCATAACGAGATAAATTTAAAGCCTGTGCCGTATTGGCGGCTAATAAATGAATTAAACGGCTGAAATCGCGTAGATCACCTATATTCGCTAAAATGCGCACATCCTTATTAAGATAAGTATCCATATAAGATGAAAACCAATCTCCCATCAGGCGATATTGTTTGCCTACTAGCTCGGGATAGCCACCACAAAAAACCGACTCATCTTGCAACTCAGGCGGTATTTCTGTGTACTGATAGGGTAACAAAGAGAGTAAACCTATACGCCCCGCCAATGATTCTGATATATGTTGCATAAGCACAAATTGCCCCGAGCCGGTTAATACAAATTTACCGCAACGAGTACGATCTTTGTCAACGGCCATTTTAATATAAAGAAATAATTCGGGAACGCGCTGTACTTCGTCAAAAATAACTTTGTCATGATGAATACGCATGAATTTTTCGGGATCATCATAAAACGCTTCGATAAAACGTATATCGTCAAAATTAACATACGTGTAATCCGGCAAAATTTTAAGCAATAACGTAGACTTTCCCGATTGGCGCGGACCCGTGAGGCCAATTATGGAAAAAAAGCCTAGGTATTCATTTAACTTTTGCTCAAGGACGCGGTGTTGGTAAGGCATGTTTCTTTGTGTAAATATGGAATCAGAATCCAAATATACACAAAAACTCGCACTTTGTCAAGTTTTGTGGAATTTAGCCATTTTTCAGATTAACGTTAACACATTGATTTATAACAATATTTTTAAAAATAAATGCTATTTCTGTAACTTTGAAGTTTGTACTTTCAATTTTACATAGTTAGCCTAGAGTCTCTTCATCCAAATATGTTGGGATCTCACAAACCCAACCTAACTCTTTTTCGATACGCTTTTTCAGGGCCGCCGCCGCCTCAGGTTCGCCATGGGTAATAAAAACCTTGCGCGGCGGACGTTGAAATTGCTTTAACCAATAGAGAATATCTTCATAGTCGGCATGTGCTGAAACGCTGTTCAAACTAGCGATCTGCGCTTTCACAGAAAAAGTCTCACCCTGTATTTTAAGTTCACGCTCGCCTGCTAATAGCCTCGCGCCGCGAGTACCACCCGCCTGATAACCCGTCATTAAAATCGTATTGCGCGCATCGGGGGCAATGATTTTTAAATGATGTAATACGCGACCCCCCGTCATCATGCCACTGGCAGCAACAATAATTTTAGGACTATTAGGCACATCTAATTCTTTTGATTCAGCGACACTACCAATATAACTGGCCACACTACAGGCCATACGACATTGCTGCGCCGTCAAACGACTTTCTTTGTCTGCATAGTGTTGTAATAACATGGTCGCATCTATGGCCATGGGACTATCTAGATAAACAGGCACATCTGGAATGCGTTTTTCTTGCTTTAATTGCGCCAAATAATACAATATACTTTGCGCACGCCCTACAGCAAAGGCGGGAATAAGAACCGTACCGCCACGCTGAATGGTTTCTAGCACCACTGCTGCAATGTTGTCTTTGGGATCACTCTTGTCATGCAAGCGATTGCCATAGGTAGATTCCAACACTAAATAATCGGTTTCATGCATTAACTCAGGCGCTTTCATTACCGGATCATGAAAGCGGCCTATATCCCCACTGAACAGTACTGTTTTGCCCTCAACCTTGAACTGCACAAAAGCCGCGCCTAATATGTGCCCTGCTCGATGCCAAGAAACTTGAATTCCGGGCAGAAGCGTATAGTCTTGTGAAAATTGCATAGGCTTAAAGTGTTCTAAGGATTTTTCTGCATCCTTCATTGTATACAAAGGCAATGCCGGGTGATGTTTGCTATAGCCCTGTAAATTAGCTGTGTGTGCTTCTTCTTCCTGTAAGTAACCACTATCCGGCAATAATATCGCGCAAAGATCACAGGTAGGCTTGGTAGCATAAATAGTTCCTTTAAAACCATGTTTGACCAGTAGTGGAATATAGCCGGAATGATCTATGTGTGCATGTGTTAATACCACGGCATCTATCTCTGCAGGCTCAATGGGCAAGCTGTTCCAATTACGCAAGCGTAATTCTTTATAGCCTTGAAACAAACCACAATCAACTAGAATATGTTTGTTTTGAATGGTCAATAAATATTTTGAGCCCGTCACCGTACCCGTGGCGCCTAAGAATTTAATTTTCAATATTATTTCCTGACCTGATTTTTCCAAAACATAATTTCAATACGGCGATTGAAATATTCTCCCGTTGTGGTATCTTGATCGGCTACAGGCTCTTGATGATTCATGCCATAAAATTCCATTTGATCCAGCGGCTTACCATGAGCCCAGAAATAAGTCATTACGGCTTGTGCTTGTAAACGTGTCTGATCCAATGTATGTATTTGCGTACCGGTGGTATCGCCGTGCGCCGAAACATTCATTTTGACAGGCCCATAGCTGTTGATAAAATCTAGCGTATCACTCAAGATCGACAAGGCATTGTAGGTTAGATTCGCTTCATTGGGATAAAATAGTTTATCCGATGGAATAGTGATTTCCACTATATCCCCTATACTAATCACACGCAGACCATCTCGAGCTAAACGATCATATTGTTTTTGTTGCTCTTGATAGCCTATTAAGGCTCCTACTCCAGCACCTACGCCGGCGCCTATGGCAGCACCCGCTAAAACATTGGAACCCACAGCCGCACCTACTCCGGCACCTACGCCTGCGCCAATAACAGTACCACTCACAGCACCTACAGCCACCTCATTATTTTTCGAAGAATACGCTCCGATTGTAGTATTTTGTGTGCTACAAGCCATAAGGCTCAAGGTGAGCATCATACAAGCACAGAAGATGTCAATTTTCTTTATCATGGCTAACCCACTTATTGCAACTATACAGCCACTATATCAATATTTTAGACTTAGAACCAGCCTAGTTAGAGATCCTTAATCATATGAAAAGATCGCAATTCAAAGCCATGATTAAGATACAGACGATGCGCCGTATGCCTGTGTGTGCCCGTATCCAAATGCACTTGTTGACAATGCTCGGCACGTGCCTTTTCTATGGCCCATTTGAGCAAAACACCGCCATAACCTAAGCCCCGTGCCGATGATAAAGTAGCCAGATCATCGATATAAACCGCCTTACCCCAGGCTAACTGCTCCGTTAACCTATAACCCAAGATGCTGACGATATCCTCATCGGCTTGTAAATACATCAGATGATAACCCGCGACTCGTTGTCGTAGCACTTGGGCTATAAACTGTGCTTCGCTTAAATGCGGCCGCAACTCTTGGATAACGGCATAACAGCGCTGTAAGGCACTAGAGTCGCTAGCTTCGTGTATAGCTGTAGCGCAGGCTTGTAGAGTGGTCATGGCAGCTCCAAAGGGGGGATTATAGGATCATATCAAGAGGGCTGATGAATCACAAGCACAAAAAAAACCCTAAATGACAGGCACTTAGGGCAAAATGAATCCCGATTTGGACAATCGGGTAGGACGTAACACGTAAGTTAAGAGTAGTTCATTTTTTGACCAATATCAAGTCCCCGCTAACCAGTCTCGTGGCTTTAAATAATCGCTGTATAACTCTGCTTCTGCCGTACCCGCTGCAGGTGCCCAATCGTACTGCCACACCGCTTGTGGCGGTAAAGACATCAGAATCGATTCGGTCCGGCCGCCGCTTTGTAAGCCGAACAAAGTACCGCGGTCATAGACTAAGTTAAATTCCACATAACGGCCGCGTCTATAGGCTTGAAAATTTCTTTGCGCCGTATCATAGGCTAACGCTTGGCGTTTTTTAACGATAGGTTCATAGGCTAATAAAAAATGATCTCCTACACTTCTTACAAAAGAAAACGTTGTGTTGAAATCCCATTCATTAAGGTCATCAAAAAAAAGTCCGCCTATGCCGCGCGTTTCTAGTCTATGCGGCAAGTAAAAATAAGCATCACACCATTGTTTAAAGCGCGGATAAATATCAGGACCAAAAGGCAAACAGGCTGCATGCGCTACGCTATGCCAATGCACACAATCTTCTAAGAAAGGATAATACGGCGTTAAATCAAACCCACCGCCAAACCACCATTGCGGCGCTCCCCCCTCAGGCGTTGCCACAAATAAGCGCACATTAAAATGCGTAGTAGGCACATAAGGATTTCTAGGATGAAACACCAAAGATACCCCCGTTGCCTCAAAGGATGCGCCTATCAAATCTTTACGCTGCGCTAAAGCAGAATGGGGCAAGCTATCTCCCATAACATGAGAAAAATTAACGCCGCCTTTTTCTAAAAGCGCGCCATTTTCTAACACACAGCTGATGCCACCGCCGCCTTCAGTGCGCGTCCACTTATCCACCTTAAATTTTGCAGTGCTATCTAAAGCTTCCATACGAGCACAAATGCTCTGCTGTAAAGATAAGAAATAATTTTTTACGGCATCAATATTCATGATAGTTCCAATTCATTCGTAGCAACCGAATCAAAATAGACGGCAACTGCATCGTCACGCACTGCGTCCAATGGTGCCGGTTGCCAATGGGGTGTTTTATCTTTATCAATTATCTGTGCCCGCACGCCTTCATAAAAATCCTTACTCACGGAAAAATGTTGTGCTATGTTGTATTCCATTTGCAAACAAGCGTCTAAACTGAGCGCTTTGCCTCTACGTAATTGTGCTAAAGTCACTTTAAGGCTGAAGGGTGATTTTTGTTGTAAGATTACGGCTAGTTCCTGACACCACGGCGATGGTTCTTGTTGTAAACTGCGTAGAATCGCCTCTACAGAGTTGCCTTGAAAATGTTTATCTATCAATTCGCGTTTTTCGGCTAAAGCAGATTCTTCCGTTTTGATTGCATGTTGTTTTAAAATATCCGCAATGACCTTATTCACATCCACTGCATTGCTAAAATCGGTATCCAGTAATTGCATTTTTACTGCAGTATAATTTTCTGCGGTTATGCAGTGGTCGATCAAACCGCAATACAATGCATCAGCAGCATTGATGCTTGCCCCCGTTAGGCCTAAATAAGTGCCCAGCTCTCCTGGACAACGCGATAAAAAATAAGACCCCCCTACATCGGGGAAAAAACCTATAGCACATTCTGGCATGGCAAAACGCAGCGTTTCTGTGGCCACACGATGCCGGCCATGTATAGAAATACCTACGCCTCCCCCCATGGTAATCCCATTGATGAATGAAATCCATGGTTTAGGGTAGATATTGATGCGATGTATCATGCGATATTCATCACAAAAGAATGCACGCAACGCTTCACTGTCGCCTCTTTTACCCGCATCGTATAAAGATCGTATATCGCCGCCAGCACAAAAAGCCTTTTCAAAAGCACTGTGGATCATCACCGCTAACAAGCGCTTGTTTTTAGACCAGTGCTCTAATTGCTGTGTGATATGAAGAATCATATCGTGACTTAGGGCATTGTACGCTTGCGGTTTATTAAGGGTAATCACCCCCAAGAAGCCATGACGAGCCTCTTCTTCTGAAAATAAGACGTCATTGAATATTGTCATTTTATCCTCACTGTACACACATTTTAAAACGCGAAAGAATACGTAGGGGCGGGCCCCTGCGCCCGCCCTAATAGGGCAGACACGGGGGTCTGCCCCTACGGCAACATTTGCATCTTCAAGTACGATACGGCATAAATCTATGCTAAACTTGCAGGAGTTTAGCATAAATAAATGGTTATATCATGGCAAGTTTAAATGATGCCCCCATAGGCGTCTTCGATTCCGGCATAGGCGGTCTAACCGTATTAAATGCCTTGTGGCAAACCCTGCCACAAGAATCTTTTGTTTATTTAGCCGACACCGCGCGCATTCCTTATGGCACTAAAAGCCGCGAAGCCGTGATTCAATATGCACAACAAATTTGTAGGCAATTTATACGTCATCACCGCATTAAGGCTTTGGTTATTGCCTGTAATACCGCCTCGGCGCATGCACTGACGACGCTGCAACAAGAGTTTAGCGATATTCCAGTTTTAGGTGTTATAACACCCAGCGCCATGGCCGCGGTTAACGCCACGCGCAATCAACACATTGCTGTGATTGCCACCGAGGGTGCGGTACGTTCTAGAGCCTATGAAGAAGCCATCGCCGCCTTGGATAAAAAGATTCGTGTTAGCTCAGAAGCCTGTCAATTGCTAGTATCCTTGGTGGAAGAAGGTTGGTTGGAAGGCGATATTACCGATAGCATCATACAACGCTATTTACAGCCTTTATTTAACGGCAACAACACCCCCGATACCCTCGTTTTAGGATGCACGCATTTCCCCCTGCTCAAACCGCGCATAGAAAACTATCTAGGGAAAAATGTTGTTGTGATCGATTCTGCCAGCAACGTCGCTAAAGAAACCCGCCATTTATTAGAACAACGCCAGTTGTTGTCTACAGAACACAGTAAACCTACACAATTTTTAGTCACTGATTCCCCACAACGCTTCATCGCTACTGCCGGCATTTTTTTGGGGAATAGCTTGGATGAGAGTAAGGTGCAGCATATTAGTGTGTAAATAGCTCACTTTAACTCTTATGTAATTTATATATTAATCAATAAGTTACTGTAAATGCCTCGCATTTAATACCTTGCAATACTATTTCCGCAAGATAATCTTGCGAATCAAACAATATGTTGTTATACTCTTCTCCAACAAAGGGGTATAAAATGTATGACAAAAATTTGCAACGAGCCATTGCTTATCGTGTCAAAGCAGCGCGTACTGCAAAAGATTGGACGCAGGAACAGCTTAGCCTAGCGCTTGGTCTGAATGATCGGCAAACCATTTCCGATATTGAAAATGGCAAACGTGCGATCAAATCGGATGAATTGCTAAAATTATCTGAACTTTTAGAAAAAGACATAGATTTTTTCATCAATCCATTCGCCATTACTGGGGAAGCACAGTTCTCTTGGCGAGCAAACCCAGCCATTACTAAAAACGTCTTAGGTGCTTTTGAATTAAAAACGGGATTATGGATTGGGTTATTACGTAGCTTACGCGAACAACAGAACAAAAAAATTAGTGTGTTTAAACGATCACTACCATTATCTGCGCGATCTTCCTTTGAAGATGCGCAAGACTGTGCTGAAAAACTAGTTGATGAACTTAAGTTTGGCCCTATTCCAGCGAAAAACTTACATCACATCATTCAAAATGAACTAGATATACCTGTTTTATTTTTTGAATTTTTAGAAAATAAGAATAAGCAGGACGCTACTATTTCCGGCGCCACTTGCCATCTAGAAGAAATGAATGTAATTCTCATTAACCGAAATGAACCAGAAACACGTCGTAATTATGACCTAGCCCATGAGCTTTTTCATGCCCTAACTTGGGATAGTTTAAAACCTGAGTATCAAGAAATACTTAATAAAAATAAACGCACAGAACAATTAGCAGATAATTTTGCAGCGGCACTCTTGATGCCACGCATTTCATTGAATAAGTTCATTGATTCAAAAAAACAAAATAATATAGCACACCTTTGTGAAGTAGCAGCAAAACTCCAAGTATCACCTGAAGCACTTGCTTGGAGATTATTTAATTTGAATAAAATTAGTTTTGATACACAGAATAGCTTAAAGCTAAAAAAGCAAGAGCCTCAGAAAACCGCTATACCAAAACTATTTTCAGATAATTTTGTAAAAATGCTACATAATGCATTAGAGAATGGGTATTTATCAGCACGTAAAGCAAGTAAAACCATAGGACTAGAACTCAATCAAATATCTGAGATCTTCTCGCAATATCAGTTAACCACTCCTTTTGAATTATAATGGCGGTAACACATGCAGAAAAACCGTGTCTTTGCTGACACTAATGTTATTCTAGAAGCGTTTAGGATAGATTGCTGGGAAACTATAAGCGATCACTTTTATATTGAGACTGTAGAAAAATGTGTTGAAGAAACACTGACAGGAAATCCAAACAACCCTCGCCATATTTCCGTAAATCCCGCTAAGCTTAATGCAGGTCTTAATGCACGACATCGAGTTCAACCCACAACATTACTATCAATAACCCGATCTTATCCCATTTGTGCAGCCCTTGACGATGGTGAGAAACATCTTTTAGCGTGGTTGTATGAAAACAAATTATCTAAATTTACTGTTGCTACTGCCGATAAGGCTGCTTTAAGAGCAGTACATCAATTAGGCTTTTTGGATAGTGCCTTATCGCTAGAAGATCTAGGACGTCAAGCCGGTGTGACTCGTAATAAGCTGAATGGGCTTGCCTTACAGCATAAAGATGAATGGCTATCTCAATTCAAAACTAAGCTTCGGCTAGAATCTTTGCATTAAAAAAATTATGGATACTACGCTAATGAGTATACAAATAATAACCACACCAACTGAGCTTGATCAATTTATCAATCTTTTGCGCAACATGTATGACAACAAAAAAGACTTGTATTTCTATCGGGGGCTAAGGAATAGGGACTATGAATTATTGCCGGGTGCGTTTAGGCCAAGCGATATAAGGAACAAAGAGCTTTTATTTGGCGGCGATAAAGCCCGCAGTTTTGCGTATACAAATAAAGCTAGACACATAGTAGCAATGTCATGGAGTGGGAACTTACAAGCTGCTAGGCAATACATGAATAGCAGAGAGTACGAAAGAATAGTAGATATTATAGTTTTTATCACTAGGCATAATTTTGCTGTAAGCTTATTCATAAATGAAAACAAGGCCGTATATGACCCAAAATCTGTGGAAGCTCTGCTCCATAGACCAGTAGAATGCTGGTTAACCGAGGAGATTTTTTATCACGCATTAGGCGAGTATCTTCATGGATTAGAGTTACAAATTAGTGCAGATAGAAAACAAGTATACAAAGAACCCTATATTCTCAATCATATTACACCTTATGATGAATCATTAACACAACACTATTGTCGCTACCCAACAACAATGTTAGATTGGACATACAACCCATATATAGCACTTTATTTTGCATTGCCGAGAAATTCTAAAACTGTAGATCATTTATATTTCTCCCTTTGCGTGTGTGAAAAACCAACTAAAGATGATGGCCTAATTTCTTTTACTGAACTCTACTTAGACCCAACTTGCCCAGAATTTAACGAAAACAATTTGAGAATACAACGCCAGGAAGGGCTGTTCTCACGAATACAGCTTCCTGTTAGCTTCTACTACCAGAAAGGCTTCTGGCCAAGTATAGAGAAATTAATAGAGTTTTACCCTTCTATGTGCGAGGATATTCACATTACTCGTTACAACATACTTGTCTCGTTTACCGAGCAGATTCGCGCTATGTTAAATGGCATGGATATCAACGAAGATTTTCTTCTGCCAAAAATTGCAGTGCAAGCATAATGTCTAGATAGGGGTGGCTGGCCCGGATAAAAACCCAAGCCAGCCTGCGATAGATCCATACTGCTACTAGGCCTTAGTCTGTACGCCTAAGGCCCGTTTCACTCACGTACAATAAGCTGTTTTCTCGTTGAAACACACCTACAGCCACAGTCTGTTTCTCAAAACGGCTTAACGAAATACACGCCCTAAAAGTAAAGATGGCGCTACATTCCACACGCTAACTTTAATTCTACCGTTTACATTTCAAACACCTAACCCCTTACTTAACGAAACTATCAAACGTCAACTATCTTTGCCGGTCAGCGACAATTAAGATTGCCGGTTTTATGATGTGTTAAATTACGTCATGACAACTCCTTGTGTTTGTTTTATCTACAG
>VFJT01000106.1 GCA_009885935.1 Gammaproteobacteria bacterium
TAAAAACCTTGTCAAGTGTTTTTAGAGAAAATTTTAAAATATTTTTGCCTACTCGCCCCGTCATTGTGAGGAGCGCAGCGACGATGCAATGATGGGGCGAGTAGTTACCCAAAAGTTTTGATTCAAATCAAGACGAATCGTATTTGCACCAGCTTTGGCCATATTATCAATATCGGCTACACTTAAGAATTGGCCTTGTACAGCCCACTCTAAAGAGGGTCTAACAGCTCCTTTGAAAATAACTTCTCTAGCAAAATTATCAAGAATTTTATTACCTACCGTATTAAATTCTATAACTGTGTTTGTGCCAGTAAAAGTTGCGGGTGTAGCGCGAGGCGCACCAGGAAATGGGCCGATTTGTTGGGCTGGTCGAAAAATCTTATCCACTGTCATATTAAAGGCACTGGTAGGCGCATTCCAAGTAAGATGAATGCCATCAAGATAATAACCTGTTGCTGGATCGGGGGCTACATAATTATCAAATTCAACTGACTTATTATCGCTACCTATCGTGATAGTACCATAATAATTTCCATTCTCATCAAGGACAGTCCAGGTACTCCAACCAGAATAAGGAATTGAACCTTCGTGAGCATAATCTATCGTATACGGGCTCCAGCCAGGAGAATTCGCTGCAAGAGTCATTGTCAGGTGCGGATTTGTACCCGTACCAAGATAATTGGCCATTTGTAGTGGATAATCGCTACCTTGTAAAGAGTTTGTCTCTTTTGTCATAATAAATACCTCTTAATAAAAGTTAAAAAAGGCTATCCGTAGCGATATGGAGCCACCCATAGAAAGAAGGATTGTAGGGTATCATACTTTTGTACAGTTTGCAAACAGTTTGGCCTCATGTTCCAGGGCACTTTCCCCTAATGATCAACCCGCCAGTTTTTGCTATAATCGCATCATTGTAATTAAACTGGGGTATCAGTATGGGTAAACGCATTATTTTGTTTTTATTGACCAACCTTGCCGTCATAGTCGTCGCTTCGTTCATTTTAAACTTGTTTGGGGTAACGCCTTATTTAACCCAAAAGGGCTTGAATTATCAATCTTTGTTCATCTTTGCGCTTATTTTTGGCTTTGCGGGGGCGTTCATCTCGCTGCTCTTGTCTAAAACCATCGCCATACATGGCTATGGCGTGAAGCGCATCCAAAGCCCTAGCAACAGCGAAGAAAGGCTATTATTCACCACGGTGCAAAGCTTGGCACAAAGGGCGAATATAGGCATGCCCGAGGTAGGTATTTACAACAGCCCTGAACCCAATGCTTTTGCCACCGGCTGGAACAAAAACAAATCCCTAGTGGCGGTGTCCACGGGTTTGCTGCAAAACATGAACCAGCAAGAATTAAACGGCGTCTTGGGTCATGAAATTTCTCATATTGCCAACGGGGACATGGTGACGATGACGCTATTACAAGGCGTGTTAAACACTTTTGTCATTTTCTTCGCCCGCATCGTTGCCTTTGCCATCGCTCAGGTTTTACAAAAGGACGAAGAAGGCGGCGGCATCAGTATGATGGCTTATTGGCTCATCAGCATCGTCTTTGAAATTGTATTTGGTATTTTGGCAAGCTTAGTCGTCTTGGCATATTCACGCAGCCGCGAGTTCAGAGCCGACGCCGGTTCAGTGCGTCTAGTCAATAAAGCCAGCATGATAGCGGCCTTGCACCGTTTACAACAAATAACCGCTGCGGCACCGGTAGACAATCGTGTGCCTTCAATGGCGGCGTTTAAGATTTCTCATAAAAGTCGTTTTGGTAAATGGTTTGCAAGTCATCCGCCGTTGGAGGCGCGTATTGCTGCGTTGGAGAAGATGAATTAAAAAATCGGGGGTTAACCAATCAAAAAATCAGTGAACTGTTTAAAAGGCACACTCCACGATTCTACTTCTTCTACCTGCGCACGCGGTGGCCCTTCCCATAACCACTCTTCTAATTGATCTAAATGCTCCGCTTCACCACAGGCAACCACTTCAACCGAACCGTCTCCCACATTGAATACTCGCCCGGTTAAACTTAATGCCAGCGCTTGTTGCTGCGCCGCTCGTCGGTAAAAAACTCCTTGCACTTTACCTATAATTTTATAGTGTCTACATTCTTTACTCATACCCAACTCATATTAAAATTTTTTTAAAATAACTACATCCTTAGGACGGCATATCTGCCAATTCATTGGTACTATGTACCATCGCATCCACAATAGGAAGCTCCGTGATAGCATGGCCCGCATCGCGAATAATTTTCAGATTCGATTTTGGCCAAGCCTTATGTAATTCCCAAGCATTTCCCAATAAACAAACCATATCATAACGACCATGAATAATGGTACCGGGAATATCCGCTAAAACCCCAGCATTAGTCAAGACCTCATTGTCCTTTAAAAAACAATTTTGCCTAAAGTAATGGCAACTAATACGCGCTAATGAATTGGCATGCGGTGGTTCCGTAAAATGATCAATACGCTTTTGTTGTGGCTCTAAGGTCGTGGCACGCCCTTCCCAGGATGCCCAAGCCTTAGCAGCAACGCGACGCATTAAATCGTCATTTCCCGTTAAACGATCGTAATAAGCGTTTAAGAGATCTTTGCGTTCATTTTCTGGGATCGGTGCCACAAAGGATTCCCAATAATCAGGGAAAATAAGGCGGGTACCATCGCTAAAAAACCAATTGATATCCTCTTTGCGGCCTAAGAAAATACTCCATAACAATAAGGCACGTACCTGTTGCGGATGTTTCTGGGCATACAACAGTGCCAACAAACTGCCCCAGCCACCACCGGCCACTAGCCAGCGATCAACTTGTAGGGTTTTGCGTATGGTTTCTATATCGGCTAATAAATCTAATGTGGTATTGTGTTCTAAACAAGCCAGCGGTGTAGATTGGCCGCAGCCACGCTGGTCAAACAAAATGATGCGATAACGCTCTGGATCAAACAAGCGCCGATGCATGGTTTCAGAAAATCCCCCCGGCCCGCTGTGTATGACGACTACAGGGATACCATAGGGCGTTCCTGATTCTTCAACATAAAGCTGATGCCCCCCGCTTACGGGGATAGTATAGATTTCATTGACTTTAAGCGGCGGATAATACGTATACATACCTCTACTCTTTGTTCCACAATCATCTCCTTATAATATAGGCAAGAATCCGTAAATTTGCGAGTTTTAGGCTTTTTTTAGCCGAAGGAGGAAGAAATAAAGCCCAATTCACTCTTATAATTCATTTTATTTAATGTTTTTATGATTAAAACTTCCTTTTGTTCTGCTCCTGGCGGATATCGTTGCGCTCTGTCTGAGCCTGGAACCGTAGCCGTGTTCCCTGGGCCGTAATCGGCCGACCTTGTTTAACAAAAACCCCTCTTTGTTAAATGTTATTTTGAAGATGCCCTGTACAAACGATCATGGATATCAAACCATTTATTATGAGAGGCTGGCTTTTCAACAAAAATTTTATCTACATCAGTACTATCGATGCGATAGAGCGTTTCGTATAAACTCCGTGCATATTCTGCTTTGTTTTTGGGCATTTTATAGTAAGTAGCATTTTTAGTTTTTAGTATATCGGAATGATGCATTATGGCAACATTCTTTTCTTGTGATACACGTCTTTTTATCTCCTCCATAGAGATTAGAAATAATGGTTTTTCCGGTTGATAATGTATGGCCATATTCCCCGGTACTTTTTGTTGATGTTCTAATTGTTCCTGAATGTGGGTATTGATCACATGCTCTATCATCACTCGGGTAATGGCCCCAGGCCTTAGAATAACCGGCACAGCCCTTGTCATGTCAATGATAGTTGATTCAAGGCCAATGCTACAGCTGCCGCCATCTACTATTGCGGCTATTTTGCCAGACAGAGTTTTTAGCACATGTTCCGGTTTTGTTGGGCTTGTTCTTTTATGTGCATTAGCAGAGGGGGCTGCTACGGCTGATCCAAGTTTTTTTATTACTGTAAGTGCTATAGGGTGTTTGGGTACACGTAAAGCGATTGTTTCTAAACCGCCTGTTATCAAGTCACTCACCGGTTTTTTTTTCTGGAATATCATCGTCAAAGGGCCTGGCCAGAAATAATCAGCAAGTTTTTTTGCGCTATCAGGAATTTCTTCAACCCAGTCTATTATTTTATCCACAGAATCAAGATGAATAATGAGCGGGTGATCTGAAGGCCTGCCTTTGGCAGAAAAAATTTTACTGACTGCTTTCTCATTGGTGGCATCGGCAGCAAGGCCATAAACTGTCTCAGTAGGTAAGGCTACGAGCTCTCCATTTTTTAAGAAACTAACCGCTTCATCTATCTGATTTGATTTTAATACTTTTGTTTTCATTTGCTTCTTTGATTAAGGGTTACAATACTGACAATTTCCTGGCTCTGCTTGTTCTAAGCCGTGGGATGGTTGGTGGACTTCCTCATAACTGCACTTGGTACAGCCATGGATTTCATGTTTGATTAATTTAGTTCCTGAACCACATCCACTACACGTTAATCCAGTCTCTACGCGTACTTTGCCCCAACCGGGAATATTACACTGTGGACAGTGTGTAGCAAGTCTTTCAGCCAGCTTTTCTGCTAATTCTCCGATCACAGCCATTCTGGATGGATTAAATTGCGCTCGCATATCCGTTTCTATCCATACGTTACCATCTAAAGCAGATTTTTTTGATTCGAAGAATGCTTCCTCTAAAGCTAGCTGTGAATTTACACCTTTGAAAATGGGTGCTGTAGTTTCCCTACTATTGGGGCGCAAGATCAATGCATGAGAAGGAAATTGTGCATTTTTAGCAAATTTATCTAATAGCTCTAGCGAATCTATCGCCTCCATTCGGTAATTTGTTTTTTCACTCAAATGGGATAAATAGAGATGAAAACCATGTTTACGATCAATAAAATAGAGAATTTCGTGATCACAGGGCAGGAAAGGAATAAAGGGGTGAGGCCCAAAGCTACCCTCACTGGCCATGGCAAATTCAACCTTATCGCCAAAGCAATCTAATGGCCACTCACATTTGCGCCGAGCACATTCTAATGCACTTTCCTTCCGCTTAATCTCTCCAGAAAAAGTACCAAGCTGATCGGTATCGACTACATACTCTAACACGCTCGCTTCCAACTTACCCCAAAAAGGTGGGGCTATGGCGATAGACTTGGCATGTTTAGTGGTCAGTATGATACAACTTCCAGCATAAGCGGAACGCGGTTTCAATGAGTGTTTTGCCATGTGAAATCTCTACTCAGTAAATAGGTTTTGCGGCTATTCGGTTCGATACAGGCTAGTTGTACCCAGCCATTGCCAAACAGCTTTTGCAATATCGACTGCGAATGGATAACCAAGTCCAGCATTTGGCGCGGTGCATACACCACCGTCATGAGTCTCTGTAGCTCATGGTAGACTTCAGTATCACTTCTATAAACAGATTGTAGCGGCAGCCCAGTCATCAGGTCGCTAGCATTTCCCTGCATAATGCCGATTTTCCCAGTGATATTTTGCGTAATCTTACTGCCACTGCCATACGCAATATTATCCAGTGTAGAAAAAAGATATTGTGTGTTTATCCACTGAGCCACTACCATAGGAGCTGTTAAAATGGTAGTGAGAAAGTTACCATGAGGGTCTGCTGCATAATCGTAAGAATGCAGGAAACAGCGTCCCTCGAGGCTAAGGGAAGCCGTAAGAGCCCTTGGACCAACGATGAAAGCTGCGTTGCGCGCGAGACCCCATTCTGGGCGTACCTGAGCCCAATCTTGTGAGCCTAACCAGGCATAGGATGCGGCTTTGGACTCTGCCGTACTTTTCTGCATCTGATGTAACCGTAATGAACTATTTGCGGTTCTTGCTTTTTCTAAGTTTTTTTTCAGTTTTTGTATATCTACAGACTCTTGATTGCCGTAGAGCGTAACTTCATCGGTCGTTGTATTGTGCTCTGCTGCAATAAAGCAAGTATTTTTAGGGATAACAATACCGTTATTAATAAGTTGCTTTCTTACTTCTACGCGATTTAGTATAGCTGCTAATACACGAGCATTGCTAGCTCCATGTCGTCCGCCGCATGCGCCACAATCAAGCATGGTGCCATAAGCATTGTTCTGTGTAGTACTACCGTGGCCGCAGAATACCACCAGCGGTGCAAAGTGGTGGGTGAGTCCAATCATCCTCAGTGCCCCTTCCGCATAGGAGCATTGTTCAGAAAAGCTCATTGCATCTAACGATGGTTTAACTTCCATTGGCTTGCGTAGAATTCCGATAACCGTCAATTTAATTTTTGCCGCAACTCTTGGTGCAAAAGTACGAAGCCCCAGCCACACACCACTCATAATACCCAAACTTTCCACGAGAGCAAATGGTGTGGTGAAGGTGTACTTCAGGGATTGGTATAGGCGCTTAAGGTCGATCAGTCGCTCATAGCCTTTTCGATCCTGCTCATACCCCTCATGAGTGCATGGAGATTCCTTGACTTCATGTTTGGGCGACAGTAAAACCGGACAGGAGGCATAGGATTCGCCCGTAACTGCGTCAGTGATCTGAACGGGTAGACCAAAGAAGCCAGCGAATCCAAAGGTCTGATAATCACCAGCGGCCTCCAGCGCCTTGCGGAATGGTTCAGAACGCACATCGATGCAAAATACCCATTGTGCTTCCGGTGTATGCAGCGCTTGCGGTGGTTGCGCCGACAATTTTTCAAGTAAGGGAAGACGGTAATTACTTTCCGTTTTTTGTATTTGTTCAAGGGTGCTTATTTTTGTTTCTGCCTGAGCCTCTTTATGCCATTCGAGCAGAGTGCTTGCTTCTGGCCAAAGCAGGCTGGTTATTATAAGGCGTATTGCAAGATAATCAGCTTGCGTGACTGGATGTTGATCAGCAACATCCAAGCCAGCCCATTCAGTGCGGTATTTTATATAGGAAGACCAACCTGGCAAGCTCGTTAGCAACAGCTTTAAAAATCTTTCGCGATCTTCATTGGCAATACCTAACTTTAGCAGGCATTCCGCAATCGCTTGTTCTGCTGTATTCGGCACTAATTTGAGCCATTCCTTTTTTTGATTATCATTATAATGTAGCTTTACATCATAGACAGCAAGCTTTCGCCATGCTGAATACAAGCCTTCTTTGCGCAAAGGCATTGATAGGGTTGCTTGTCCCTCATCAAGGTATGCCTGCAACCATTTGATGGTTTCTCGGTTTATTGTTTCCATATTTTCAGGTAGATTAGGTTGTTGAAAGTAAGTAGCGCCTGTTTTGAGTGCTTCTTCAATAGGCAAGTCTTCCAGCCCGTGTAGTGGATTGACCGCAATCAGATTTTTAAGAGGCCAGAATGGCGCAATGATTTTAAAACTCCCTTTCACTAAGCCGGCTATATTTATAGCATGCAGGTTATTTACTATTGGTTTTGACATTTTTTCTTGTTGCGCCAAAGGTACGGTTTGCATAATATCCTCATAAGTATCGGTAGTTGTTACGATGTACAGTTACAGTGTCGGGATGAGGTTGACTCGCATTTAATGCTGCCACATAATTTTTTAGCATCCATACCGGTGGCGCGCCTATTTTTTCAGAATTACGAATAAACGGAATAGATAACCAAGCCAACGTCATCACGATAATGCCGGCGATATAAAAACCATTTAAAGACTGCGGCTGCATGAGGTGCATGGGTTCCATAGATTCAGTAATCAGGCGTACACTGCCCCCATAGATAAGGCCCATAATGCCGGTTGTAATGAATGCGAATAGAAAATGCTGCAAATTTTGGGCGCGCAGTATAGATAATGAGAATTGAGCAGCAGCAAGAAATGCCACAACCATAATGACCAACGTGCTATTCCCTGAAAGCCATGAGTTGTCGCTGGCAAAGGCAAAAGAAAAGCTTCCTGCCGCACCGCATATTAACGCGCAGACGAAAGTGAGCGGTTTCGGAGGATAACCAAGGTCAAAGCGCTTTTCTTGCGCGGTACTACCACTAGCAAGGAATAAATAGGCTTTGAACATACCGTGCCATACTAAGTGCGCCACGGCTGCCGGAAAAAGTCCAAGCCCGCATTGCGCCAACATGAACCCCATCTGTCCCATCGTAGAACATGCCAGCATACGCTTCACGTCATTTTGCACCAACTTCCATAGGGTTCCAAGCATTGCGGTAATGATGCCGACCACAAAAATTAGGGTGAGGAAATTGCTATGTTTTAGATAAAGGGGGGCAAAACGAGTGAGTAGGAAACCGCCGCCATTGACAAGGCCAGCATGCATGATTGCCGAAGCAGGGGTTGGTGAATTAAGCGAGCTCGTCAACCAACGGTGAAATGGATAGATTGCGGATTGGGTCATAGCGCCAATGAATAGCAGTATCAAAGCCGGGAGCATGAAGCTGGAGCTATTATCCTGACGTATCAACGCTTGTATACTGGTTTCACCGTTTGGCCAATAGAAGATCGTAAAAGCGGCTGCCACGCAGAGCGCCCCTAGCAGATAATTTTTTGCAGCAAGCTTGCCAGAAGCCTGAGCAGCTTTCCAGCTTGACTTGTGAATCATCAATCTCACTAACAAAATACTGCTCATACACCATGCACTGAAGAGAAGGAGAAGATGATCGGCACTCACCATCACCAAGATAGAAGAGATAAGAAGGATAAGTTGAATGAAAAAGGATATATACTGACTATCACCCTTCATATAGCGGTAGGCAAAGCTGCCAACACACAAACCAATAAAGCTAACTAACATCATCATGACCGCTGCCAGTACATCAAGATGAAAGAGCATAGTAAGTGTTTGATTTATCATAAAAAACCCAATTAATAATTATTCTGTTGCTTTATATTATCAACTTCTATACTATAAGGGAAATTAATAATTCTTATATGGGGCATTAATAAAACTGATGAATCTTGATACCATTACTCTACGCTGTTTCATGGCTGTGGCGGAAACAGGCAGTTTCACCAAAGCTGCTGAGCGCGTGGGACGTACGCAATCGGCTATTAGTCAACAGATAAACAAATTGGAAAACATGTTAAATAAATCGCTTCTGGTGCGTGGCAAAACTCTTTATTTAACTCCTGAAGGAGAGATTTTCCTGGGTTATGCAAGGCAAATTTTTGCCCTGCATCGAGAAGCAATAGATAGATTTAAGGAACCAGCGCTAAAAGGTGAAGTTTGCTTCGGTTTGCCAGAGGATTTCGCCAGCGTCTATCTTGCTGAAGTGCTTGCTGATTTTTCACGCATTCATCCACGTATTTTATTGAATATAGAATGTGATTTGACGCTACATCTTTTCAGTAGATTTAAAAAGAAAGAGTTTGATCTAGTACTGGTTAAAATGAATCGTCCAGAAGATTTTCCAAATGGCTTAGATGTATGGTCTGAGCCGCTGAAATGGGTAGGAGACTCTAGTCTGATAGACCCAAGTAAACCCATTCCGCTCGTATTATCGCCACACCCGTGTGTCTATAGAGCCTCAGCAATCAAAGCGCTGGAAGAACATGGTCGTACTTGGAGACCGGTATTTTCAAGTCCGAGCTACGCAAGTGTAGTTGCTGCTGTTAAAGCGGGTATGGGTCTTAGCGTAATGCCGCATACTATGATCCCTAGTGAATTAAAAGCCTTAGATCCAGCTTTGCTTCCTAAGCTTGCTGATACGCATGTTTCATTGCTTAAATATGAAGCAGATAATACAGCCATTAACACGCTAGAGGAGTTTGTCTTACGAAAATTGAGACATTAGATATAAGGTTTCCTCCGTAACAAAGAACAATTAATATGAACTAGTGCTATGACCCCTACAAAAGGGGAACTTCTTATTTTGAAATCGGTTTAGATTTATAAAGTGAATAGACGCAGCCAAAAACGAGCAATCCAAATGTTACCGCTAAAGAAATTATCGGCGGGAACTTTTCTATTCCCATTAAATCCGATATAAATATTTTTGATCCTATAAAAATTAAGACCATAGCTAAGGCAAACTTGAGGTAATGAAATCGGTCAATAACCGTAGCCAAAGCAAAATACAAAGCGCGTAAGCCCAAAATTGCAAATATGTTGCTGGTATAAATAATATAGGGATCTTTAGTAATGGTAAAAATCGCAGGAACGCTATCCACTGCAAAAATAAGGTCTGTAAACTCTATTAAAACAAGCGCCACAAATAAAGGCGTCATAAAAAGAGATGATTTCTGGGTGATTGAATCCGTTTTAAATTTTAAAAAGCTATTATCTGTAATTTCTTTTGTAATTCGAAAATGTTTGCTCATCCATTTCAATAGATAATTGTCATTAATATCTATTTTTTGTTCAGGCATAAAAAACATCTTAATTCCAGTAAAAATCATAAATGCTGCA
>VFJT01000191.1 GCA_009885935.1 Gammaproteobacteria bacterium
AAAAACCTTGTCAAGTGTTTTTAGAGAAAATTTTAAAATATTTTTGCCTACTCGCCCCGTCATTGTGAGGAGCGCAGCGACGATGCAATGATGGGGCGAGTAGTTACCATAAAACGACGCTGGCGATAGCCCATCGCTTATCGACTTTAAACGGTATGGATCGGATTTTAGTCTTTCATCACGGTCGTATTATTGAAGAAGGTACTCAAGCCGAATTGTTACAAAAGAAGGGTCATTTCGCACATCTGTGGCAAATGCAAAGCAATGGCTTTTTGCCGGAAGACGAGACTGACGAGGATCAAAGAACGTAGGGGCGGGCCCCCGTGCCCGCCCTAACCAGGGCAGGCCCCCGTGCCTGCCCCTACGGTAGGCCATCACTTCAAAAATTGTTGCAACCACTGTTTAGCCTTAGGCCCTATACGCGATTCATTAATGAGTACATTATAAACTATTTAGTTCACATGCCGTATGAACTACTACACTTACAATATACTAACTGTAGGAAAAATTTGCTTTTTTCTGATATTTAAAGTATATTTAAAGTGTAGTAGTTCGTATATTAAGTGAATTTAAGGAGGATTGATATACTATGAGTGTACCAACAGGTATTGGAAAACTAGACAGGGCAAGGATTACGGCATTATTACGGGGCACTCAATACACTGTTTCCGTCAATGAGGCAGCAAAAATTCTACAACTTCCTAATGCTCAAGTAGCAAAACTGCTTGCTCGATGGTCAGACAAGGGTTGGTTTGCACGCATCAAGCGGGGGCTATACGTGGCCATTCCATTGGAATCGGCAACCAGCGATATATCTTTAGAGGACCCCTTTATTATTGCCGAAAAAATATATGGCCCTTGTTATATTGGCGGGTGGAGTGCTGCCGAGTATTGGGGATTAACAGAACAAATCTTTAGGACGGTGGTTGTCTTTACTGTCCAAAAACAATATAACCAACATCCTGATATTAAGGGGACGAAATTTTTATTGAGTAAAATTCCAGAGACTTTCTTGTTTGGTCTAAAGTCTATCTGGCGCGGACAAATAAAAGTATTCATTTCTGATCCTTCTCGCCTTATTATTGATATACTCAACATACCAAAATTAGGGGGGGGGATTCGTTCAGCGGCTGATATTTTTGTTAGTTATTTAAATTCAGAGTATAAAGATATAAAGCTTTTGGCCGAGTATGCTGAAAAATTTAATAACGGAGCGATATATAAACGCCTTGGCTTTTTGTTGGAGAAATTTGTACCTGAAGAAAAAGAACTAATGGCATTATGTAACGATAAATTAAGTTCTGGTAATGCCAAACTGGATCCGCAAATAGAATGTAATCATTTGATTACTCGCTGGCGCTTATGGGTTCCAGAGAATTGGAAGAAATAATATGATCACAAAACAAGAATTGATGGATTTTTCATTGGAGCTGAGTTTAGCGCCTAATATCGTAGAAAAAGATTATGTGCTAGGCTGGATATTGGCGGGAATTGCTAATGCAAAAGAACTTTTTCAAAATTGGGTGTTTAAAGGCGGAACTTGTCTTAAAAAGTGTTATTTTGAAACATATCGATTTTCTGAAGATTTGGACTTCACATTGACAGACAAAGAACAGCTCAATGAGGAATTTTTGACTAAAAATTTTATACAAATTTCACAGTGGGTCTATGAACAAGCGGGCATAGAGATACCGCCAAGTACGGTCCGTTTTGAGCTTTATACAAATAAAGCAGGAAAAATTTCTGTAGAGGGTCGTGTGGGTTATATTGGCCCTTTAAAACGTCAAGGGGATCCGACGAGGTTCAAACTTGATTTAACCGTCGATGAAATACTAGTAATGCAGCCTGAATTACGAGAAGTGCATCATCCCTATACAGACAAGCCGAAAAATGGAATTAAAATAAAGTCATATAATTTCCCAGAGATCTTTGCTGAAAAAATTCGTGCATTAAGTGAGCGCGCTCGTCCTAGAGATTTGTATGATGTTATACATCTTTATAGGCACATGCAAACAGATACCGATCCATTTCCAATTTTGAATGTACTAAAGAAAAAATGTGCATTTAAGAATATTCCCGTACCTACTATGATGCATATTGAAAATCATAAAAACCGCAAGGAAATGGAAGCTGAATGGGGGAACATGTTAGGCCATCAATTGCCCATATTACCGGCACTAGAAAACTTTTGGAAAGAATTGCCAGATTTATTTTCTTGGCTACATGGCGAGAAAAATAAAGCTTAATTAAAAAAATCATGGTGGGCCCACTAGGACTTGAACCTAGGACCAAAGGATTATGAGTCCTCTGCTCTAACCAACTGAGCTATGGGCCCGAGGGAGAGAGTGTACGAAATATTGGGGTGA
>VFJT01000059.1 GCA_009885935.1 Gammaproteobacteria bacterium
CACAAGAAAAGCTCACCCGTAAAAAAATAGCGACATTGATGAAAACTTTAGCCGCTGAAAATCCTAAAGTACCCAGCAATGCCTTAAGTGCCTTGGGGAATATTAGGCCCAGCCAGTTGATGGATAAAAACTTATGGCCTTTTAAAGAGTTAGAACAAGGCTTGTTGCTTGAAGGGGCTGTAGATGTGGCGCTGACAGAGGAACTGAAAGACCCCTTTTAATATATGGTTTTCGTAGGGGCGGGCCCCTGTGCCCGCCCGTGACAGGGCAGACACGGGGGTCTGCCCCTACGAAAAAATACGACGTTCTTTTTGAACCAAAACTATAATTTACGCAAATAAACCTGTTCAATCCCATGATCTACTCCTTTTTCCAATATCAATTGTGCCCTGTATTGGTAGGGCAGTATGTTTTTCAATAGGTTAGGGGCATTGATGCTTTCCCAGATGCCATCGGCAAAGGCCATGGCTTCGGTTTCATCCATGCGGCTGAATTGGTGAAAATAGAGATTCGGTTTATCCAATGCGTGATTACGGAAAGAGCGGAAACGTTCTAAGAACCAGGTTTTAATCATCGCCGTGGGTGCGGTTACAAAAATATTAAAATCTATGAAATCGGAAACATAGACCCGTTGTGTTTCTGCAATATCGGGCATCTGCAGTATATTTAAGCCTTCGATGATTAAAATATCGGGGGCAGATATATGTAAAACTTCGTCGGTAATATCATAGCTTGCATGCGAATACACTGGAATGCTGACTTCCGCTTTACCAGATTTTAAATCATTTAAAAATTGCAGCAGCGCTTGGCGGTTATAACTTTCGGGGAATCCCTTGCGTGTCATCAATCCTTTGTCTTTTAACACCGCGTTAGGATATAAAAAACCATCGGTTGAAACCAAAGCCACTTTAGGATGGTGCGGCCAGCGCGACAATACCGTTTGCAAAATACGGCTGGTGGTGCTTTTACCGACGGCAACGCTACCCGAAACGCCAATGATATAGGGCAGTTTATGTGTGTTTTGATGCAAAAATTGATTGGTAGTATTGTGCAGGTTTTGTGTTTGTGTCACGTAAAGATTCAGCAAACGGGATAAGGGCAAATAAATGTCTTCTACTTCAGTCATAGAAATAGATTCGTTAAAACCGCGCAGGCTAGCGAGTTCTGCTTCGCTAAGGTGCAGCGGCGTGTCATCTCGGTAGTAACGCCATTTTTCGCGCGAAAATTGCATGTAGGGAGAAAGTGGCACGCTATAGTCTCCTCATCTAGTATAAACGGCTAAGCCATCTGCAACGGCACGAAAACTAGGGATATCCAATACAAAATTACCCACCTCGGCATAAGCTTGTGACGAACTACCGCCATCTAAATTGAGCGCATACACGCACCCTAAACCGCCGTTTTTTTCTGGGCGACGTAGGATTTCTGCTAATTGCGGCGTGGTTAATTGCGCACCTTCGCTGACGACAATAAGGATATCATTATTTTGATTGTACCCTATGGCGGTGCGGTTATCTACACCGTCCTTTAAATGCGGAGTAGTATTATTAACCAACAAACGCGGTCCTGCTTGTATCGCAAAGTCTATGTCGTTTGTTAGTTTAAAAGCATTGAAACTACTGAGGGCTGGCGTGTCATTGCGTAGATAAAAAATACCCCACCAGGAAATGGGTTTTAAGGGAGAAAGCACTTTGCCATCGTTGATACGTAAGCCCAAAGGTTTGCCATTTGGCGTAAAAAATCCTCCATTCACGGCCAATAAAGCGTGCGCATTGGTGACCATGTCTTTAATGTTGCTGGGCTCGGATGGAGACAACAAAGCCAGTCGATTTTCTTTTAAGTCTATTTTAAAAGCGTGCAATTTTCCTGTTTCTAAATCTAAAGCCGTATAGTCTAGGCCTGGCGCTAAATGTTGCCACTGTGTCACCGTCGTTGCTTTACACCCCGCAATAAAAAGGATCCCTAAAATGATCCATTGAGTATGGCGGCGAAGTTTGTGTAGGTGTTCATTCATAGCCGTGTTCCTCGTCTATCCAAATGAGCGTTGCCATGCGACCGCCGGTATGCTGCGCGTTGTGCAGTGAGTAACGTGCGGAATAAAATTGTTGTGGGTCGCTATAGGTGCAATACTGGCCGCCGTAAATTTGCGTCACGCCTAAACGCTGCAATTGCAATCGGGCGATGGCATAGAGATCAGCATGCCATTGTTGGTCTGTATCTAAATAAAACGCCGACGCTAAGCTTTTGTCATTATCTAAAAACAACTCGCGAAAGTCTGCACCCACAACGTAAGCCTCCTTTGCTATGGCGGGTCCTAGCCACACAAACAATTCATTGTTGGGTAAAGCCAGTTGCTTTAGGCCTGATTCAATAATACCTTGCTGCAGGCTGCGCCAACCGCCATGCAGCGCGGCAATACCCAGCCCTTGTGCATGGGCAATGAGAATGGGTAAACAATCTGCAGTTAATATGGCACAAATCTGACCCTTAGAATGGCTATAGACACCATCTGCTTTGGTTTCAGCCTGCGCATAGTCTGCTGCCACAACGTTTGTTTCATGGACTTGCGTGACCCACTGTGGGGTGTAGGGGAGTTTCATTTCTGTCACTAAGCGGGCTACGTTTTTTGTGACGAGAAGGGGAGCATCGCCCACGTGATAGCCCAAGTTTAGACCCGCATAAACGCCTAGGCTATAGCCATTAGGCCGCAAGGTGGTAAAAGCATGAACTTTGCCTTGCAGGGGCCAATCGGCATGTAGGTAAGGCATATCGTGGTTCCTATGGTCCATATTGCGCCTTATCATAGCGAAATAGGGTGTTTAAGTCAAAAATTCCTCCATCAGACTGTGCTAATAATGGACTTAAGTATGGGTATAGGGTACAATCCGCCTAATAATTATACAGCATTGGTAAAGGTGAACTCATGGCGGCGATTCAAGAACAATTAAAGCTTAAAATTGAACAACTTAGAGGCCTTAAGGACGTTTCTCCCATCCCTTTAAGGGGGAAAATTATCCTTGCATATCGAGAGGAAGTATTGGATGGTATCTCTAAGATAATAGATATAAATGGGGGTAATGAGGAACAGCTATTAACCAATCTAGAATTATTTTTAGAGGAAAACTGGAAAAAATATGCTATTTCTCCTGTGGGCTATACTGCATTGCCGGATGATCCCATCACCGAATTTCTCTGTGATATCGCTACGGAAATAGCCCTGAAATTAAAAAACAAAGAGATCGCCCCTATTCATATATTGATGCCTGGGGTACAAACCCAAGTGACTGTGGACAGCAACGTTTATTCCGACTTAGATTCTCTACCGATTAAACAAGTGATAAAAACACATATTATCAATCGCAATGGCAGATATTTATTACCCGTCAAATTTCTGATACAAATAACCCCTTCCGGTGTAGAGACGGATATTTGCAATCACTATTATGATGCTTTAACCGTTGAGTCAGAAGATATTTACGATGGTGCTTTGGCGTATTTAAACTCAGAAGAAAAACACCGTTTACTTCAACATTCCGATGAAACGCGAGCCGTTATGGAAGCCAAACGGCAATTGGATATACTCACCAGCGATAGCAGTAATTTATTGACTCAACTTAATACGCTTATATCCGCCCTGCGATTTCATAGTAAGCAGGGGCTAGGCAGTGAAGGCGCTGCAAGTGAGGGTGTTTATATTCTTATTCTTAATTTCCAACAATTTTATGACAAATTAACGCCAGAGAAAAAGGATAATATTCCTGCCTCAGTACGAAAGGAAATTGATCTCTTATTGAATATAACGGCTAAAACTGAAGAACGTTACAATCAAGCCGCTGTAGCAGGAAATGATGATCCACAACCTACGATTACGACCTGTATTGATACCAGACAAAAAATGTTATCAGATGCAATGCGAGGGTATGAAGCAACTTTAGCAGATAGTACCCTTAGTGCAGAGAGCAACAGTGAACTTATTACAGATGCAACGAATGCTTTAGCTGAAACACAGAAAATACTGCTTGAAAAAATAAAAAGCCCTGTTGCTTATAAGGGTGCTGATAGTATTAAGATCCCAGATATTGCATTTCTCAATAGTTTAAAAATTAACTTTAGCATTTCTCATATTGAAGACTTAGACTTATTAAGTGTTGACGATTTCAAGCTGCTTTGCAAAGATAAAAACTATTGTGAGCAAATCATAGCTGCTTTTAAGGGCGATCAAAACAAGTTGATTTCCTTTATGTTTCTGAGTAAACCAGATATGTTAGGGGCTGTTTTGTCGGAATTTTCTGATGCGTTGTTTGACACATGCATGAAGCAAGACCCATACAACATTGGACGTCTTCTGAATGAATTAGATAGTGAGCGATTTGAAATAGCCTGTATGGCGATGTCTAATTATTTTAAAGGAATTTTTTATGGAGGCCAGCTTGCCCCAGGAAATTTTATTGATAAATTAAGCTATGAGCTAAGTCCGGAAAAGAGATTTTTCTTAATTTCTAAGATCATAGACACGAATAGACTTGATTCTATTGCTCAATTTCTTTTTCTTATTAATCGATTGAACCGGAATCAAAAAAAGAAAATTATTAAAATCCATATTGAGGCTCTATCCAGTAAACCGCATAGCACAGATGACTTAAAGGCAATGCTGCGCGTTATGCCGGAGCGGATTTTCGATTTTTTGAAGTCCTTTGATGACTTCATAAGCGTGAAAAATTTGATGTCAAGAGAATCATTTGAAAAGCTGGTTGAAAGTGAAATGGCGCGGATTTGCGATTTATTGACCTCACTTGAGGACTTAGTATTTTTGCAACAATCTATATCCAAAGAACTATTTGAAAGATTCATGCAGGTCCAAACCGAAAGAAGCCCGGGAAAATTTAGCTCATTAGAATATCCACAAAGGAAGGAGTTTTTAGAGGGTGGTGTGTTGATGGTAGCTAGAGCCATGCGGACTCTACCTCTAGGGGATAAACTGCTGTGGGGGGAAGGGGATTTTGGTCGCATCATGAAGCATCTAACTGTTGAACAACGCACTCAAATGTTCGAAGAGGCAAAACCTTTTGCTTTGTGCTGCCCTAACAGCTATCTATCAGAAGAATTGGTCAAATACATCACGCCTCAGCAACGAGTTGAGTTTTTTGCAGCTTTATTGAATGGGGATAAGGATGCGCTCGAGTCATGGATTTCTACTATCACTATCGATACATTTTTCACTCTTGCAGATCTTCTGGATAAAGATAAAGCTACTTTTGAGAGTATTACCGAGCACCTGATGAAAGCAGGTAAACTAGCTAAATGTATTTTTAAGGATGAGGATATTTCTAAGCTGTACGGGATATTAGCCCCAGAACAAAAGAAGGTGTTTAAAAGTCAATGGATGGCTTATTTTCTACCATCTTATACGGCACGACTTTCTTTTTTCTCAAATCCTTTGAGTGCGAGATGGTCAAAAGATACGGATCCAGCAGAAGTGCTTAAGTATGCAGGTGAGAATGAAACATCTCGTACGGCTGATGTGGTTTGGGCTATAAAGTGTCAAAGTTAGATGCTAGCACAGCACTTGATATTAGCGCATATTTTGGTTAGTATACTGCCCATGCGCCCGTAGCTCAGTTGGATAGAGTACCTGGCTTCGAACCAGGGTGTCGGGAGTTCGAGTCTCTCCGGGCGCACCAAATATAAAAAGCCCGCATAAAGCGGGCTTTTTGAGGAAAAAAAACTTAACTTATGATCGCGATACATCTTCATCATCAGCGGCATCGTCGTCGCAGTCATCAGCGGCTTGGCTTTTAATTTCAGGTATAAAGGTATAACAGCTGAAAACCAGTACGGCACTACCTGCCAACATCAACAACAACGAAGGTTGCACCAATTGCCCATAGGCAAATAAGAATAAACCCAGCGCATAAAGGACTAACCCCATAGCGCAGCGGGCGGCTTCTTTTTTTCTAGCAGCGGGCTGTTGTGCTAGCAAGTGTTCGTCATTCTGGGAATGGGGCGAAGGTTCGTTTACATTAAATGAGCCCTTAATAGGACTAGCATGTTTAATCAGTTTACTGAATGGATCTTGGTTTGAGGCAAAATATGCAGTCATGATATCACTTCCTTATTTTTACATGATGTTTATACCGTTTATTTATTAAGGCTTATGGCTATTAAGTGACTTAATAAATCCCGACCTTTGTTAGAGAGTTCCGACAGCTCTTAATGAAAGGCTACACGAGTATAGTACATATTTTGAGTTTTTCCAGAAGAAAACCTAAAATATTTGTGTTTTTGAGTGTGAAATACCCAAAAAAAGGACTTACACACTTGATTGATAGAGGATTTTATGGTTCGTCAGAATTTTCTGTATCTGTTTTTTCAAATACATTGATCCAACGCTCGCCTACGCTGTACCAGTATTCGATTGCATCTGTGAAATACTTAACCGAGTGATTATTAATATTTAACCAAAGCTCAGCACCGGGTAACCCCCTGAAAGTCACCGGTAGTGGCATTCGGTTAAGCCCGAATTACTCGTTTTCTGCTTTTTCACATACCTTCATCCAGCGATTACCTGCACCCCACCAGGAATCAATGGCAGCTACAAGGCGCTCAACCGAATGATTATTAATATTTAGCCAAAGCTCAGCACCGGGTAAGGTTAATAGTATTTCGAGACGTTCCGCTAAATTGCACCCAGCCAATAACAATATATTTTGTATGCGACATTGTTCAGGTGTCCAGTGAGAAGGGGCTTTTTTGCTAGAGAGGTTCACCTGTAGGCAATCTTCTGCAGTCCTTGGTGGAAGTGACATGATTTTTCTCCTTTCTTCCATAACGGTAATACTCTTATTGAATTAAATTACGCAATAAGAGTATTTTGTTATAGGGAAAGTGTCTATGTCAATAGAGATTTCGACTTTTACCATCAAAAAATGCAGTTTATTTTTTGGTCTTGCTTTTTTATAGTGCATCTAGTAACATTCAATGCCAAGAATAGTCCATCATACTGACAGAATAGTAGGTGCTTAATAATTGCCCACAAAAAATATAACTATTTTTGATAAGCCCTTGTTTGAACAAATTGGCTTACGATTGAGATCTGCCCGTAAAACAGCTGGTTTTAAAACGGCAAAGGCTTTCGCCTCTGCGCATCATATTCCTTACTCCACTTATGCTCAGTATGAAACAGGCAAAAGAAGTATCCCAGTAGATACCCTCATTCAATATAGCCAATTATTGAGCATAGATCCGCTTTGGTTATTAATGGGAAAAAAATCCTCATCGAATAGTGTTCATCACAATGATTGTGTGGAGGGGAGTGAAAGAGTTGGCCTTCAACCTATTAGACAATCAATTGCCTTAGTCGACATAGCGTTGCTCACCAAGATTTTTAAATCAATGATGATACTTTTTGTGGATGGTGAGGTTAAACTCAGCGATAGTGGTCTTATTGTGGATTGTTATATTGATATGTATAATGTCCTAGTGACTACATCGGGGAGTGAGTCAGAACTAGATGTTATTTTAGGCCTTTTAGTCAGTTCTTTAAAACGGCGCCTTGAAGAAAATATAGGTTCGGGCGTGGATGAGAAACAAGATGAGACTGCATAAGGGCTGCTAGCCCCGTAATCTATGGGTTTTCTAGTAAGGAGAATTGGATCATGAGGTTACACAAAGATATTTTAACGATTTCATTTAAACATCGCTATCAGATCCGCAGTGTTTTCAAAGAAATATTGGGATTATGTGATATTCAGCATTTCTCTCTAGATTTGGTAACTCCAAGCTCTGAGATGCTCTTTTTTTCTAGTACGCCTTCGCATGGTTATGAGATTTGCAAACGAGGCTATGGACAATACGATGGCATTATATCACCCGGATACTATGAAAATTTTGAATTTTATTGGTGGGAAAATACAAGTCATAAAGCTTTTTCGGATAAAATAGCCGCTATCCGTGAAGGTATTCTGGGCTTAAGACATGGTTTTATGCTGGTGCGTAAATGGAATGATTTTCATCTCATCTATTCTTTTGCCACCAAATCTAAGGATCATCATTTCCAATCAATGGTGCTTAATAATGTCAATGAGCTACTTAAAATGGGTGATTTTGCCTATATGGAAATGCGGGAAGCTTATGCGGGCTATTGTGGGGAATATACTCCGCCCAGTATAGAGCAATTTTATGGCTTTAAAGGAGGAATGCCTCCCGCACGGTATACTAAAGACTATAAACAAAATCCTACGGGCATATTAAAAAATGTCACTAGAGTTGACTTCAAAAGAGGTATTGTCATAGGGCCCCAATATTCATGAATTATGATTGGAAAAGAATAGTGGTTAGTGCTACTGTGGGCAATGTCCTGGGGTTATACGATTTTATTTTATATGCCTATTTTTCGCAAATAATCAGTCGCACATTTTTTCCAGCTTTCGATCACTTTGTTTCTTTAATGCTGACGTTTGGAGTTTTTGCGACAGGATGCTTGATACGTCCTGTGGGCTCCCTCTTCTTTGGCTATGTGGGGGATCGCTTTGGTCGTAAGAAAACCTTAGTTTTGTCGATTACGATGATAACACTTGCAACGACTGCATTTGGGTTATTGCCGACTTATAATCAAATTGGGGTTTATGCCTCTATTTTTCTGGTCTTATGTCGTTTATTACAGGGAATATCTATGAGCGGCGAAGAAACGGCAGCTGCTGTATTTTTATCTGAAATATCCCCTCCAAATAGACAGGGTTTGGCTGGAAGTATTATTTTGGGTAGTGTTTATATTGGATTGTTGTTAGGTTCTATCATCGCACTCATTACGACAAGCTTTATCCCTGAAAACGACTTAATTACTTGGGGATGGCGTATACCCTTTTTGCTGTCATTCTTTTTTGGGATAGGGGCTATACTTGTGCGCGTAAGACAAACGGAATCCATCCCCTTTCTGCATGCGAAAGAGAATCATTTATTGGTAAAAAACCCCATTCGTGAGGTGATACTAATGCAGAATAGAGCCTTAATAAAAGGTGTTTTGGCCTGCACTACATTGGCGGTAGCTGTTTATTTGTTTGCAGTCTACATACCCAGTCAATTGAATGCCCAGTTTGGCATTCAAACCTCCATGATCATTTGTTCTCTTAGCTTTTTTACTATCGCTATTTTTGTAGTGTTAGTGGGGTTGTGGGTAGACAAAATTGGCTTTAAGTTGCCAACCATTTTATCCTGTGTAGGATTTATCATTTTTTCGTATCCTATTTTTTTTCTACTTTCAAAACAGACGATCGGGAGTGTTTTATTGGCTGAATTTATTTTATTGATACTTTTAGGGCTAAGCGCAGGTTCTTTAATGCCAATGCTTATTCAATCGTTTCCAGTACATACGCGTCTTTCGGGAGTCAGTATTGCTTTCAATTTTAGTATGACACTTTTTGGTGGTACGGCGCCTTTATTGGCATTGTATTTAACTAAGCTTATGAATACAGCTACTGCACCTTTTGTTTGCTTGATGGGTGCTGCTTTGCTGACATTATGTTCACTTTATTTTATAAAACATGAAAAAAGTGACTCGAACTTTGAATTGCTGTCTGTTGCGAACTGAATGGAGAATTAGAATATGGCAGTTTTATCGGTTTTAAAAATGGGGACACCCAGTTTATCGGAGCGATCGCTTGAGGTAACCGAATTTGCTTGTGCGAAATTATACGATCTAATAATAGATTTAAAAGACGTACTCAAAAAAGAGGGTGGAGTAGGCATTGCCGCGCCGCAAATTGGCGTGAACCTACGTGTAGTGATTTTCGGTTTTGAAAGTAGTGTGCGTTACCCTAATGAAAAGCCAGTTCCTTTTACCGTTTTGGTTAATCCCCTGATTACCCCTTTAACGGAGGAAAAAGTCGAGGATTGGGAAGGGTGCTTGAGTGTGCCTGGACTACGCGGTAAAGTGCCGCGCTATCAAAAAATTCGTTATACGGGGTTTAATGAAGAAGGTGAAAGAATAGAGCGTACAGTAGATAACTTTCATGCGCGTATGGTACAGCATGAATGCGATCATCTAGACGGTGTGCTGTATCCAGAAAGAATGACCAATATGCGCGATTTTGGTTTTGAGTCAGTCCTGTGGGAAAAGTTGTATGGAACACCATATAAAGGCTAAATACTATAACTTGCCCCCCATCTACAACTCGGTTACAATTCGCGCATCATAAACTATCTTGAGTCATGATGCGCAAAAAATTAGTCGTTGCTAATTGGAAAATGAATGGGACTAGTGCCGACATAGGCGCTATGCTCACGGCCATGCAAAAAGATAGTGTAATTTTAAATCAAATTGATGTTTCGGTATGTGTGCCTGCAGTATTCTTGAGCAATATGCATGCTGCATGTGGACCTTTGCCCATTTCTTGGGGCGCACAAAATGTGAGCGATAAAGCAGCGGGGGCTTTTACCGGTGAGATTTCCGCGCAAATGTTGTGCGATGTGGGTTGTAGCACCGTTATCGTAGGGCACTCGGAGCGACGCCTATATTATGGTGAAAATAACCATTGGGTGGCGCAAAAATGGCTAGCGACTAGAAAAACTGCTTTAACGCCGATTTTGTGCGTAGGCGAAAGTCTAAGCGAGCGCGAAAAAGGGCAAACACTAGCAGTAGTGATGGCGCAGTTGGATGCAGTGCTTAAAATCACCACGGCCAAAGAGTTTGCACACACGGTGATTGCGTATGAACCCGTCTGGGCTATAGGCACGGGCCTAACGCCCACCACAAATGAGGTGGTTTCGGTGCATACGGCCTTGCGTGAGCACCTAGTAAAACAGTATGATAGCGCCACCAGTCAAACGGTGCGCCTATTATATGGTGGTAGTGTCAAAGGAGACAATGCCGCACAATTATTGACCTTAGCCAATGTGGATGGTGGCTTAATTGGTGGTGCCTCGTTAAAATATGATACTTTTTCGCCCATTTATAAGGCGTTAATATAATGGAGAGAGCATGGAATTAATATTATTCGTAGTACATTTACTTGTTTGTGTGGGTATACTTGCCTTAGTGTTGTTGCAACAAGGTAAGGGGGCAGATATGGGTGCTGCTTTTGGCAGTGGTGCTTCCAATACCGTTTTTGGTAGTCCGGGTTCAGCCACTTTTTTGTTAAAGCTCACAGGATTTGCCGCTTTAGTTTTTTTTGGAACCAGTATTCTGTTGGGTTATGATGCCGCCAAAATGACTCGTCATAAAGCAGCTTTAGACACTGTAGTACTGCCGCAGCCTGTGGTGCCGTCTAGTGGCGATGTAATGAATACTCCCCCTAGCAATCTGGGGATTCCACTGCCGCAACCTACAAGTGAGCCTTAAGGGAAATAAATTGCCGAAGTGGTGGAATTGGTAGACACGCTGTCTTGAGGGGGCAGTGGCGAAAGCCGTGCCGGTTCGAGTCCGGCCTTCGGCACCATAATATAAGGAAACAATATGCTAACAAATTATCTGCCTATACTCATTTTTTTGGGCTTAGCCGTGGTTCTGGCTACAGTACCTCTAGTGGGAGGCTGGATTTTAGGGCCGCATAAACCCAATGCGGTTAAAAATGCAGCCTACGAATGCGGCTTTCCTGCCTTTGAAGATGCGCGCATGCCTTTTGATATACGCTATTATCTAGTTGCTATCCTTTTTATACTCTTCGATCTAGAAACAGGCTTTTTATTCCCGTGGGCGGTGGTCTTGCGCCAAATAGGCTGGTTTGGCTTTTTAAGCATGATGGTCTTTTTAGGTTTATTGGTTGTAGGCTTTATTTTTGAGTGGAAAAAAGGGGCTTTAGAATGGGAATAGACAGTAGAGCACAGGAGATATTCCAACCACAAGAGATGCAACAAAATGGCTTTGTAACCACCTCATTAGAAAAATTAGTCGGTTGGGCGCGCAGTGGCTCTATGTGGCCAGTTACTTTTGGTTTGGCTTGTTGCGCTGTGGAAATGATGCATTCTGCAGCGGCACGTTATGATTTAGACCGTTTTGGCGTCATGTTCAGACCCAGCCCGCGCCAATCCGATGTGATGATCGTCGCTGGCACCTTATGCAATAAAATGGCGCCGGCCTTACGCCGTGTGTATGATCAAATGGCTGAACCGCGTTGGGTTATTTCCATGGGGTCTTGTGCCAATGGGGGTGGGTATTACCATTATTCTTATTCTGTGGTGAGAGGCTGCGATCGCATCGTGCCGGTAGATATTTATGTGCCGGGCTGCCCACCTACCGCCGAAGCCTTGGTCTATGGGGTGATTCAGCTGCAGAACAAAATTAAAAGCACCAGACGGATCTTTTGTGGTGATAAGGATTAAATGATGAGTCGATTGGATGCTTTACAAGATAATATTCTGCGTCATTTTACAGCGCAGGGTTTTGTATTGAGTCAGCACACAGACCTTTTTGTAACATTGAATGCTTCGAGTACACGCGAGCAAATGGCTTTGCAAAGCGCGTGCGGTGAATTAACTTTGGTCTTAAATAAAAAAGCGTTAATAGCAGTGGCGAGCGAATTGCGCGATACGCCCGAACTGTGCTTTGAACAGCTTATCGATGTGTGTGGAGTTGATTATTTAACCTATGGTATAGCCGAATGGGTTACCGATAAAGCCACCGGTTCTGGCTTTGAACGGGCTGTGGATCAGGAAGGCATTAGAATGGAATCCTTTGCAGGATCTCGTTTTGCCGTGGTGTATCATTTGCTATCCGTTAAATTAAATCAACGCTTGCGCCTTAAAGTGTTTTTAGATGAAAGCGATCTCTGTATTCCATCGCTCATGCCGATTTGGCCGTCCGCCGATTGGTTTGAGCGCGAAGCGTTCGACCTATTTGGTTTCTTATTCGAAGGGCATCCTGATCTACGACGTATTTTAACGGACTACGGTTTTATAGGGCACCCTTTTCGTAAAGATTTCCCTATATCGGGCCATGTAGAAATGCGTTACGATAAAGCCAGCGAGCGCGTGATTTATCAACCGGTGACTATTGCCGAGCGCGTACTAGTGCCTAAGGTGATTAGAGAGGATAGTCGTTACTTAGACGCGGAGCATAAAAATGGCTGAACTACACAACTATACCCTTAATTTTGGACCACAACATCCGGCCGCACATGGTGTGTTGCGTTTAGTATTAGAAACGGAAGGCGAAGTGATACGCCACGCTGATCCACACATAGGCTTATTGCATCGCGCTACTGAAAAATTAGCGGAAACAAAACCCTACAATCAAAGCATAGGGTATATGGATCGCTTAGATTACGTCTCCATGATGTGCAATGAACACGGTTATGTTTTAGCGTTAGAAAAATTATTAGGGATTACGCCACCCATTAGAGCGCAATACATACGCGTCATGTTCGATGAAATTACCCGTTTGTTGAATCATCTAATGTGGTTAGGCGCGCACGCTTTGGATATAGGCGCGATGGCGGTGTTCTTATACGCTTTTAGGGAACGCGAAGATTTATTGGATTGTTATGAAGCGGTGTCGGGGGCACGCATGCACGCGACCTATTATCGTCCGGGTGGGGTGTATCGCGATCTACCCAACAAAATGCCGCAATATGCGGTTTCAGCTTGGCGCAGTGAAAAAGATACCAAGGAAATGAATGAAAGCAGACAGGGCAGTTTGCTTGATTTTATACACGCTTTTTGTGATCGTTTTCCACAACGTGTAGATGAATATGAAACTTTGCTCACGGATAATCGCATTTGGAAACAACGTACGGTGGATGTAGGGGTAGTCACAGCAGAGCGGGCGTTACAATTGGGTTTTACCGGCCCTATGCTGCGTGGTTCGGGTGTGGCCTGGGATCTACGCAAAAAACAACCTTATGAAGTGTACGCAGATTTAAATTTTGATATCCCCATTGGTAAAAATGGCGATTGCTACGATCGTTACTTGGTGCGCGTGGAAGAAATGCGTCAATCGAACCGCATCATTGTGCAGTGTATAGAGTGGTTACGCAAAAATCCCGGCCCGGTGATGATGGACGATGCCAAAGTGGTGCCACCGTCCAGGACAGTCATGAAAGAAAGTATGGAAGCCTTGATTCATCACTTTAAATTATTTACCGAAGGCTATACTATTCCTGCGGGCGAAGCGTATGCAGCTGTGGAACATCCTAAGGGTGAATTTGGCGTTTATTTGATTTCTGATGGCGCCAATAAACCCTATAGATTGAAGATTCGCCCGCCGGGCTTTAGTCATTTAGCGGCACTTAATGAAATGAGTCGCGGCCATATGATAGCCGATGTGGTATCGATATTGTCGAGTCAGGATATAGTCTTTGGGGAGATTGACCGCTGATGGATGTTACAACCGATACAGTATTTGAATTGAGCCAGCGCGATAAAGCAGAAATCGACACTTGGGTAGCGCAATATCCAGCTGAACAAAAACGCTCGGCGGTTATTCCGGCATTGCACATTGCGCAAAAAGCCAATGGCGGTTGGTTGTCTGAAGCGGCTATGAAAGCCGTTGCCGATTATTTAGGGCTGCCGCAAATTCAAGTGTTTGAAGTGGCGACATTTTACAGCATGTTTGAATTAGCCCCTGTGGGCAAACACAAATTGTGTGTATGTACTAATGTCTCTTGTTTGCTGAGTGGCAGCGATGAAATCGTTGAGCATCTTAAAAAACGGCTGAAAATTAATTTTGGTGAAACCACCGCCGATAACAAATTCACTTTAAAAGAAGTAGAATGTCTGGGTGCTTGTGTGAATGCGCCAGTGTTGCAATTGGGTCATCAATTTCACGAAAAGCTAACGCCTGAAAAGATCGATACATTACTAGCAGGGCTGGAGTAAAACGGATGAATTATCCGAGCCGCGACCGCCAGGGAGCGGTGTTTGCAATTTGACTTTTCCATCCATTCTCTATATATAAACCCCATTATTTCAACGCCTTATAATCCCCTTTTTTATTTAACGCCCCCTTAATATTACCTTAAGCTCTTTATAATACAAAAATGGTATAATACCAACCAGTTAGAATATTAAACGAATCAATAAAATTCTGTGGCGGGGTAAGAATGTCAGCTTCATCTGCAAGCGTTGTCTATACGCATCAAGAAATCATTGAAATCATTAGAGATGAAGCTTCTCTTTCATCAATGCATAGAGGGTATGACTATCCTGATAATGGCTATTTGACATTTTTAATGGTAGACAAATTAGGATTCCCACATTCAAGTGGAGTTTGTTGGGGGATTACCTGTATGGCGTTGGATGCCATCCTACGCAATGGCGGTGATCAATTTAATACAGATTTGAAAGGTATTAAAGAAGTAGTCAGTGGGTCTGCAAATCCTACACTACAAGGCCCGAATGAAATGGTTGATTTGGGTAAATTCTTTACGCAAATAGCACTCAATAACATGCCCGGGGCTTATTATGAAGAAACCAATACTACTATTCATGATTTGAGTAAAACTCAAAAAGTAGGAAGATCGGGTATCACCCTAAAAGATAAAAAAGAAGCACAGGAACTTGAATCCTATCATTGTTTTTCTGCTATTTCAGGAATGTATCATTTTTCAAATCAGCAGCTCAACGAATATGTGATTTTTTTAGAAACATTGAAAGAAACTATACAGCATATGGAGCAAAGTGGAGAATCGGTACCTCCCTTCGGTTTAATGATTCGTAGTGGTCATCACGTCATCGCAATAGGGTATCATCCTGACCATCCCCAGACTTGGAATGTTTATGATTCTCAGCCACATAATGATGGGACGGGTTTGACCGGCTTGCACTGTGAGCAAATTAAGTGGGGAGAATCTTCACAATTACATGCTTATGTAACAACAGGTTTACGTCCAAATTTTGCGTCCAATAATGACTACCTTGGGCTGGACACACAACTTTATTGTCATTCAAATGATCACGAAGCAGCACAGGCATTGAATGATATTTTTTTAAAAAAACTAAATGAAAGAGGATTACTACGGGTAACAGAAGAAAAGGCGAAAATGAAAGATGCTCTAGTAGAGACTTGGCTTATGAGAGCCTGTCATGCAGGGAATATGAATGACATTAATATATTACTGGAAAATGGCGCTGATATAAATGCTCAAAACGAAGAGGGTTATACGGCGTTGCATTGGGCGGCGCAACATGGTCCTGCAGAGGTGGTTAGGCTTTTATTAAAATGTGGTGCCGATGTAAATGTTCGAAATAAACATGGCCGTGCGGCATTGGATTTGGCTAAGGAACGTAAGGATGCAGAGGTGATTGCGCTTTTATCAAAGCATGATGCTGACGTAAAGGCTGAAAATGAAAAGAGCTATACGCCATTGCATTGGGCTGTGAAAAACGGTGATGTAGAGGCTATTAGGCTTTTATTGAATGGTGATGCCAATATAATACATGTTCAAGACAACTATGGTTATACGGCATTGCATTTAGCTGAAAAACAGGGTAATGCAGAGGTGGTCGAGCTTTTGTTACAGCATGATGCTGATGTAAATGCTACAGCAAGAGGTTATACAGCGTTGCATCTAGCTGCAGAAAATGGTCATATCGAAGTGGTTCGTTTGTTATTAGAGTATAAGGCAGATCCCAATCTTGTTACCCCACAAGGTGAAACCGCAAGGTATGTCGCTGCAAAAAATAATCATGCGAAAATAATAGAAGTATTACATGCAGCTTGGTGCTGTCAATTATTGGATAAACTAATGGTTACAGAAAGTGGTTTGGCTGAACGAAAAGTTA
>VFJT01000103.1 GCA_009885935.1 Gammaproteobacteria bacterium
GTGGTAGGGCTGTAATAATAAACGATGCTTTTAATAAGGATATCCATTCTTTTATCGTATTGCGGGATAAACCTAAATCGTTAGCCAAGGAAGTATAATCTACTAATTGACCAATGCGCGTTGCCACCAAATTTAAGAAACGACGAAATTGATCCAAATCTTTAATGTTGATCATCATTTTAACATCGCGCTCTACATAAGTCTGTAGATAATCGCGATAGAAACGCTGCGGCTCAATATGATGCTGATAGATTCGTGGATAAAACCCGTAAAACAATTGCTGATCTAAGCTTTGCTCTAAAGATGCGGCTTTTAATTCTGCCAAACTTAAGGGCATTAAATGGAGTATACCCGTTCTGCCTGCCAGTGATTGGCTAATTTCCGCTTGTAATGATAGCTGATGGCTACCACTTAATATAAATAGGCCAGGACGATTTTGCGCATCTACAATGCCTTGAATATAAGACAGCAATGTTGGGACTCTTTGTACCTCATCTAGGATGGCACCATCGGGATATTGGGCTAAGAACTGGCGTGGATCTTCTGTTGCAAAACTGCGTACATCGGGGTCTTCTAAACTGAGGTAAGGTTTATTTGGGAAAGCCATTTTCACTAAAGTTGTTTTCCCCGATTGCCTAGGTCCTAAGAGGCTAACTACCGGATAAGATGCAGCTGAGCGTATTAACTCTGGAAGTAGCGCGCGTTCTATTTGTAACATAGTGGATTCTCATGCTATATGATAAGTTAAGTATACATAAAGATGGCAGTAATTTCAATATTTTCATGTAATATGTATAGTTGACTATACATATTACATAAGGTTGAAAGCGTAGGCACAAACCAGCAACGCAAGTTATTGATAAAAAAGCAAACAAAACAGTCCAAGCAGCCGCATGAATTGTGCGAAATATCTTAAAGTGATATAGCTGAAAAAACCACTTTTACCTATAAGCCATTGATTTTCAAAAAAATTGCACATTAAAATAGCTTCCGGTCGACCACCTGTAGTGTTTGCAATCAAAAAGTGACTGTTCTATCCTGAATTGGTGTGCAGGACGCGCACAATTATGGAAGAGATCTAATGTACAGGGCGTACGAAGTTCAGGGAAGATTTGTTAGGCGTACATGAGGTGCGCGTTTAGGGATGATTGACTCGCTTAAGGATTAAGCCTAAAGACCATTATCAAGGATGTTAAGGGCAGGGTAAAGGACGGTGTTAAAACCGTCCTTTATTTTTTGGGCGTGGCCATATTTTTCATATCGTCTTGCAATAAACGAATCAAATCCAGCATATCCTCGGGACAAGGTACGGACCAAGAAAGTGTTTCGCCACTAACGGGGTGCGTTAATGCCAAATGCGTTGCGTGCAAAGCTTGGCGATGAAAATTTTGCAAAGCTTCTACTAAACTAACATCGGCTTCTCGTGGAAATTTAGGTCGGCCGCCATAGGTGGCATCGCCTACAATCGGATGATGGATATGCGCCAAATGCACGCGAATTTGATGCGTACGCCCTGTTTCCAGTTGCACACGTAATAGAGTATGCGCGCGAAAACGTTCTACAACACGATAATGGGTAATCGCTACACGGCCGCTGTCTCTCACCGCCATGCGCGTGCGTGCTTGCGTATGCCGCCCTATAGGCGCATCTATGGTGCCGCCAGCGGTGATCATCCCTTGACATAAAGCCAAATATTCTCGTTTAACCAGGTGTTTTTGCATTTGCCGGATTAAATGGGTGTGGGCGCTCAGGGTTTTAGCGATCACCAATAGGCCGCTGGTGTCTTTGTCTAAGCGATGCACGAGGCCTGCGCGCGGTAAAGTGCTTAATGACGAGCAATGGTGCAGCAAAGCATTCACCAAGGTATGATCAGGATTACCGGCACCGGGATGTACAATTAAACCCACCGGTTTATTGATGACTAAAATGGTCTCGTCTTCATATACAATATTCAGAGCTATGGCTTCGGCTTTGGCCGTCGTTTCCTCTAAAGCGAGCGTGCTTAGACTCAAGCATTCCCCCCCTTTTAACAATTCCTTGCCTTTTAAAACCTGACCATCGCATAACAACTGCTCTGATTTTATCCATTTTTGCAATAAGCTGCGTGAGTACTGAGCGAATAATAAGGCTGCAGCACGGTCTAGTCTATAGCCCGCCCATTCTGTGGGTACTATTGCGGATAGGTGTAGGTTTGTATCTGTTTTAGACATGACTGTTTCTCTGATTTTTATATATACTCTTCGCATTTGATTTTTAGGGTGTGTTGCCTTCGCCCATCTCGCACCAGTCATGTAGGGTACTACACTCCTGGTGCTCGGGGGCTCGGCGCCTACCCTAAAAACCAACTGCTGTGAGTATAGCGGCGATTCTGGCTGTATTAACGACAGATTGCAAGCAAAAGGGATGAATGAGCATGTTTTATATACAGGTTAAAGATAAAACCATTTTTTTGGGGCCTGAAAACCTGTTTTTTACCACAAATTTTCGTATAATGCACTTTGGCGCGTGATTATAACTCTGACACTAAGGATTGATAATGAAAAAACAACAACGGCTCATTTTAGCGTTAGCAGTGCTCTTTCTTGCCGCCTGTTCAGACGACGTGAAAACGCCAGCCGATATTTATAAAGGCCAATCGGCTGAAGTTATTTTTAATGGGGGTGAGGCTTCTTTAGCAAAAGGCAGCTACCAAGATGCCGTGCAACGTTTTGAAGGTTTAGATGCTTTGTATCCTTTTAGCCCTTATGAAGAGCAATCACAACTCAATATCATTTATGCTTATTACAAAACAAACGATTATGCCATGTCTGCGGCGGCAGCTGATCGCTTTATTCATCTCTACCCACGTAGCGCACATGTGGATTATGCTTATTATATGAAAGGGATCGCCAATACCACTGTCAACCGTGGCTTAGGCTCGAGTGTAGTGCAATTGGATATTTCTACACGCGATTTGGGCTCGGCCAAGGAAGCATTTAACGACTTTAACCAGTTGGTGATCAATTACCCTAATAGCCCGTATACACCCGCGGCACGCAGTCGTATGATTTATTTGCGTAATACTTTAGCGCAATCCGAGCTGAATATTGCTCAATTCTATTATGACCATCGCGCTTATGTTGCTGCCGCCAATCGTGCCAACGAGGTGGTGAAAGATTATCAGCAAGCGCCGGCAGTCATTCCCGCTTTGGCGTTGATGGTGAAATCGTATAGGCAATTGAATCTAGAGGAACCCGCGAATAAAGCGCTGCAAGTGTTGGCTTATAATTACCCCGATTCGCCTGAATATAAGGCATTGGTGGGAAAGGCATAAAACAGCGTTTTTCGTAGGGGCGGGCACAGGGGCCCGCCCCTATGGGAGAGCATCTATTCCACGAAGGGATGTCTAATCACGCAATACTACAACTTTTCACCTTTTCTTGCCAGCACTGATCTAATATACTGCTCAGAGTATACACCGCCATGGCGTAGTTAATGCTGGTATTGTAACGCGCGATGGCATAAAAATTATTAAAGCCCATATAATAAAGGGGTTCTTCTGGCATGTTTAGCCGTACAATATTCGCTTTTAAGTTGGCATCATAATCACCGTCGACTTGTAAACCCAAGGCACTTAATTGTTTTAAAGTTTTAGTGGGCGGTACATTTGGCCTAAGCAAAGTCAGAGCACTTTTCTTAGAAACTGTGACTTCGGCGATAATAGGTTCATCGCGTTTCCAACCATTTTTCTTCAAATAATTAGCCACGCTGGCCATGATGTCGTCTTCATTTTTTTGTAAATTGATGTAATGGGTTCCTTCATAGGTAACGGCATAATATCTATAACTGCTGGGCATAAATTGCGGCATGCCTATGGCGCCTGCGTAAGAGCCTTTTAAGTACAGTGGGGCTAGGTGATGTTCGCGTACTAGACGTAAGTATTCTGCCAGTTCTCTACGGAAAAACTTTGCTCGCGGCGGGTATTCAAAAGCCAGCGTGGTCAAGGCATCCATGACACGATAGTCACCTTGTCTTTCACCGTAAAAGGTTTCCACCCCTAAAATGGCGACGATAACGGAAGCCGGCACGCCATATTGTTCTTGAATATTCGCTAAGACCTTATAGTGTTTCTGCCAAAAGCGATATCCCTCTACAACGCGGCCATCGCTGATAAAAAAGTTTTTATAAAACAACCAATCTTTGTCTTCAGCCGGATTACTGATCGATTTAATGGCTTCAGGCTGTAAATCTACTTGATCAAAGAGGTGATTCAGGTATTTAGCATCAAAATTATCTTCTTTTACCATGGTCTGGATAAAGGCTTGTACATCTGGGCGTTGGCTTAATTCTGCCGCTTGTAGGGGCAAAGCAGGAGCTGTTAGACAGAAAAAGCAGAATACAGCAAAGGCTTTTTTTAAGGGGGCGCGCATAACAGTTTATCCTGAAATGAATGGTAAGGAATTATACGGGTTTGTAGGGGGGGTTGTAAACTGCAAGACTATAAATCAAGCACTTAGATGATAAAAACGGGTTTTTGACTATTTTTAAATCTTTTTTGATAAAACAGTGCTTTTTTTAAGACGGTTTAATATTACCTTAATGAACAGTTGGTATAATAGCCATAATGAGTGACCGAGTTGGTTGTTCTAGAAAGTAAAAATAGATAAAACGAGGTGTATCATGCCATTTCCACTTTTAATCATTCCTGTAGCAAGCGCAGCTTACAAAGTAGGTAAGATTACAGCAAAGGGTATCTTTGTTGCCCGGCTAGTATTTTGGGCCTTAGATATGAAAGAGCTGTACGATACACACGCACGTTCCTCTGACTTTGACTTCGATATTGAAGGTGCTGTATTCCAAGGCGAAGAAGAGGCTATAAAAGGGCGTAAATACCATAAATGTGAACCTACTGTTGTGCTGGAAAATGTAGAGGGCAGAGAAGTCTGTAAGGGCATAAAAATAGGGGATGTTGATTACACATTGGATGAAAATGGCGAATATTTTTTATATGACAATAAACTCCTTTTTGCAAAACTAGGCGAACCCATTTGCGAAATATCCTGTGATGGGTTGGCTCCTGAAAAAAATAATCTCATCAGTTCTGCCAATGAAGCAGGAGAATTCTCACCCGCAGAAGAAAAGGAAATCAGAGAAGTATTCTTACAAAAGTTATTTAAACCTAGAAAGGTTACGGATACTTTGAATCAGCCTAAAATAATCATGCAGAAAGTTAAACTGCAAGATGGTTCAACAGTAGAAGTGTGTGCACAAGTGAAAATAGGGCGTAATCCACCGCGCGATATCGATTCTAACGGAGAATATTTTGTTTATGGTAACAATATTCTTTTTGCAAAGCCAGGGCAAGAATGGGCTAAGATAAAAATAGAGAAAAAAGATGGCGTGCTTATTAAAGGGATAGCTCAGGATGGAAGGAGCGCTTATACGCTAGAACAAGAACAGCGTGTAAATGATCTATTCAAGGCAAAATTGAAGAAAGAGAAAGAACAGGCCCTGAAAGAATTTACTGCGTATCTTCCAAAAGAATATAGGGCGCCTTTCACAAATTTACAAGAAGGTTTAGCTAAAATCAGTGAGTTACGTGCTGAGGATGTGAATACTTGGGCTCCAAGACGATTATATAATAGGTTAATGGCTGAAAAGATATTTGACCCAAAAGATGATCTGGGCAAATTTATGGCCTATATGCTAAACATAGAATGCTTAGAAGCAGATTTACGTGTGGTTGCACAACGTTTTGAAAGTAAGCAGCAGGATTATACTAGCTGTTATGGTGCAGATAGCATAAAAGATGAACAGATCATTTTAGATACCAGCAAAAAGTGGATATTAGATGGTGACTTGACTGTCCTGGAGAAATATAAGAATACTCTAAAGCAGCAAAAACAAGAGCTTGAAGCAATTCAGAAAAAGCTCAACGAAAGAAATAATCGTGCTTCTGAAGTATTCGACATTCCAGCGGATAAAGAAGCAAAAGGCAATATCTTTGGTAAAATACAAGCGCTTTTCCCAAAACCAAACCCTCTTACTCGATTTACGATCTGGGTTTCTTCTATTTTTGGGGGCAAACGAAATACGGTCTACAATCAGTTTAGAAAAGCTGTTTTGGGAATAGAATCTAAAATTTCAGATACCGTTGAAATGGAAGAAACTATGCGAAAAAAAGTTGCGGATAATATCCATGCATTAGGGCAAGAAATAAAGGTCACAGATAAAAAAATAGAGACGGTGCAAAGTGTTAAAGAACAGATCGTAGCAAAGAAAGCTGAGGTTAAAGCCAAAGCACGCTCTTTTATTGATCAAGTAGATGAACAAGAAAGGAAAATCTCAAATCAGGAAAGAATCAAAGAAGAATTGACTCAAGCACAGCAAGAACAACAAGCAAAAATTACCAAAATCACTGCAGATGTGGCAGCCTTTAAGGCAAGACGAGATGCTTTATCCCTATTCTATGGAGTTGGGTCAAGCGAAATGAATAAGCCCGCTTTGATTGGTGCTCAAGATGTTATTGCTGTGGACGCGATAAGTTTGGGCGAAACGAATAGTCTTATCCAGAGGGAGAAAAAAATACTCGGGAGCATGGATGAAGATACTAATCCTAATTTTACTCCAGGGCATATAGTTCGTGGTGGACTAACCCGATTGAATGATTTAGAAGAAATGAGTCGTAGTCTGGATCCCAATGGTGGACATAGTGAAACAAGCACCTACATAGAGGGCGAATTAAATAAAACGAAGGCAGCTTTAGAGGATGTAAAAACAGCACTTGACTCTCGACTAGATAATATTGAAACGTATAAAAAGCAGAGCTTAGCTTATGCTAAAGATACTATTGCTATGGCGATGGGTTCTGTTGAAACGCAATTAGCGGGTTATGATGAAGCATTAAAAGCAGCTGTAAAAGAATCGGGATCGAATCCATTTTTTCATGAACAGGGTTTGCTGTATAAAGCCATTCAACAAAGAGGTGAGCTTGCTAATTATTTGAATGATTCAAGTTTAGTTGGACACTTAGACGCGAAAGGCGAAGTTATGCGCCAGAAACTTTTGGAACTTCAAGGGCTTTCTGCAGAGGACTATAGCGAAAAACTAAATGAAATTAAGAATGGTAACTTAGAACAATTAAGAAATGGATTTAGTGAGGCGCTTGGTCAGTTTAATAAACTTCGTTCTCTGTTAAGAAGTCTAGAAGGGGCACTCACGAGCCAAAATTATGCTGAGAAAATAGAGGAAATATGGGGCGTTATCGCAGAACTTCAAGAGCTATCAAGGAAAATAGATGGATTGAAACTAGAAGTAGAAGCAGCAACGAGATTGGCACAAGACAATTCAAAAACAGCCGATGAAATTATCGAGCAAGTGGCTACTCTGGCTAAGCAAGCTGAAGAAAGAACAGCCGCTGCTAGAAGAGAAGTTGAAAAGAGCGAAGCAAGCAGAATGGAAAGTAAAGCAGAAGTTACAGCGGCGGAGAGTAAACCTGCACTCATACAGCGCCCATTACATAGGATGGAGCTTGTGGCCGATATTCATGTAGGCGAAGCTCGCACATACATTCAAGAAAAAACGGGGTTTATAAACACGGCACTTAAAGAGATGTCTGAATCTTCTCTAGAGCTAAAAGAGTGTATAGAACTTCTTGAAACTGCTCGTCAAGCGGGAGATATAGAGCGCATACGTGTTATACATACTGAAGCAAAATATCTTTCTGAACAAAATCATGACGATTATGCTTTTATTCAAGCAGCTATATTAGTGCGACAAGCTTGTGAGGTTCTATTGCTTAAAGGGCAAATTGAACAGTTGAATAACAGCTATGCTGTGGCAGATGGTCCAAGACAAGTACAAATTCTAGCAGAACTAGAATTTAAAAAGCAGAAAATAATGAATGGTTTGGATGAACTGAAGCAAGCACTTGCTCTCTTGAAACTGGAAGCGGAACAATCTGAATTTAATATTGCAAAAGCTACTGGCTTACGTAGAGCAGGAAAACAAGCTGGATTGCTGGTAGAAGTAAATGGTAAAAGGTTGTATGACGAAGGCTTTTTAATGTTGCTGAATGAACTGGAAAATGTAGACATAATTTATGCAGTGGAAGAAGCGGTAAAAGGAAATAGCGAAAAGCAAACTCAAACAGTACAGTCAGAATTACGTGCTATGAGTAGAGTTCTTGATAATGTTCTGCGATTTTCAGATTTGAAACCAACTGATGTTCAATATATTGAAATTGAAGTGCATCTTAGTCTTAACAGAACAGAATTAGCTACTTTATTGTTTGCTGTTAAGAAAGAGTATGAAGATATTTCCTCAGGATTCTTTAATGATAAACCTAAGGTTAAAGCGTTGGCTGAACATATTGAAGCAGAAGTAGCAAAAGCAGATGATCCAAAAGAATTTGATAGAAGGTTAGATTCGGAATTCTTTGATGCTCTGATTCAAAAGATAAAAGAAACGGGGGGTGAGAATGCTCAACCTTATAGCGATTGGATTGTTAGAGTGTCAGCAATGAAAGGGCGATATGAAGAGGCGAAAAAAGAGTATTTTAAGAAAGAAATGATGGCTGTGCTTCAATCTGAACCGGAAGAAAGTGAAAAGGTAGATGATAGATTGATCAACTTGGGCTCAAGATTTTTTGGTGATTTAGTTGCAGCCATGGATAATAAGCTAGCCGCATTCAGCGCTCGTAATGGCCAAGAAAGCAGCGCATTTAATGATTTAAAACGACGCGCAATTAAAATAGGAGCAAAAGTTGCAACGGAAGAGAATAAGGTTCGTAATGAACAAAGGATAGCAGTAGAAGCGAAACAAGCGGCATTGGCAGAAGCAAATAAGAAGGAAGCTGAATCTTTAATTATGGATAGGATAGAGTTGGCTGCAAACAAAGAGTTTTCTTTGAGAAATCTAGAACAATCACCTGCAGCGGTGTTAAAAGAAATCTCTGATAAAGTTTCTCTTGCAATTTTTGACCGTGTAATCAAAGGACTAGAAAATTTGAAAGACTGCAATAGTAACCCAGAGCATAATGAACATTATGATATTTGGTTAAAAGCAGCTAAGGAAGTTGTTGTCGCTAAAAATATTGAACACCGATCTTTAGCATCGAAGAGCAATAACCCTTTTGCACCAGCACCAGAATCAGCTCAGAAAAAGTCAGGGTTGTTTGGGTTCTTTGCGCAGCCTAAACAAGAAGAGCCTAAGCCAGTACCGGGTAATGGATTTAAAAGGACCGTGTTGAGTGTCAAAGCCGCTGTTGGCGTTTTCCTGGCCAATGCGGCTACCTGGGTCACCGCTCTGTTTGAAAGTGGTGGTACGGGGGTGTTGTAATCAATTACTCCACAGCCGTCTATGCGTTTGTATAGACATCAACACGCCAAAGGCGGCCATTAAGGTGACCATAGAGGTACCGCCATAACTGACTAGGGGCAACGGAATGCCCACTACCGGTAGCAAGCCGCAAACCATGCCTATGTTCACAAAAATATTAAAGAAAAAAGCAATGGCAAGGCTACCCGCCAATAAGCGTGAAAAAGTGTCTTGTGCTGTATAAGCAATGACTAAACCGCGGCCAATCACCCAGGCATAGGCAGTCAGCAAGATGATAGCGCCGAATAAGCCTAATTCTTCGCCGGCAACGGCAAAGATAAAATCGGTAGCGTGTTCGGGCAAAAAGTTTAAATGCGATTGTGTGCCCATCAACCAACCCTTGCCAAATAGTCCGCCCGAACCTATGGCGATTTTGGATTGGATAATATGGTAACCATGCCCTAAGGGATCCGTTTCTGGATTTAAAAAAGTTAACACGCGTTGTTGTTGATAGTCGTGCATAAAATGCCATAAAACCGGCACGGCGGCAGCGGTTAATAGCGCCACGATGATTAAGTAACGATAGGGTAAGCCTGCTAAAAAAATAACACAAAATCCGGCCAAGAGCAGCATTAAAGCCGTACCCAAATCGGGCTGCAGCGCGGTTAAGGCTACAGGAACCAAGATAATAAACAAACACAAAAACAAAGTGGTTAAACGCGGCGGTAATATTTTTTCATGTAATAGGGAAGCCAGATATAGGGGGATGGCCAATTTCATGATCTCAGAGGGCTGAAAACGAATAAAGCCAAAATCCAACCAACGGCGTGCGCCTTTACCCACATCGCCTATAATCATAACTGCAATGAGTAAAAATAAACCCACAAAAAAAACCCATGGTGCCAGTACGCGCAAACGATAGGGCGGGATTTGCGCTACTGCCACTAGAATCAAAGCAGAAAAACCCAAGCGCAGGCATTGTCCCTCAACGGTATGCACATTTTCATTGCCGGCACTGTATAAAATCACCAAGCCAAAGCCAATTAAAAATAATAAAGCTTGCAGCAAATTACTGTCTAAATGCCAGCGATAGAGCAAGCCTTGATAGCGTGATGATGACGAAGCAAGATTAGGGTGTGGGGGGTGGCGGTAGTGCATTTTCGGCCTCATTAAAAAAAGCATCCATTACCTGGCGGGCAACACGCGGTGCGCCGTGATTGCCATTTTCAATCACGACTGCCAGAGCTATTTTGGGGTTTTCTATAGGTGCAAAAGCAATGAAAGACGAATTGTCTTGTAAGTGCTTAGGCTTTCCTTTGTTATCGATGTCTCTACCAAAGGTACTAAATACTTGCCCCGTACCTGTTTTAGCAGCAACGCTATAGGGCGTGATACCAAAAGAATTATGCGCAGTCCCTTCACCGCTGACGATCACATTGTGCATAGCATCAATCACTAAGTCCCAAGAGTCAGAACTGAGTTGTATAGGCGGTAAGGCCACACTTTGCATCATCATTTTATCGCCGTTGGCTAGGATTTGATAATCGACCATAGAGGGTTGATACAGTTGACCACGCATACTAATGCCAGCAACAGAATGCGCCATTTGTAAAGGTGTAGTCAACAAATATCCTTGGCCTATGCCCACAACAATGGTGTCGCCCAAATACCATTTCTCGCCCTTGGTTTTTAATTTCCATTCCGGTGTGGGGACTAGGCCCGGTAATTCTTCACCCACGTCTAGCCCGGTTTTTTCACCATAACCAAACAGCTTTAATACATTGCCTAAGCGAGTGATGCCCAGTATGTTGGCGACTTGATAAAAATAAGTATCGCAAGAAACGGTGATGGCGCGGCTCATATAGACACGGCCGTGCCCATGTTGTTTCCAGCGCCAACAGCGATAGGTGTGTGCGCCATTGGGTAGAGTATAAAAACCATTGTCAAAGACGGTCCAATCGGGGGTGACCGCATTATAATAAAGTGCTGCTATCGCTGAAAAAGGCTTGATCGTCGAAGCCAAAGGATATTGACCACGTATAGCACGGTTATATAAAGGGCGATCGGGGGAATCACGTAGTTGGGTATAATTGCTGGCACTAATGCCAAAAACAAAGGGATTGGGATCATAACCGGGGGCGCTGACCAGTGCTAAAATCCGCCCTGTTTTAGGATCTAGTGCTACCACAGCACCGCGTTCGCCCGCTAGAGCATTGGCGGCAGCCAGTTGTAATGTGCTGTCTAGGCTTAAATGTAAATCACGACCGGAAATCGGTGGTTTGCGTTGTAATACACGTACAATCTGTCCATTGGCATCGGTTTCAACTTGTTGATAGCCCACTGTACCGTGTAATTCATTCTCATAAAACTTTTCTATACCCAATTTACCAATGTAGTTGGAGCCTAAATAATTCTGCGGATTGACTTTCTTTAATTCATCTACATTAATACGACCTACATATCCTAGAGCGCTGACAAAGCTATTACCCTGTGGATAGTAGCGTACTAATTCAGCATCGATGCGTACGCCGTTAAAGCGGTATTGATTAACGTAAAAACGCGCCATCTCATCTGGGGATAATTTTGCTTTTAGGATAATGGGATTAAAGCGGCCGTTTTGTTTTAATTGTTTATAGAAATAGGCTAGGTCATCGTTGGAAATCGTTAAAACAGTTTGTAAGTCAACGATAGTGGCGGATATATTTTTAACCTTAATGGGGGTTAAAGTCAAATTGAAGATGGGGTTGTTTGCGGCCAACAACACGCCGTGGCGGTCATAAATGAGGCCGCGCGGTGGAACGATGGGTAATAAAGTAAATTGATTTTCATTGGAAAGAGTGGTGTAACGCTTATGTTCTATGACTTGTAAAAATATGAGCCGTCCTATCAGGGTTAGGATTAATAAGGCGATAATGCTGATGGCCACCCATAAGCGCCGTTGGAATAAGGCCTTTTCCGCAGTATGATTTTTGACCAGCTCTTTAACGGTGGACATATTAACCCATTGATATAGAACACTTTTTTAACCATTGAGCATCTAGCATTGCCCGCATTTTGGTCGTTTAGACCGTGACGCCTGGTAAAAATAGCACACTATGCTATACTGTGTCATTGTGCAGTTTAGCCCCGCGTTCGGCTTGGCTAAACATAAAGGGAGTTTGTATTGATGGATGATTATCAAAAGAGCAAGCGGCGTTATACACCTGTATTCCGCCATTTACGCTTGGGGTCTAAAGAATATTGGGTTATGGATCCAAAATTAGCGCAGATGCGTGCGGCAGAGCATTTGAAAAAAGGCTTAGATTTATTTCACGAGGAAGCGAGCACTGCAGAAAAAGCCCTGGGCTGTGAAGAATTATTGCTGGCTACCGATTTTGGCTGCCCAGAATCTCCCTTCTTATTGGTTTTGCAGATTTTATCTTATCCAGACGATCCTGTATTCCCACATCACGATCTCCTCAATTTATTACGCTTAGCCGCAGAACGTGGCAATGGGCGGGCAGCGTATCGCTTGGCCGCCAGTTATGCGCAGATGAGTCATTTCCCCGCTATTGAACAATTGGGCGAAGCGCATTTTGCCTGTTTACCCAATCAAGATAGAGTACGTTTGGCGGAATATTATTTTGCGAGAGCAATAGCCGATGGCAACGATGAAGCTATGGACGAGTTAATCATGGCGTATGCTTATGGGCGTGGATTGATTGCCAAACATTCAGCGAAGTTTCAACGTTTGTGTGAAACCTTAGTGAAGAAAGGCAAACAAACCGTCATGATAGGGTATGGTGCTTGGTTATGTGGTATGACCGTTGGTGGTAAACCCATGTTACCAGGGGCAGTGGAAGTGCCTAAAGATCCTGTTAGAGGACTAGATTATCTTTTAAGAGCATCGCGTGGTGCTAAATTAAATTTAGCACAGCAAGCTTTAAAATTAGTTTTAGTGGCGCAAAGCCTAGGGGTTTTAGGAACGGGATCCTTGCAAAAATTACAACGCCGTTTATTTAAGGAAGTTAAAGATAAACACCAACTCTTAGCATTATATTTTGCCTGGTATTCAACACCAATCGCAATGCGTAAAGAAATTCCGCCATTTATTGCGGATGAACCCTTACCGCAATTGCAACACTTGGTCGTTCCTCATGAAGATTTGGCTATCAAATGGTTGGATCTGGCCTTGTTTGGGGTCGATGCAGCATTAGCGAATGCCGCTAAATTATTACTGGCAAACCTCTTTGCTAAAGTAGGAACGCAGACCCACAAGAAAGTAGTTAATATAGGCTTGTCTAAAGCGTCTAGAGCTTAGACTGTTTTATCGGTATTACTGTAGGGGCGGGCCCCTGTGCCCGCCCGTGACAGGGCAGACACGGGGGTCTGCCCCTACGATAATAGACATATTTTCAAAGCTAACGGCTAGCTGCTAACAACAATTGATGTCCTATGCGTGTAGTATCTCCCATAGTAGGATAACGATTCGTTAGCACCACCACGCCCGATTGAGTGGCAGGAATTAAACCTATATAGGAGCGGAAACCATCGAGGGTACCTGTCTTTTCAATAATCGCGCGCGCATTATACTGAGTTTCTAGAGAGGACAATTGTACAGCTGGGGTAGGACCTAGAGAACTATTCTTTTTAGGCAATACCCAAACGTCATTGAGTCGTTGCAATGGAATAATCACCCAACCCAAACCTTGTCTATAAGTACCGTTGCTGGCGAAAGGGGTCTGGGTTAATTTCATGGCACTGGCTATATTGGGCGGTGTTCCAGGTAAAAGCAGGGCTGCACGCAGAAATTTTTGCATGTCATTTCCGGATGCTTTGATGGCGCCTGCTGCAGGGAATAGATAATCTCTAGGCGGCATAAAGTCGCCAGCGCGATTATAACCCTTAGCACGATAAGGCTCGTAAATGAGCGGGATCGTTGTGCCCAGTGGCGTCATATTCAAGGGTGTTAGAATGTTTTGTTGATAAAGCACATTAATGGAGCGATGCATCTTGTTTTCTAATACATACCCTAGTATTCCCATGCCCACATTGGAATAGGCCCAACTTTGGCCTATACGTATCCGCGTTTGCCAACGGCTAAAATAAGACAACGCTTCGCGGTCTGTTTTAACAGTGCCGGGCTCAGAATAAGGTAAGCCCGCCGTATGTGTGGCCAAATGGCGTAGAGTGATTTTGTTAAAGGGCGTTTTAGTTTTGGATTGAAATTCTGGAATATAGTTTGCCGCAGGATCGTTTAAACGTAGGTCTTTCTGTAATATTTCTTGCGCCAACAAAATTGAAGTAAACAGCTTAGTGACAGAACCTATTTCAAAAATAGTGCTGCCGTTAACGGGCGTAGTTTTTTCTATGTCAGCATAGCCAAAATAATAGGAGTGTGGTACGCCATTAGAATAGACTTCAACAACAACACCTGGGACCCCTCTTTTCTGCATCCAGGGTTTCACGATATTGCTTATTTTAGCGTCTAAGGTTTGTGCTGAATCGTTGGTGGCAGCAGTGCTAGCTCCCACGACAAAAAGCAAACTCAGCAATGCCCACACGCTTAAACCATTTCTCATGATAGAAGGATATCCTTTTTTCAAAGCTAATACATGGGGCAGTATATACACACTGGCTGTATAAGGTCAAAGGGCCTCAACTATTCACCCCCTTGCTTCTAAACTTAGAGATCTGTTAACCTTGACGGAATAAATGTGCGCTTAACTGTGGAGTTATTATGGCCGCTTCTTCCAACGACGAACCTCTATTTCCCTCTACGGCAATAGTGCCGGAAATGACTTTCAAGGCGATAGTATTAGCCGTTATTTTAACGATTATACTGGCTGCCGCCAACGCTTTTTTAGCGTTGAAAGTAGGTTTAACCATTGCCGCTTCTATTCCTGCAGCGGTGATTTCCATGGGTGTTCTGCACCTGTTTAAACGCTCTAACGCTTTAGAAAGCAATTTGGTGCAAACCTCTGCTTCGGCGGGTGAGGCTATGGCTTCTGGCCTCATGTATTCTTTGCCTGCGCTGATTATTCTTCACTATTGGGTTGGATTTCACTATTGGGAAACCATGTTTATCGGTCTGGTAGGCGGTATTCTGGGGGTACTATTCACCATTCCTATCCGTAAAGTTTTATTGGCTGAGCGCAGTTTGCGTTTTCCTGAAGGCACGGCCATAGGCAATATTTTGCGTGTTAATGCAGCAAAGGGAGTGGGTTTAAAAGAATTATTGGCCGGTAGCGCTTGGGGCGCAATAATAGCCTTAGCACAAACTGGGTTTAAAGTATTAGGAGAATCTATTCAGTTTTGGACGGTGCGGGGTAATGTAGCTTTTGGGTTAGGCTGTGGTTTTTCTCCCGCATTGTTGGGCGCAGGTTACATCATTGGTATCAACGCAGCAGCAACCATCTTAATTGGCGTTGTGCTTGCCTGGGTGGTGGGTGTGCCCGTGTTGTCGTTGATTTATGGTTTGCCAGCAGGCATAACCGATCCCAGCCAAATTGCCTGGGCTTTATGGAAAACGCAAATTCGGTATATCGGTGTAGGTACCATGATGATCGGCGGTATTTATGCCATTATCGGTCTATTAAAGCCTATCTACATAGGCATAAAAGCGTCGATGGTGGCGGCGTCTAAACTGGAAGTGGGCGCAGCCATTCCTAGAATAGAACGCGATATGCCGCTTAAGACCGTTTTATATCTGTTGATGGGCATCAGCATTCCAGGCTATTTTCTTTTAGCACACTTTGGGGTCACCGATGCGCTGCCTATTTCCTTGACCTCGGCTAGACTGATGATTTTTTTCTGCCTTATTTTCATCATCATAGCAGGATTTTTCTTTTCGGCGGTCTGTGCTTATTTTGCGGGCTTGATCGGCTCCTCGTCTTCTCCTATCTCCAGTATGGCCTTGATGTCCCTTATCTTGTCTTCTTTGCTTATCATACTGTGGTTAGGTTCCAGTTTAGATTTCGACGCTAAAAGCGCCCACACCTTGGCAGCTGCTGGTTTGGCCATCGTTATTACCGCCGTGATTTGTTCGGCAGCGGCTATCAGCTGCGATATCATGCAGGATCTTAAGGCGGGGCATATGGTAGGGGCTACGCCTTGGAAGCAACAGCTCATGATGATGATCGGTGTAGTCGTTGCCGCACTGACTTTACCTTTTGTGATCAACTTATTGTTTAATGCCTACGGCATCGGCGGCATTTTACCGCACCCGGGTATGGATCCCAATCAAACCTTGCTGGCACCCCAAGCAGGTCTGATGGCAACGGTGGTGGAAGGCCTATTTACACATCAATTTAATGCCACGATGCTGGCGGTGGGCATGGTTTTTGGGCTTATAGCCTTATTGTTAAATCCTTTTTTACGCAAGAAAGGGTTTAGCATACCCATTTTACCCCTAGGCATAGGAATTTACCTGCCCATCAGTACTACGACCCCTTTGATTCTGGGTGGGTTTTTATCTTATTACATAAAACGCTCGCTCGATAAACGTTTGAAAAATGAGCAGCCAGAGCTACGCGCTGATAAAGAATATAAGGCAAACCAGGTCGGTATGCTGATCTCTTGCGGTATGGTTGCTGGGGCCTCAGTCATGGCGGTTCTATTGGCCATCCCATTTGGACTCAAAGGCAGTTCCGATGCGCTGCGCTTAATTCCAGATAGTTACGACACCCTTGCAGAGTGGCTAGGCGCTGCTGTAACCGTTATTTTGATACTGTGGTTCAAAAAGCGGACGATGAAAGCAGCGGATTAATGAAGATAACAGCCAAAATCCTCTTGAGTTCTAAGCTCGGATGGAATATAATGCCGGTTGGTGTGGAAACGGTAGTTTTATTGCGGGGTGGAGCAGTCTGGTAGCTCGTCGGGCTCATAACCCGAAGGTCGTAGGTTCAAATCCTGCCCCCGCTACCAAATTAAAGGTAGAACAACCCCGCTAGGGGTTTTTTTATGTACGAAAGTGGGCTATAGGCCCATTTTTAGTTTTTAGAGATTGTGCAAATGATATACAAGCAGTTAGATACAGTATTAGCGCCAGCGCTGGTCCATTTGGGCTATGAGTACTGGGGTTGTGAACAGCGACTAGAAGGGCGCCGTTCTATCTATTGCATTTATATCGATAAACCGGGCGGTGTAAACTTAGACGACTGCGCCAAAGTCAGCGCTGATTTATCAGCTTTATTAGAAGCCGAAAGCGATTTGAGCGAGGCCTATGTTTTAGAAGTTTCCTCGCCAGGAATAGAAAGACCGTTGTTTAACCTTCAGCACTATCAACGGTTTGTAGGGGAAGTGGTGAGTATTAAGCTGCATGAAAAAATGGCCGAGCGACGATTGTGGCAAGGCGTTTTGGCGGCAGTAACGGATAAAGAGGTCGTCATCAAAGTAGATGAAGCCGAGTATCCTATACCATTCATCAACATTGCTAGAGGACATTTGGTAGCAGCCGAATTATTGAAAAGGGCGTGAGCAGTTAGAAGTGAGGCCAACATGAGTAAAGAAGTTTTATTATTAGTTAAATCCTTATCCGATACTAAAGGTATCGATCAAAATGTTGCTTTTCAAGCATTGGAAGCGGCATTGGTTATGGCGACCAAAAAGCGGTACGGTGCGGATTGGGATGTGGTGGTTAAGGTAGACAGAGAATCCGGTGTACACACCACGACGCGTCATATCAGTATCGTTGCTGACGAAGACTATTTGATAGAAGGCGCGCAGTTAAATATTACCGAAGCTTTAGCACAAGGAATGCAAGTGAAAGTGGGTGATGTGGTAGAAAGCCCAATAGAGTCCGTTTCCTTTGGTCGTATAGACGCGCAAGCGGCTAAACACATTATTTTGCAGAAGATTCGTGAAGCAGAACGGCTAGAAGTGGTGAATATTTTTTCTGATAAGGTGGGCCAATTATTTACGGCCGTGGTGAAGAAGGTTACGCGAGAATGGTTATTATTAGACTTAGGTTTTAGTGCCGAGGGTTTGTTGCAACGTTCAGAGATGTTGCAAACGGACGCTTTTCGTATAGGTGATCGCGCGCGCGCGTATTTATACGACGTGCATTATGAACCTCGCGGCCCACAATTATTTTTTAGCCGTACCCAACCCGGTATGTTGATAGAATTATTTAGAATTGAAGTGCCAGAAATCGGTGAACAAATTATTCAAGTGATGGCAGCGGCACGCGATCCCGGTATACGCGCAAAAATAGCGGTTAAAACCAACGATGGCCGTATTGATCCCATCGGTGCCTGTATAGGTATGCGCGGCTCTAGAGTGCAAGCTGTATCCAATGAATTGGGTGGCGAGCGTGTAGATATTGTTTTGTGGGATGATAATCCAGCGCAATTGGTGATCAATGCTATGGCGCCAGCGGAAATTCAATCTATAGTGGTCGATGAGAATTTACATTCCATCGATATCGCCGTGAAACCAGAACAATTGTCGCAAGCAATAGGTCGTAATGGGCAGAATGTGCGTTTAGCCAGCGAATTAACGGGTTGGACTTTAAACGTAATGACCCCAGATGAAATTGAAACTAAAGCGGCGGTAGAGCAGGGTTCATACCAAGACTTTTTTGCCGAAAAATTAAATCTTGAGGAAGACATTGCGGCTATTTTAGTTCGTGAGGGATTTACTACCCTAGAAGAAGTGGTTTATGTTTCCATTGAAGATATGCTTGCCATAGAAGAATTTGACGAGGATATCGTTGCCGCCTTGCGTGAGCGCGCCTTAGAGGCGATAGCCCACGAAGCAGAAGCACGCAAATCCACCATTAAACCCGCGGCAGATTTATTGACGATGGAACATATGACAGAAGACCTAGCGTATCGTTTAGCGGAAAATGGCATTATCTCTATGGAAGATTTGGCGGAATTGGCTATAGACGATTTACTAGAAATCGATACAGACTTAAGTGAAGAACGTGCCGCGCAATTGATTATGAAAGCGCGCGAACCTTGGTTTGCAAGTGATAAGTAGCAATATATCGTTTGCTTAAAGATGCGAACTAGATCGTAGGGGCAGGCCCCCGTGCCTGCCCAAAAGGGCGCCTCGCGAGGCGCCCCTACAAAAAATAACGAGGTGATTTATGACAGTAGATGACGATAAGCAAAAAGCAGATGTGAAAGAAAAATCTGTTGCCTCACCTAAAAAACTGAGTTTAAAAAAACCAAGCTCAGCGGACGCTGCTGAAGAAAAGGAAGAAAGCCCTAAGGCTTCGACTAAAATCGCTCTGAAAAAAAATGTGGCCAGTCAACTTTCAGTTGCACAAACTGAAGGGCGCAGCAAAGTACGCAACGTGGATGTCATGGTTAAAAAGAAACCGTTGATGAAAAAAGCGGTATTGTCACCACCTGATGCTGTAGAAAGTGCAGTGGAAGAATCTGGTGCAGAAGCCTTTACGCCAGAACAAGAACAAGTTACCTCTGGTGCCGAAACGGGAGTAGAAAAAAAGCCAGGTTCTAAAAATAAAACTACAGCCGCGCAAAAAGCAAAAACGAAAAAAATGGGCGATGTGGCTCAGCCTACATTATCATTAGATGAAGGCTTCAAAAAAATAGAAGAAGAAGTTAAGTCGACACAGAATAAACTGGTTATTCGAGACGAGAGCGCTGATGACTTTGGCGATGGTAAACGTAGCCATAAAAAAGATCTGCGTCGTAAACCAGAAGATACAGGGCCTGCAAGTAAGCGCCATAAAATAGAAAAACGCGGTGGTTTTCAGCACAATAAAGATCGCACTAGAAAAGGCCCTGATGAAGCCAGACGTGCATTGCACCAAGAATTTGCTAAACCTATGGCACCGATGGTGCATGAAATTTTTGTCCCTGAAAGTATTACCGTCGCTGAGCTGGCACAAAAAATGTCGGTTAAAGGGGTTGATGTAATCAAAGCCCTGATGAAATTGGGGGCAATGGCAACCATCAATCAAGTCATCGATCAAGACACCGCCATGATTGTGGTTGAGGAAATGGGCCATGTTGCTAAACTGGCTAAAGCCAATGAAATGGACAGCGATGTCTTTTTAGAAGAAGCAATCACTGGGGGCACTGAGATCGCACGGCCACCGGTAGTGACTATTATGGGTCATGTCGATCACGGTAAAACCTCATTATTAGATTACATACGCCGTACTAAAGTCGCCAGTGGTGAAGCCGGTGGTATTACACAACATATAGGTGCTTATCACGTCACGGTGGACAGAGGCACGATTACTTTTTTGGATACGCCAGGCCATGAAGCCTTTACTGCTATGCGTGCGCGTGGCGCACAATGTACCGATATCGTCGTCTTAGTCGTTGCCGCTGATGATGGCGTGATGCCACAAACGATAGAAGCCATAGAACATGCCCGTGCGGCCGAGGTGCCTATAGTGGTGGCGATAACAAAAATTGATAAACCCGGTGCAGATGCCGAAAAAATTATAGGCGCATTAGCCAATTATGGCGTTGTCTCAGAAAAATGGGGTGGTGATGCCCAATTCGTTTCTGTTTCATCTAAATCCGGTGAAGGCATAGACGATTTATTAAACGCCATTTTATTGCAATCCGAAATGTTAGAGTTGCGCGCTAGAATGGGTATTCCTGCGCGCGGTATCGTTCTAGAATCACGTTTAGATAAGGGCCGTGGGCCGATAGCGTCTATTTTAGTCCGCAATGGTGAGCTTAAAAAAGGCGATATTATTTTAACGGGTTTTGAATTTGGTCGTGTGCGTGCATTGTTTGATGAAACAGGTCAGGCGATTACTGCAGCAGGACCCTCTATCCCGGTAGAAGTTTTAGGCTTATCCGGAACGCCTAATGCTGGTAGTGATGTGTGGGTAGTGAGCGATGAGAAAAAAGCTCGTGAAATTGCGCTCTACAGACAAGGCAAATTTAGAGAAGTTAAATTGGCCAGTCTACAAGGGGCAAAACTAGATAATGTCTTTGAACGTCTGAGTGAAGGCGCTTTAAATGTTTTAAATATCGTTTTAAAGACCGACGTGCAAGGCTCTGCCGAAGCGCTGCGTGATGCATTGACAAAATTGTCTAACGATGAAGTGAAAGTTAAAATCATTTCCAGTGCCGTAGGCGGTATTACCGAAACCGATATCAATTTGGCTATTGCCTCTAAAGCCATTGTTATGGGCTTTAATGTGCGTGCCGATTCCGGCGCTAGAAAATTAGTGGCGGCAGAAGGGGTGGATTTGCGTTATTACAGCGTCATTTATAGCGCTATAGAAGAAGTCAAACAAGCCTTAACAGGTATGTTGTCGCCAGAACTGAAAGAAAAAATAGTGGGTATTGCCGAGGTTCGTGAGGTGTTTCGTTCGCCTAAATTTGGCGCTGTTGCGGGCTGTATGGTTACAGAAGGACAGGTTAAACGTCATTTGCCTTTGCGCGTGCTGCGTGACAACGTCGTTATTTACGAAGGCGAATTAGAATCTTTGCGCCGCTTTAAAGAAGATGTGGCTGAAGTCCGTAACGGTATGGAATGTGGTATAGGCGTTAAAAATTATAATGATGTTAAAGCGGGCGATCAAATAGAAGTGTATGAAGTCATTAAAGTAGCCAAAACGTTATGAGAGCGTTCAAACGCACTGATCGCGTCGGTGACTTAATCCAAAAAGAATTGGCCATTATTTTACAAGCAAAATTTCGCGATGGCGAACTACCCATGATTACGGTTTCAGCGGTGCAACTTAGCCGCGATTTGGCCTACGCCAAAATCTATGTCAGTACCTTAGGCGCAGAAGCCGAAATTAAAGCCGTGGTTAAAACTTTAAACACCCTAGCGCCTAAATTACGGTATTCATTGGCGCAAACAGTTCGTATACGCGCAACCCCACAACTACAATTTGTTTACGATAGTTCTATAGTCGAAGGCAGCAAATTAAGCGCGCTGATCGATTCTGTCGATCCCGACAAAAAGGATTAGCTTCGTGGCAAAATCATTTTCTCGTCCTCTAAATGGCATTTTGCTGTTAGATAAATCATTGGGCGTTTCTTCTAATCATGCCTTACAATCCATTAAAAAAATGTTTTATGCCGATAAGGCGGGTCATACGGGTAGTTTGGATCCCTTGGCTTCAGGTATGTTGCCAATCTGTTTAGGAACGGCTACTCGTTATGCTCAGTATCTATTAAACGCGGATAAACGGTATAGAGCAAAGATTCACTTAGGACAAACGACCACTACCGGCGATAGGGAAGGTAAAATCGTAGCAGAAACACCCTTGCCCTTATTAGGGGAAAAAGAAGTGGCCGCGGTTTTAAAAACGTTTTTAGGCACACAACTTCAATGTCCGCCCATGTATTCTGCCTTGAAACATCAAGGAAAGAAGTTATATGAATTGGCACGTCAGGGCATAGAAGTAGAAAGACCTTTGCGTGAAATTGTAATACACGATATACAGTTGATTGCTTACGATATTACGACGCTCACCATAGAAGTGCAGTGTAGTAAAGGTACGTATATACGTACCTTGGGGGAAGACATAGGAAAAAAATTAGAATGCGGCGCACATCTAGAGGCCTTGCATCGTTTATCTGTTGCCGGCTTTAATAACGAGAATATGCTGACTTTAGAACAATTGCAGCAGATGGCAGAACAAAAAGGTGTTACAACGCTAGATAAATTTATATTGCCTATGGATAAAGCCCTGGCACATTACCCTAGTATCACGCTATCGGAATGGTGGTTAACCTTGCTCAGATATGGCAAATCATTCGTTTCAGCGGAATTATCGCCTGGATTAAAGCGTCTTTATACCCATGATGGCCAATTTAAAGGTTTGGTTATGGTGGATGAGATTGGTCGTATCAAAGCAGAACGCTTGTTGGGTTTTTGAGGGGCGTGACAAAAGCCGTAAATGTTTGTATTATTCACCATCAGAATAACTTTAAATAGGTTCTTTTATGACCGCTTTTTTTAGCAATGATGACCTAAGCCTCCCGCCGCGTCGCCAGGCATTAATGGAGGCCTATCGTATGGATGAGGAGGCCTGCCTAGCACGGCTGTTAAAAATAGCGGCATTTACAGAGGATGAATTAAGCCGTATTCACGATAGGGCTTATCGTTTCGTGGAAGCCATACGCCATAAAGATCATGTCAAAGGCGGCTTAGACGCTTTTTTGCAGCAATATCAATTGTCTACTGAGGAAGGCATCGCCTTAATGTGCATGGCCGAAGCTTTGCTGCGTATTCCCGACGATGCGACACGCGATAAGCTTATTCAGGATAAAATAGGGGAAGGCCAATGGGCGCAGCATTCTGGGCAAAGCCCATCGCTATTTGTCAATGCAGCGACTTGGGGGTTAATGCTAACCGGAAAATTTTCCAATTGGTCTAGCAAGGATGATGCGCACCTCAATAATACCTTAAAGGACTTCGTCAGACGTCAGGGCTTGTCCGTAGTACGGACTATAGTCGCTTATGCGATGCGCGTGTTAGGGCAGCAATTTGTCATGGGTCAAACCATAGAAGAAGCTTTGCAGCACGCTAAAACCATGGAAGCCATAGGCTATCGTTTTTCTTACGATATGTTGGGTGAAGCGGCGTGTACCAGCGACGACGCTTTGCGTTATTATAAGGCGTATCACAAGGCCATTTTGGCTATAGGCAAAGCGGCAGATGGATTAGGACCTATAGAGGGTCCCGGCATTTCCATCAAGTTATCGGCATTGCATCCGCGCTATGAATTTGCACAACGTAAAGAGTGCGTGCAGGTCGTCAGTGAGCGTTTATTGGAACTGGCTATCGCCGCTAAAGGCCAAGGCTTGAATTTAACGGTGGATGCTGAAGAAGCTGATCGCCTCGATATTTCCTTAGATATTATCGAAAAAGTATTTACGGATACGGCCTTAAGCGGTTGGGAAGGTTTTGGTTTAGCGATACAATCCTATCAAAAGCGTTGTTCTTTTTTAATCGACTGGCTTTCTGATTTATCCAGCAGCACTCATCGCCGCCTGATGGTGCGATTGATCAAAGGTGCCTATTGGGATAGCGAAATTAAAGTGAGTCAAGAGCGCGGCTTAGTCGATTATCCAGTCTTTACACGTAAAAGAGGCACCGATGTTTCATTTTTAGCGTGTGCGCGTCAATTATTGCAGCATGAAAAACATTTTTTTCCGCAATTTGCAACACATAATGCCTATAGCGCTGCAGCCATATTAGAAATGGTCGGGCAAAGACGTGATTTTGAATTTCAATGTTTGCATGGCATGGGACGTCCCTTATACGATGAAATCGTCGGCGTAAAAAAATTAAATATTCCTTGTCGCGTGTATGCACCTGTAGGGGGCCATGAAGATCTATTAGCATATTTAGTGCGGCGTTTACTAGAAAATGGTGCCAACAGTTCTTTTGTCAATCGCATTGCCAATAACAAAGAATCTATAGACCATTTAATAGCAGCGCCTACACTGCAAGTGGCAAAAGACGAGCCTAAACGCAATCCACGCATTGTGTTGCCGCTAGATATTTATGGTAACCGTGTTAATTCTAAGGGGATCGATTTGACGAATACAAATGAATTAAAGCCATTAATGGCTGAAATGGAAAAAGCGTGTCAAAGCTTGCCATGGCAGGCAGGCCCTATGGTGAATGGGGATTATCGCTTTAAGAAAGAAAACCCCGTCACAAATCCACATAATAGGCAAGAAATTGTAGGCAACGTACAAACGGCTACAACGGCGGATATCACTGAAGCCTTGCAAGCTGCGGCCCATGCCGAGGAAGCGTGGCGTCACACTACAGCCGAGGCGCGCGCTGCAATATTGCTGAAAATGGCAGATCTATTAGAAGCGCATAAACCGCGTTTAATGGCCATCCTTATTAAGGAAGCGGGTAAAACTATTAATGATGCCATCAGCGAAGTGCGTGAAGCGATTGATTTTTGCCGTTACTATGCCCTAGAAGGGGAGAAGCAATTAACGCTACGTTTGCTGCAAGGGGTGACCGGTGAGCGCAATGAATATCATTTATTAGGGCGAGGCACTTTGTTGTGCATCAGCCCGTGGAATTTCCCCTTGGCGATATTTTTAGGGCAAGTCACGGCGGCATTAATGAGCGGCAATTGCGTGATTGCCAAACCTGCGGAGCCAACGCCTTTAATTGCCGCTGCGGCAACGGCATTGTTACACGAAGCCGGTATCCCCAAAGCCGTGATGCAATTATTACCCGGTTCGGGTAGGGTGATAGGAGGACAATTAGTCCCAGATAATCGCATCGCCGGCATATTATTTACCGGCTCTACCGAAACAGCACGGGTGATCAATCGCCAATTGGCTGAGCGCCAAGGTCCTATCGTGCCTTTCATTGCCGAGACGGGCGGACAAAATGCAATGATAGTGGATGCCTCCGCTTTACCGGAACAAGTGGTGCGCGATGTTATAACGTCCGCTTTTGGTAGCGCTGGACAACGTTGTTCAGCTTTACGCGTGTTGTATTTGCAAGAAGAAGTGGCGGATAAAATGATTACCATGTTAGCGGGCGCTATGGCTACTTTAAAAGTAGGCAATCCCGCTTTACTGGAAACCGATATAGGCCCGGTGATCGACGAAGGTGCTTTGGCTATTTTAAACGCCCATGCGGAACGCATGCAAAAAGAAGCTAAGTTGATCTATCAGATAGAATTACCACAAAGCAGTGCAGAAGGGTGTTACTTTGCACCACGCGCGGTTGAAATCAAAGAATTGGTGCAATTAGAGCGCGAAGTTTTCGGGCCTTTCCTGCATGTGATACGTTATAAAAGTAGCGATCTCGATAAAGTCGTCCATGATATCAATGACAGTGGCTATGGTTTAACTTTTGGTGTGCACAGCCGCATCAATCAAACAGTGCAACACTTGACGGACAGTATTCGTGCTGGTAACGTCTACGTGAATCGCAATATGATAGGCGCCGTTGTAGGCGTGCAACCTTTTGGTGGCGAAGGCTTATCGGGTACAGGCCCCAAAGCGGGCGGGCCGTATTATTTAGCGCGATTGTGTACCGAAAAAGTCGTGTCGATCAATACCACTGCCGCTGGCGGTAATGCGAGTTTGTTGGATAGTGTAGGGGATTAAATAAAGAATTAACACAGCGTTTTTCGTAGGGGCGGGCCCCCGTGCCCGCCCTAACTAGGGCAACCACAGGGGGTTGCCTCTACCATAGAGCATCGCTTTATGACGAGATCAGCGGAAGTGAATAGTTAGGACTAATTTTAAGGAGTAAGAAATGAACGACGATTTATATCAAGCTTTTGCAAAGTTGTTAGCGGATACGTATACCTTGTATCTCAAAACGCAAAACTACCATTGGCATGTGCGCGGGCCATATTTTAAAACCTTACACCTGATGTTTGAAGAGCAGTACATTCAATTGGCTGCAGCCGTTGATGTTTTGGCCGAGCGTATTCTTACCTTAGGGCATACTGCACCGGCTAGTTTTGCCGAATTTAATGCATTACGCAGCATCAAAGAAGGGGATTCTAAAAAAACAGCAGAACAAATGGTCTCGGAACTATGTGATGATCATCAACTCATCTTGAAAGATCTCTACAAAGTCTTAAAAATAGCGCAAGAACTCAATGATGAAGGCAGCAGCACCTTACTAGGCGATCGCATTGCCGAACATGAAAAAACACATTGGATGTTGAGTGCTTCTAAGGGGTAATGATTTATAATCCATCGTCAATGAAAGCAGAATATAAAACGTAGGGGCAGGCCCCTGTGTCTGCCCTGAGCCTTAGTCTTAGTCGAAAGCTATCTCGCTGTCCTTAAATCCTGTCTAAAAATAAACCATAGTATAGTAATAACAACGAGTTATTTGACATTACCATCTCTAGATGGTAATATTAGACATGAACTACCATCTCTAGATGGTAGTTTAGGAAAAAACCGGAAAAAGCTATGACATATCAAAGACTTAACGAAATATCAGATAATTTAATTTCATCTGTTAGTGACTATGCTTATGTGCGTACGGAATTGTTTTCGGCACTAGAACCGCCTAATAAAAATATAACCCTTTTAAAAGGGGCGAGAGGTATTGGTAAATCAACATTGCTGCAACAATTTTTATTAAAAAAACGGGATGCGGGTTATAAGGTTTCTTACATCTCGGCAGACAGTACGCTTTTAAATATAACACTGGCGGAGTTTGCACATGAATACATTAAGCGCGGTGGTGAATATTTAGCGATTGATGAAATTCATAAATATGCTGGTTGGCAAGCTGAAGTTAAAACAATATTAGATGCTTTTCCCCATATTAAATTAATGGCTTCTGGCGCTTCATCACTCAATTTGGATTACGCCTCTGCTGATCTCAGTCGACGACATGTGATGTTGCATGCTAAGGGCTTAAGTTTTAGAGAATATATCAATAAAAATTATGCCTTAAACTTAAAAGTTATTTCATTAAACGACATATTCGCTTCTGCAGAAGAGATCGTTTTACAAATCACAAAAATTTTTCAAAAAGATAAATTAGATTTGCTGGCACTATTTAAATTATACTGTCGCGAAGGTTACTTCTTAACTCGTGACAACTACGCTACAGCAACATTGTATTACGATAGTTTGTTGAACTCTATCAATAGCGTGATTGAGTCTGACTTATCTGTTGTACACAAAGAAATTGATAGCGTGAGCAGGAACAACATTAAACAACTATTAAGGCATATTGCTGTCAAATGTCCTTTTACGCCCAATATCTCTGAATTATCCAGAAACTTGAGTATTGCCAATGACAATAGTTTAAAGAAATATCTATACTATTTAAGCGAAGGCGAAGTTCTCACTAATTTGTATTCCGCTAATAAGTCGCATAAAGACTTTCAAAAACCACACAAAATATTTTTAAATAACACTAATTTTGCCTATGCTTATTCTTTAGAACCAGCGATTGGTACTATACGCGAGACTTTTGTAGCCAATTGTTTATACGATAGCGGTGAGTTAACCGCGCCCACCTTTGGTGATTTTTGTTTGAATGATCAGTATACCTTTGAAATAGGCGGTAAAAGTAAAAATAAAAAACAACTGAAATCTATCAAAAATAGCTTTGTTTTTGCAGATGATATACTGTCGGTTGAAAATGATAATATTCCCTTATGGCTGTTGGGTTTTTTATGGTAATTGCGTCCTAAATTTTCTAACATATTCCTGGAATGCTTGTACAACTTCATTTGGATTTTCAAACCAGGGGTAATGACCCGCTTCAGAAATCTCTCGCAGTAAAATATTCTTTCTTTTATATTTTTCATTTTGAAATAATTTTAAGGGTGTAATAGGATCGATTGACCCCGTTGTAATCAATGTATTGATTGTCTGCGGGATCCAAGTCGCTTGATATTTTTCTGAATCAAAATGCTTGGCAGCCTGCTCACTAGCATTATGATTAACAGGAATTCGCATAAATAACGCTTTCCCGGCTTTTATTGATTCTTCTGTCACAAAACAGTTTCTTGCTGCCGCAATTAACAGTTTGCGCAGATTTTCATTATTTGGATTTTCTATATATTCTTTTTCTGCTTCAGTGATAACGGGATCCTTGTTTTTCTCGCAATATTCTTCAAATCTATTCTGCCATGAAGCATCAGGCGCAGAGCCAATGAGTACAATTCCATATAAAAGTTTCTCAAGCTCCGGCATGGTTTGCGCATACATTCCAGGCGTTGAGTGAGCGACTAAAACGACATTCTCTAAAGCGGTTATTGCTTGAATAAGAGCTGAGCGCCAGTTAGAAATGGGTTTATTCTCTAAGATATTTGAACCGTCATTGGGCAAATCAAAGTGCCAAATGACACCAGGAATTTTATCTTTCAGTAATTGCGTCAGATCAGCCAGTGCTTCTGATCCGAGTCCAGGCCCGCCAGGAAGAAATAACCAATTTATTTTACTTTCTTTATAGGTGCTTTGATAGTGTAATCTGCCACCATCTAATGTCCATAAATATTGCTTCATAAAAATACCTCACTTACACCAACAAATTCTGCTGTCGATCAAAAGCTTCAAATGCATAGTCTATTAATTTCTGCACTAAGGCGGGACCCTCTACGCCACTGTCTTGCCACATGCGTGGGTACATGCTCATGGCGGTAAAGCCGGGAATGGTGTTGAGTTCGTTGATATAAACAGTGCCGTCTTTCGTCAAAAAACAATCGACGCGGGCCATGCCGCGGCAATCTAAGCAAAAATAGGCTTTCAATACTATGGCTTTTAGTTTTTCTTGTACTGCGGGCTCTATGACTGCAGGCACTATAAATTCTGTACCGCCGTTGTCATCGTACTTAGCGGTAAAGTCATAATAGTCGCGCGTCACTTTAATCTCACACGGGTTGGTGGCGATAGGAAAATCATTGCCCATCACCGCACATTCTAATTCACGGCCTACAATGGCAGCTTCTATCAATACTTTGCGATCGTATTTAAATGCCAGGACTAAAGCGGCCTGTAATTCTTCTGCACGCTTGACCTTGCTGATGCCATAAGAAGAACCCATATTGGCGGGTTTTACAAAGCAGGGTAAACCGATGTCGTTGAGTATCTCCATTGTATTGACAGTCTCTAACTCATGAGAGCGCAGCGTTTTAAAGGGGGCGATCGGTATGCCTGCCTCGTGCAGCAAGCGTTTAGAAACGTCTTTATCCATGCTTATGGCCGAACCCAAACAATTGGCGCCTACAAAGGGCAAACCAATTAATTGCAATAAACCTTGCAGGGTACCATCTTCACCGTTAGGGCCGTGCAAAATCGGAAAGACCACATCGATAGCATCGCTAACCGCTTTAGTATGTACGTGATACAGTTTATGATCGGGCAATAAGCTTACCAAATTTTCTGGTGCAGTGTTTATTTCTAAAGGAAAAGTAATTTTCGGTTGTAAATACCAAAGACCACTTTCTTTTTCTATGCCTATCGCATAAGGCGTATATTCTGTTTGATCTAAGCTTTTTAAAATAAATTCAGCCGATTTTAAGGAAATGCTGTGTTCAGCAGATTGGCCGCCGTAGATAACGGCAATATTCTTTTTCATAATAATAACTCTTTTAAAAGTGCATAATAAATTTCACTTAAATCAGTGAGATCACTGATGCGTACACATTCATTACTTTCGTGCATGCCACTATGACACAGCCCTAATTCCACCACTTCCGGACACATTTTAGCGATAAAACGGCCATCGGAGGTGCCGCCTGCCGTGGAGCGTTGGGGTGTAATGTGCCGCAGTTGTTCTATAACTTTATCACAACAGGCTAGCAAAGTGCCAGGCTGAGTTAAGAAAGGATCGCCGCTTAAACTCCAGGATAATTCGTGGCGTAAGCCATGGTGTTCTAATAAGGCAACCGTTTTTTCCTTAATTTCTTGCGGCGTAATGGCTGGGGAAAAACGCAAATTAAAACGTAAACTCACCTTTGCGGGAATCACGTTGTGCATGGTGTTGCCCGTACTCATATCGGTAATTTGCAATGTCGTCGCTGGAAATTCTTCGGGCGGGTGATCCCATTTTATCTCAGTCCAGTCGTGAATAAATCGCCCTAATTTGTGTATGGGGTTATCGGCTAGATGTGGATAAGCCACGTGGCCCGCCTTGCCGTGCACGGTTAATTGCCCATGCAAGGAACCTCGGCGGCCAACTCGCAGCGTATCGCCGACTTGTTTATCGCTAGAAGGTTCGCCTATTAAGCAATAATCTATGCTTTGGCCACTGCGTTTTAAATGATCTAAGACTATAGGCGTGCCTATATGGGAAGGGCCTTCTTCGGCGCTGGTGATCAAGAATGCGAGCGTGCCTTTAAAATCAGGGTAATCGTTAATAAACGCCATTGCCGCTGTGAGTTGTGCCGCGAGCCCCCCTTTCATATCCACGGCACCGCGACCATGCAAATAGCCATTATCAATGGTGGCAGCGAAAGGGGGGTAGTCCCAGTCTGTGTCGTCGCCCGCACTGACCACATCGGTATGGCCGGCTAATACTACTACCGGTGAGCCTGAGCCATAAGTTGCCCATAAGTTATGGGCGTTTTCATAGGGGAGATCGTGGCAAGTAAAACCTAGAGGAATCAATTTGCTTTTGATCAGTTCCTGACAACCTTTGTCTTCAGGCGTGATAGAAGGAATGGCGATTAAGGCCTGAGCCAATTCTAATACCGCGGAAAAATCAGCCATGGTGTGGTACCTCCGCTTCGCGCAACAACTCATTCAAAGCGACTTTCTCACGGGTTTTGGCATCGATGGTTTTGATGATAACGGCGCAATAGAGACTATGACTGCCATTGGCTGCAGGTAATGCGCCGGGGACTACCACGGAGCCCGCAGGTACGCGGCCATAAATGATTTCGCCCGTTTGGCGATTATAAATTTTAGTACTCTGGCCTATGTAAACGCCCATGGAAATGACGGAATTTTCCTCGACGATGACGCCCTCTACGATCTCCGAGCGCGCGCCTATAAAACAATTGTCTTCGATGATGGTGGGGGCGGCTTGTACCGGCTCTAAGATGCCGCCTAAGCCCACACCACCTGAAAGATGTACATTCTTACCGACTTGGGCGCAAGAGCCTACTGTAGCCCATGTATCCACTAAAGTGCCGCTGTCTATGTAGGCGCCGATGTTGATATAAGAGGGCATGAGTACCGTATTTTTAGCGATAAATGCGCCTTTACGGACTTGCGCCATAGGCACGGCGCGTATCCCCTGAGCGGCCCAATCGGCGGCAGTAGTGTGGCTAAATTTTAAGGGAACTTTGTCGTAATATTGGGTAAAGCCGCCGTCTACAACGTGACTTTGCGTAATGCGAAAAGACAATAATACTGCTTTTTTAAGCCAGGTATTGACCTTCCAGTGGCCATCAATTTTCTCAGCTATACGGCAACGACCGCTGTCTAGTTCGGTGATGACTTCATCCACGGCAGCCCGTATGGCGGACGGCACATTATCCGGGGTGTAATCTAAGCGCTTGTCGAAGGCTTGTTCAATGGTGGTTTGCAGACTCATGGGTTGTGTCCCTTAATTTTTCCAATAAATTAATCAGCCACGGTAAACGCTGCTGGCTGTTTTCCAGTTTAACATGAAATCGCAGTATTTGCGCATTTTCTAGCTTATAGTTCTTAGGATCGCTTTGAATCAATTCAATAAGTTTTGCCAAATCGATATGGGGTTTGGCGGCGAATTCTAGCTTGCCACCCTGTTCGTTGGCATCGATGCGCGTAATGCCTAAGGCCTTGGCTTGCAATTTTAAAGTGGTGACGGCAAATAAATGACGCGTGGGTTCGGGCAATAAGCCAAAGCGATCTATCATTTCGATTTGTAAGTTATCTAAGTCCGCATCATTTTTAGCAGATGAAATGCGTTTGTATAAAACCAAGCGCTCATGGATATCCGGCAGATAAGTATCAGGGATTAGAGTGGGCAAGTTTATTTTAATTTCCGTAGTATCCGGCCAAAAATCTATAGGATCATCATTTTTTAAGCTATTAACGGCGCGTTCCAATAATTCGCTATACAAGGTTAAGCCTACGCTTTGAATTTGTCCGCTTTGATCTTCACCTAATAATTCACCCGCGCCGCGAATTTCCAAATCGTGAGTTGCTAGGATAAAGCCCACGCCTAGGGCATCGTAAGCGGTGATGGCTTCTAAACGACGTTGCGCATCCTTATTGAGTAGAGAAACTTCTGGTACGAATAAATAGGCATAAGCTTGATGATGCGAACGACCAACGCGGCCACGCAGCTGATGCAATTGCGCCAAGCCAAAACGATCGGCACGATTGATCAAAATGGTATTGGCGGTAGGAATATCAATGCCGGTTTCGATGATGGTAGTGCATACTAATACGTTAAAGCGTTGATGATAGAAATCTCCCATAATGCGTTCTAATTCGCGTTCGTGCATTTGTCCATGAGCAACGTGAAAGCTGGCCTCGGGCACTAAGGCGTGCAACTCTTGCGTGACACGCTCTATTTGTGATACATCGTTATGTAAAAAATACACTTGGCCGCCGCGGTGAATTTCGCGCAAAATTGCCTCACGCACTAAACCGCTGTCGTATTCGTGTAAAAATGTTTTAATCGCCAAACGACGCGGCGGCGGCGTGCCTATAATGGACAATTGGCGCAGATCGGCAATGGCCATGTTTAAGGTACGCGGAATAGGCGTTGCCGTTAAGGTTAAAATATCGATTTCGGCTCTTAGGGTTTTTAATTTTTCTTTTTGTTGTACACCAAAACGATGCTCTTCATCGATGATGACCAAGCCTAAGTTTTTAAATTTAACTTTGGGTTGAATCAATTTATGCGTGCCAATGACGATGTCTACAGTGCCTGCAGCTAGTTGTGCCAAAATAGTCTGTTGCGCTTTAGTGGATTGAAAACGCGATAAAGCGGCAATGCTGACGGGCCAATCGGCAAAGCGATCGAGGAAAGAAGCATAATGTTGTTCGGCTAAAAGCGTAGTAGGCACCAAGATCGCTACTTGTTTTTTATTCATGACGGCGATGAAAGCAGCGCGCATGGCGACTTCCGTTTTACCAAAGCCCACGTCGCCGCAAACTAGGCGATCCATGGGCGTATCGGCCGCCATATCGGCAATGACGGCGTCTATGGCTTGTTGTTGATCGATGGTTTCTTCAAAGGCAAACCCTTGGCAGAATTGTTGGTATTCTAATTCGTCTATATTAAAGTGATGGCCCGTTAAGGCACTGCGCTTGGCGTATAAAGCCAGTAATTCAGCGGCGGTATCACGTGCTTTGGCCAAGGCCTTTTCTTTGGCTTTTTGCCATTGCGGGCTACCCAAGTGGCTTAAGGTTACGTCTTCGGAATGAATGCCGCTGTAGCGCGAAATCAAATGCAATGAAGACACCGGCACATAGAGTTTGTCATTATTATCGTAAGACAATAACAAGTATTCGCCTTTTTGTCCGCCTGCCTCTAATACCACTAAGCCTTCATAACGACCTATGCCATAATCAAAATGCACTACGGCCGCACCCAAGGATAAATCAGCCAAATTGGCAAAATCATCGCTATACCGTTTTTCGCGACGAGTATTTTTTCTTTCGCTGATACTGACTTTTTGTCCCCATAAGCGCGCTTCGTTGATTAACGTGATCTGTAAGGGCGGGCAGCTGAAATCATCGTATAAGGGAGCAGCAATAATTGCCAAGGGCAATGTGCTTTGTAAAAATTCATCTAGGCTATTGACTGCGGGTAATTCTAAATCCTGTTTCGCAAAGAAATCTTGATTAAATTGTCGTCTCCCCATGCTGTGGGCGCAGATTAATAAGCGCGAGGTGCTTTGGTGTTGATAGTCTAGAATATCTTGCAATGCAGCTTTCTTTTGCGGATGAATGGTGAGTATCGGCGGCGCTGTCAATGCAAAACAAGTGCTGTGTTCTAATGCTATTTCGCTTAATAAACAACTTTTATTTTCAATCTTGTGTAATAAGGATTTAAATTCAGCGGGATCTATGAATAAACGTTCTGGCGGCAGTAAAGGTCGTGTGCTATCTAAATTACGGCGTTCATAGCGATCTTGCCACTCGCTGGCACAAGTCTGACTGAATACATCATAGTCTGCAGGCAGGAAGAAATAACTATTTTGATGTAGATAATCGAATAGAGTATCGGTATGCGGGTGAAATAGCGGTAAATAATATTCTGCACCGCCAGGAATAATATCGTTTTGTATGCTTTGATAAAAGGGAGAGCGCATCGGATCGCCGTTGAAGCTTTCACGCCATTGACGTCTAAACAGTTGTAGACTATCGTCGTCTAAGGCAAATTCGCGTGCGGGTAAAATATCGATTGCAGAGACTTTTTCTAGGGACAATTGGCTGTCGCAATCAAAAGTACGAATGCTGTCGATTTCAGTGTCTAATAAATCGATGCGAAAGGGAGTCGTGCTCCCCATGGGGAATAAATCGATGATAGAGCCGCGGCAGGCATATTCACCATGCGTATACACTTGCGATACGGCGTGATAACCGGCTTGTTGTAATTGTCGCGTAAAAGAAGTGAGATCCAGGTTTTGTCCTAGCTTTAAATAGAAGGCACGGCCGCTGACATATTCTTTAGGCGCCAAGCGCTGTAATAGGGTAGCGATGGAAACGATCAAAATACCTTGTTCTAGGCGTTGCGATTGCGACAAGATCTTCAAGCGGTTGGAAATAATGTCTTCGTGCGGCGAAAAAGCGTCATAAGCCAGGGTTTCCCAATCGGGAAATAGCCACAAGGGCAGGTTTTTATCGTCACTAAAATAAGTGATTTCCTCCAGCAATTGTTCTGCTTGCAAGGTCGAGGCAGCAATGACGATGGTCCAACCGCGATGCTGCCTTGCAAAGCGGCTAATGGCCAAAGATTGTGCACTTAAGGGCAAGCCCGACCAGCTTTGATGCGTATTCGCTGGTAGCGGCGGCTGCCAAGGCGTGTAAGTCATTGTTTTAACATTCACTATACTGTTTTCTGAGCCGGGTATTTTAACGGTAATCGGGTGTAGAAGCCAGCCTTATTATTAGCAGCTATTGTTGGCGGGTCTATTCTTATGCGTATAATTATAGTATTATCATAAGGATATAAGCTTGGTTAAGCGTTTTGGTACCAAAACAAGAGGGGGTTATGTCTGTTTGACATATATGTCAATTGGATATATACTGATGAGTGAGTAGGATAGTTAATGGGTAATTTATAAATTGCGTATTATTTCAAAGAAGAAAATAAGAGACTATTTAAAAGAGAATGCGCAGGCCGAATTACCACTAGTAGAATGGTATATTAAAATGCAGGAAACCAATGTAAAAGACATCAACTTATTGCGAGAAAAATTTAATAGTGTTGATGCGGTTCATGGTTATACAATTTTTAATATTGGCGGTAATAATTATCGATTAATTACAGCTGTTCATTATAATAGGCAGCTTTGTTACATCAGAACGATATGGACTCATGCTGAGTATAGTAGACCGTATAACCAAGCCAAGTTGAAGAGAGGTGAATTATGAATAGAGCAGCCCTAGCAATTGATTACATAGATAAGGTGACAGAACATAAAATTCATTTACCTATTTCCATATTTAAAAAACCGGTGAATTCTAAAGAATATGCTAAGCTTGAGAAAGTTCTGGATCAATTAATTGATGAAGTCCGAGATGATGAAAAACATCCATTAGCGATTGTTATGCAGATTATAGGTGAAAATATGGAACAGTATGATAATGAAAATTATTCTGCCATTGGCTCTGATACCAATGAAATTGATATGGTTAAATATTTAATGAAGTCGCATAATCTACATCAACAAGATCTAGCTGATATTTTTTCTGGACAAGCGAATGTTTCTAAATATCTGAATGGTGAGCGGCCGCTGTCTAAAAAACAGATCATTGGATTGAAAAAAATGTTTGGGATTAGTTCAGATCTCTTTGTAAGATGATAATTGCTAATTTCATTCTGAATAAACACAGACTTTATTCTTGCGTAAAAATGCAGTGACCACATTAGCCATCCAAATGCTGTCCATATCATTGTGCGCTTTATCCGCAGCGATCACTAAACTTTTAGGTGGCACGGCGGCTTGATAGAGCATTTCGCTTTCTGCTACAGGCACCACTTCATCTTTGGTACCGTGCATAAGCAATACAGGCGTGTGTATGTGTGCGATCGAATCGATTGAATCATACCGTTCTCGCAGCAAAAGATCCACGGGCAAAAAAGGATAATGTTTTTTGGCCACATTGCTCAAACGAGAAAAGGGCGATTCTAAGATCAATGCCGCGACTTTGTTTTGGGCGGCTAAGGCGACGGCGACACCCGTGCCTAAGGATTCACCGTAAACAACGATGCAAGCGCTATCTTGGCGTAAATCCTGTAAGGCGACTTGGGCATCGGCAATGTTATTGGTTTCAGAAGGACGGCCTGGATTATCGCCATAGCCACGATATTCGAATAAAAAAACCCCAAAACCTTCTTTGAGGTAAGGCTGCACCGTATAAGCACGATCGCCTATATGCCCGGCATTACCGTGCAAAAATAACAATGTTGGTTTGTGCGGCGTTGCGGGATGATACCAGGCTTTTAGAGTAAGTCCGTCTTTTGTTTTCACCGACACGATAGAAAAATCCGTTAAGCCATACGCTGTGGGAGCTTTTAAATGCTGAGCAGGGACATAAATAAAATGCGATTGCCTAAAAAAATAAATTAATAAAAGGACTAGATAAGCCAGCAACACGATCACGAGCAAACGGAAGGCCTTGTTTAATTTAGATGAAATCATGCTCTAAGCTCTATCATAAGTTGCGAACCCGCAATCATTCCGAATCAACACCTGACCTATCTTATTGCCCGCTTCTACAGCCAAATGCGCTTGCACGATGTCATCTAATACATAGGTGTTAGCAATGAGCGGATTTAATTTTTTCTCTTGCAAGGCGCGTTGTATCAGTTCAATGGCGCGTGCGCGCATGGACTGAGATAAAACATAGACGAAGATAGGTTTCAAGATAATTTGTTTAAACATCATCGGGTAAAAATCGATCGTAGGTGTTTTTTCTCCCATGGAAGCATAGGGTGCAATGATGCCATTGAGTTTTAATGCGGGTATGGTCCAATCCAAATTGCCGCCAAAATCGACTTCAACGATGCCATCTAAGAGTTGATCATGAGTATACTGTTTCACTTTCTCCAATACATTTTCTGTAGCCGCATTGATGACATAATCTGCGCCCATTTGTTTGGCGATGCGTGCTTTTTCTTCTGAGCGTACCGTGGATAGCACTGTAAGCCCTAGCATTTTAGCCATTTGAATCGCACACATGCCTACAGCGCCTGAGCCTCCCGTAACTATGATGGTATCATCGCGGTTAGTATCTAAAGACAACAAAGCAGCGGCGGCGGTGAGTGCCGGAATACCCAGGCAAGCACCTATTTCAAAAGAAGTGTTGTCGGGCAGATTGACCACCAGTTCTTCAGGCAGATTGATTAAAGTGGCGGCGGTACCGTGATTGCGTTCCCAGGCAGCATTGTATACCCAGACGCGATCGCCGGGTTTAAAGTGAGTGACGGCTCTGCCACAGGCTGTGACTATGCCTGCACCGTCGCTATGAGGGATCAAAGAAGGGACCGTTAGCGGGCCTCTATTACCCTGACGTGTTTTAACATCGGATGGGTTCACAGCAGAAGTAATGATTTCAATTTGCACTTCATTGTCTTTGGGCAGGGTGAGTTCAAAGGACCCCAATTTTAATACTTCCTCTGCTTTGCCTACGGCTTCATAATAAGCGGCTTTAAATGCGGTCATGTGCTTTCCTTGGTTTTTATCACTACGGCTATTGTACGCCCTTTTCCTCCCTATTTCGAACTTGACCTACCCACAGCCAATCGCTACACTGCGTCCTAAAGTTGACTATTGGAGACACAATAATGGTTATAGCCCCTAAAGTACGTGGTTTTATTTGTACCACCGCCCATCCGCAAGGTTGCCGCGCACATGTAGAAGCAGAAATAGATTATGTCAAAAAACATTTTGGATCTTTAAATGGACCTAAAAAGGTATTGGTCATAGGGGCTTCTACGGGTTATGGTTTGTCCAGCCGTATTGTAGCGGCTTTTGGTAGCTTGGCCGCAACCATAGGTGTTTCCTTTGAGCGTCCTGCCAGTGATAATCGTACGGCCAGTGCCGGCTGGTACAATACCGCTGCCTTTGAGACTTTGGCCCATGAACAAGGCTTATATGCCAAAAGCATCAATGGCGATGCCTATTCCGATGAAATCAAGCAACAAACCATCGAACTCATACGCAAAGATTGGCAGGGTGGTGTGGATTGTGTGATATACAGTTTAGCTTCTCCTAAACGCATCAATCCTAGAACAGGTGAAACTTTAACTTCCGTGTTAAAACCCATAGGAAAATCTTTTTCCGGTAAAACCATCAACATCATGAGTGGTGAATTGAGTACAGTGACCATAGAGCCTGCCAATGAAGAAGAAATTCGTCACACTGTAGGGGTGATGGGTGGGGAAGATTGGCAATGGTGGATGGAAGCATTGAAAGATGCTGATCTATTGGCTAAAGACGTAAAAACGATAGCGTATTCTTACATAGGCCCAGAATTAACTTTTCCTATTTACCATCAAGGTAGTATAGGTCGTGCTAAGGCTGATTTAGAACAAACCGCGGCGCGCTTAACCAAAATGTTGCAACAGAACGGTAGCGGTGCGGCGTATCTATCGGTGAATAAGGGTTTAGTGACCCAAGCGAGTGCCGCTATTCCAGTCGTGCCTTTGTATATTTCGCTGTTGTACCACATCATGAAAGCAAAGGGTACACACGAAGGATGCATAGAGCAGATCACGCGTCTTTTTAAGGATCGCTTATATTGCGGTAAAGCCGTACCCGTTGATGGCAGTGGCCGTATACGCGTAGACGATTGGGAAATGGCGCCGGAAGTGCAACAAGAAATTGCCGCGCGTTGGCAAAAAGTCGATGCCGCGCTATTAGCACAATACGCCGATCTAGAAGGGTATAAAGACGATTTTTATAAGCTATTTGGTTTTAATTGGCCGGACGTGGATTACGCTGCTGATGTAAGCGCGGATGTGGCGATTGCGTCTATAGAATAATGTCTGTAGTGCCTCGTGAGCTAATGGCATTCGGTTAAGCCCCGGGCGGCTCACGAGCCGCCCCTACATTGTTCCAAGGCTCGTTCTGTAGGGGCGCCTCGCGAGGCGCCCAGAATCAACGCGAATGACTGTGTTTTTTGCACGTGTCTTGTAAAGTTACTATGGAGATGTACGGCCAGGCGTAGCAGGACAAACTTCAGGATTTTGCGGCGAGTGATCGATCTCCCGCGATGGTTCACCTGAAACACGTCTTCTTCGTTGAACTTCAGATTGAAATGAGCTTGAATTGCTAGAGGATGAACTTGAACTACTACTAGAAGATGAGCTTTGACTTGAAGAAGATTCATCGCTCTTCGGTGGTGGTTCAGATACGGCTTCTTTGCCTTTTTCTAGGGGGAAATTAGCCATGGTATGTAAATCAGTCAAGA